>PBQI01000095.1 GCA_002725625.1 Rhodospirillaceae bacterium | reverse complement strand
CTCAGGAAGTTTTTCGACACCATCGACCTGTTCTTCGGCAAGGACGGAAAACCGCTGCAAGTCGGCGCGCGGCTAGTCAACAAGCCGCTGGCGGATACTTTTCGAACCATCGCCAAAGGCGGCGCCAGGGCGTTTTACACCGGCGAAATTGCCCGCGATATCGTTCGGGCCGTTAGGAAATCCCTGATCAATCCGGGCCGCATGGAGGTTTCCGACCTCCGTGACTATGAGGCTAAGAAACGCATCCCAATCTGTTCTTTTTACCGCATGTGGCTGGTCTGCGGCATGCCACCACCCACCTCCGGGGGCGTTACGACATTGCAGATTCTGGGTCTTTTGCACGGCGTCGATCTCGTCAAACTGGAGCCCGGCAGCGCCGAAGCTGTTCACCTGATTGCCGAAGCCAGCCGGCTAGCTTTCGCCGACCGCAACACCTATCTGGCCGATGCTGATTTTGTCAGCGTTCCCACCAATGGCCTGATTGATCCGGGATACCTGGCCAAAAGAGCCAAGGCAATTTCACCGGACAAAAGCATGGGTAAGGCGACACCCGGCGATCCAGGCGGTAAAACTGCTCACTTGTTCGGCCCCGCCCGGGGCCATGAGGGTGTCTCAACCTCACATATCAGCATTGTCGACGGTAATGGCAATGCGGTATCCATGACGTCGAGCATCGAAAACATGTTTGGATCACGCCTCATGGTGCGGGGCTTTTTGCTCAACAATCAGCTGACCGATTTTTCCTTTTTGCCCATCGTGAAAGGCAAGGCGGTCGCCAACAGCGTTCAAGGGGGCAAACGCCCCCGATCCTCCATGAGCCCGTTCCTGGTGACCGACGGCAGCGGCAAATTGGTCCTGGCGGTGGGGTCGCCCGGCGGGTCGCGGATTATCGGCTACGTCGCCAAAACCCTGATTGCCATGCTGGACTGGAAAATGAATATCCAGGCGGCCATTGATCTACCCCATTTCGTCAACCGCAACGGCGTCACCGATCTGGAAAAAGGCTCTGCTTTGGCGGTTCTCAAAGCACCTTTGGAGGCCCTCGGGCACAAAGTGCGGCTGGCCGACCTCACCAGTGGTCTGCATGGCATCGCCATCGGTAAGGACGGTATCCTCACTGGCGGCGCCGACCCCAGGCGGGAAGGCGTGGCCATCGGGGACTGATCAAGTCAGGTTCAGTTTGAACAGATCGACGGCATTGGTGCGCCCGACCTTCTGCCGGGTTTCCTTTGCCATTTCCAATTGATCGAACCATGCGGCCCCTTCGATCATATCTTCATAAGGGTAGTCGACAGAAAACATCAGCCGGTCGACACCCATTTCGGCCAGGGTAAAATTAAATACCGGTTCGTAGAAATTACCGCTGGTGGTCAGATGAAAATTGTTGCGGAGATAGTAACTCATGGGCTGCGGCAGTGAATAACCGCAGGGCTGTCTTTCAATACGGTGATCCAACCGCCACATGTCGAAGGGAATGCGCTCTCCGAGATGGCCGAGCACAATCTGTAGCTTGGGCAACTCTTCAAACAGGCCCGAGCCTATGAGTCTGAGCGAATGGATCGAGGCTTCGACCGAAAACCCCCAGGCGGAGCTGAACAGCCAGGGATGGCCTTCGTAATGTTGCGACCGGCTGGCGATGGACGTGCGCGGATGCATGTAAAACGGCAGATCGAATTCATTCAGCACCGCCCAGAAAGGACGGTATTCGGGTATATCGTAAAAAATCACTGAATCGGGCACATCCTTCTGGGTAAAGCCGTTGACCAGCGCTCCCTTAAAGCCCAGATCCTTGATGCACCGTGTCAGTTCGATAATGGCCGCCTCCGGGTCCTGCATGGGCAAGGCGGCAAAGCCGGCAAACCGGTCGGGATGGCGGGCGATTTCTTCGGCCAGCAGATCATTAGCCCGCTGGGACAAATCAACGGCTTCGCCGGTATCGAGAAGTTCCTGAATGCCCGGTGCCGTATGAGACAGAATGACCATTTCAATTCCGTTGCGGTCCATTTCTTCAAGCCGCAATTTTTGAATATCAAGCAGGCGGCGACGCGTATCAGCCCAATCCCCGTTATCGCTTAAGCGCCTTTCCAAGTCAGACAACGTGTCTTCCATGGCGAAGTGTTCTTCTAAGGCGATTTTTCCCTGCATATATATTTTCCTCCAATAATGTCTATGGTCCTCAGCCTAACCCGCACCCTTTCCGACTCGGTCGGTCCAGGCTTCGACCTCAACCAAGCATAATCCTGGGGCCATGGCTTCGGCTTGTCTGATCTGCGAACGTTCCGGGGTGAGCAAATTTAAACACCCCCCATGTTCGGGAGCGTCTTTCGCATCATCCAGCCGCTCATAGACAGCAGAAGACTCATAACCGTGAATGATGCCGGGAAGAATGCGCTCGGTGAGTTCAGCGGCGCAGATCACCGCCCCCCGGTCATTAAAAACCCGGACCAGATCATGCCGCTTGATACCGCGCGCCTCGGCATCCCGCGGGTTTAATCTCAGGACCAGATAGTAATGGCCGTCGATTAGAACGCGATGATCTTCGATATCGTTGATATAGCTATCCTTGCCGTCGCCTTGGGTGTGAAAGCTGAAACGGGGATGGGGCGACATCAATTGCAAAGGAAATTTATCAAAACCCTCGCTTCCCGGCCCTTCCCATGGCGCCGCATATTTGAGAATAGCTGGCCGCTCTTCATCATCCGGGTCGAACGCTTTCAAAGAGTTGCATTCAAACTCGAACTTGCCGGAAGGCGTCTGCAACCCCTGCAGAAATTCTTCCTTGTACTCGGACGGTGGCGGATAGGGCTCCGGCGCATCCTTCTTGCGGCCTTCGTAAAACCAGTTGAAAGCGACCGGCGGGCGTTCGGCCGGCGGAGGTGCCGCAATTACGGCATAACCTTTCCGGCGAAAATCCTTCCAATTGGTAATGGTCGGCAGGTCCGATGCGTCAAACATGCGTTTGGCCCAATCCAGATCGCTCATGCCTTCTGAAAAATAGGCACTGAGACCCAACCGTTTCGATATTTCCACAAAAATATCGTAGTCCGATTTAGATTCACCGAGTGGTTCAATGCATTTATGCTGGAGCATGATCACCCGGTTGTTCACCTGGCTTTGACCATGATGACCGTAGCCGCCAAATCCGCTCCATTCGCTCATATCCCAGCGTTCAAAATTGGTGCAGGCGGGCAGAATAATGTCAGCGAACTTTGCCTCGCCTTCCATCCAGATGGATTGATTGACGACGAATTCGAGATTAGGCGAGCGATACATATCGATATAGCGGCTGGAATTGGGCATGGTCCCCAGATTTGTTCCGCCGTATTTGTAGAGCATGCGGACCGGAGAATGGGCCGGTGCCGGGTATCTGATTTTTGCGAACTGACCTTCAAGCGACAATCCGTCCCGAGGATACCCTTCGACTTTTCCATTGATGATCGCTTCGGGCAGTTGAACCCGCGGTATTTTCTGCATCGAGGTGTTGGCGGTAGGAAGCTGCGGCATGCGCTGGTAAAGCTGGATGGCCAACGCCGTATTCTGCAAATCACCCGATATGCCGCCGTCGCCGTAGCCGGGAAACCAAAAGGATAGATCGATCGGTGTGCCCCATTGAAGATTGCCCATATTCACGCCGGGCCGGCCCAACCCCTGCATGGCCAGCAGACAGACCATGGCGCGTGCCCAGCGAATACCGCTGGCGTTGCGGCAGGCGCCGCCCCAGCCCATGCCCAAGCCTCCGGCACCGAGATAGGTCTTTTTGGATCCCCACTCCCGCGCCAAAGCCCGCACGACACGGGCGCGAATACTGGTTTCCCCTTCCTGCCACTCTGGCGTCTTGGCAATCCCGTCATCCCGACCAAGGATGTAGTCCCGCCAAACGCCGAAACCGACGGTGCGGTTGGCGATGAAGTCTTTGTCGTACAAACCCTCGGTGATCCACACATATGCTATGGCCAACGCCAAAGCGGTGTCGGTCCCGGGTTGTGGGGCCAGCCATTTGCCGCCGAGAAAAGCCGCTGTATGGTTAAAATAAGGGTCGATGTGAACGACCTTGATACCGAGCTTTTTCAGCCAGCTCCGACGGATGGTGCCTTCCTGTCCGCCGTAAATACCCGACGTTGATTCGGGATCACTCGACCAGAACACCACCATCTCGGCCTCTTTGAGCAAATCCTCCACCGTGCCGTAGGCTTCACCGAGCCCGAGCCGCATGGAATTGCCCCAATGATGCATGGCGCCCCAGTACCATCCTTCCCAGCTATCCGGATTGTGAACAATTTTGGTGTGGCCCACCAGATTGGCAAACCGGACCAAGGTGCTGAACAGATAACCAATATTTCCCCAGCTATGGTGCGAACCGTGGTTGAAGGTAATGGCACCACGGCCATGCTCGGCATTCATTCTTTTGATTTCAGCACCGACAATATCGGCAGCTTCGTCCCAGCTAATACGCTCGTATTTCGATTTGCCCCGGTTCTGCGGATTGCGCTCGCCACTGGGATCGAAATCAATCCGCTTCATCGGGTACAGCAGCCGGTCGGGAGAATAGACCATGGATTTCCAGTTTTGCCCATGCGGGCTCATTGTCGTTTTGCGTGGCGGCGTCAGGTGCTGGCCGCGCGCCTCAATGGTCCAGGGATCGGGATCGGTTGCGTCAAACTCTATTGGCGTCGTGCGCAGGATTTTGCTGTCCCTAACGTAAACGAAACAAGGCCCACCGTTGGTCATGTTGGTGTAGCGTGTAACACCTTCCCCAAGATCAGTACCGAATTTCCAACCAACACGCTGGGCAATCATCAGAGTCTGGGCAAACCAATAAGTAAGCTCATCCGGACCCTCCAATGTCAGATCAAAATTTTTCTGGGCGCTAGTCTGCTCCAACCAATCCACCGGAGGCGTCAGCAGACGTGCGCCGACCCTGGCATTCTGAAAGGAGAGAACGACTTCAGCATCTGGATTGAGGCCGGTTTTTGACCGCACCCCTCGGCCGAACCTGTACCACCGGCCGATCCCTCCGTCCTTGGTTCGAATTTGGGCGGTAAAAGACTTCTCCGACAGACGCTTTCTGAATGCTGGATTTCTTGCTGCCGCAATACGAAGCAGCAAATACAGTCCATACAATATGATTGATAGTTTCATCGCCACCTCATTATCTTTTCCGGCAATAGTAGACGGGAATCACAAAGGGCCGCAATGTGACCCGCTTCACCTCGTCAAATCTAGCACTGGCCAAACTAATTGAATTGTTTGAGTGCAACTGTTTGGCCTCCGCTGACTTAACGACGACCTATGACTTGAGATCGGTTTCCGGACCGGCGTAGGTGCCGGCGGTGCAGGGGAACATGGATTTTATGATCTTGAAACTGGAGATGTCCACGGTACCGTCCATATGGGGGAACATGGCGGCATCGCGGAAGTGCTTTTCGATACCCATTTCCAACATGGTGCCGGCGCCGCCATGCAGTTCCATGGCCTGCTGACAGACCTTCAGAACTTCCTCTGAGGCGTGCACCTTGAGCATGGTAATCATCTGACCGGCCTCGGCGACGCCGGCATCCAGAGCCTGTGCGGTCTGGCGCAGGAAGCAGCGCACTGATTCCAACTTGATGGCCATATCGGCAAGACGCACGGCCACGGCCTGGTGCTGGATAAGGGGCCGCCCGCCCTGCACATATTCCTGGACATAGGCCGCCGTATCATCGAAGGCGGCAACGCCGACACCTAAATTCTTGGCGGCCTGAATAATTCTGCCCGGGTTGGAATAGGTGTCGGTCTTCTTTTGCAACGCCGTGTCCCTGATCAGCAGATGGTCTTCGGGCAGCATGCAGTCGTCGAAAACGATCTCACCGTTATTCATATAACGCCCGCCCATGGTTTCGTTGCAGCGCGCCACGGTCAGGCCCGGTGTATCGCGGGGTACCAAAAAACTGCTGGACCCGTCAAGAATTCCGACCTCTGGATTGGTGTTGGCGTAAACCACGAACAGCTTGGCGTCGAAGCCGTTACTGATGAAATGTTTGCGGCCGTTGAGTACCCACTGGCCGTTTTCAAGTATCGCCCTGGTGTCCATGTTGGCGCTGGGCGCGTTGTAAGGCAGCCACCGGTCCGAGGCGCCCCGCGGTTCAGTCAGGGCATGGGCGAGCAGGAAAGAGGGATCCTCCACCAGGCGCGGGAACCATTTCTCCTGTAGATGATCCGGCACCGTCAACCTGAGAAGCCGCGAAATTTTCCAGTTTTGAGCCAGCTTATCGGCGAAACCGGAATCGCCCCTTCCCATTTCCTCTGAGATGATGGCAAGCGTCTGAGCTTCGTGTTCCGGATCAAGCATAACACCGCCGAATTTCTCCGGCACACCAATGGTCCGCAGACCTACTTTGTCGGCGGCCTCCAACAATTCCAGCGGAAACCTTTTGTCGGGATCGAACAGCCATTCGCGCTCTGGATTGCCGCGCACGAACGGATGGATCACATCATCGACGAAATCTCGGCAGGTTTGCCGCATCAGAAGTAATTCTTCAGGCTGGCCGAAAGTCTGGAATTCCATTGGTCTATTCCTTTGCGATTAAGCCTAAAAACTATTGAAATAGTCAGTTAACCTGCCTAAATACTTTGTACGTTGCCGCGGGTGAATGAGTCAACTATTTTTCACCGGGTAGAATTCGGTGCCAATCCCAGAACGGAGATTTCAACGTTGTCGAAAAATGAAAATAAAGCTACCTCGAAGGTGGAAGGTGTGACTGAGGATTCCAGGCATGAAAATATGGGCCGTTATTTGTTCGATGCGGCTCGGCATTTCGAAACGCGCATAATCAAACTAATCAAGTTGCAGGGATACAAGGATATCCGGACGACCCACTTGACCGTTATTCGCAACCTGGATTTCAAAGGAACAAGGGTCACGGAACTCGCCCTGCGCGCATCGATGACAAAGCAGTCAATGAGCGAACTGGTCTTACAATGCGAAAACATTGGCCTCCTAACGCGAAAGGCCGACGCGTTCGACGGCCGGGCCAAAGCCATCGTCTTTACTGCCAAAGGCCAGCGATTGGTTGAAGTCATCCGGGCGGCTGTCGCCTGTGTCGAAGAAGAAATGGCGGCAAAGATCGGCAAGGGCAAATCGAAGGATATTCAATCCGCATTGCGAAAATTTCTGTATGAGTAGAGATTTTAGAAATCCGGCGTCGCCGAATACAGTGATTTCTAATACCACAGCCTGGCATCGTCTCTGATCTTTTCGGGCAGGTCGAGACCGAAAGTCGTGCCGTCGCCGTCCGATTTAAGAAGCGTCAGATCACCGCCGTGAGCGCGCATCAGATCGCGAACGATCACCAATCCCAATCCGGTCCCGTCCTTTTTGGTCGTGCTGGCGAAAGGCGTAAATAGGTTTTGCCGCGCCTTGTCGGCCAGACCGGGGCCGTCATCCGATACTTCGATGCAAATCCTGCTGTGCCGTTCACTGGCTTTCACCGTCACCGTCCGGGCACCCGCTTGAAAAGCGTTGCGACCCAGATTGTTAACGGCCCGATACATCAGCTCCCGGTCCGCCTCCAAAAGCATTTCGGGATGAATGCCATTGACCCAGTTGATGCTGTTGGGTCCAATTTCCGAAGAGGTGATGCCTTGGCCGACTTCGTTGACCAGATCATAAAGTGTAAAGCAACTGGGCGACAAAAGTGGCGATCCTTCACGCACGAAATTCAAGGTTTGAGAACAAAGATCAACAGCCTTGTCGATGGCATTGAATAGTTTTGGCAGCAGCCGCTTGACCTCCGGATCTTCACTGCCGGTCAAGCGATCCGACACCAGCATCGCCGTAGCCAGTGAGTTCCTGAGATCGTGATTGACCTTGGCGACGGCGGCGCCCAAGGCGGCCAATCGTTCCTTCTGACGTAGGGCCAGACGCAGATCCCGCTGCATGGTGGAAAGTTCACGCTGTGCCACACCGATTTCGTCGCCTCTGCCGGTGGCCCCGATATCGACGCCCATATCTTCCGGATTGGCACGAAACTTGATCATGCTCGCCGTAATCCGGCCCATGGGCCGCACCATCAGCCATTGCAGGGACAGGAAAACCAGCCCACCGGCAATAAAGGATATGACAATGGAGAGCCCAAGAATGCGCCAGGAAAAGTCCAACATGGAGATACGCATCGGCGATTCATCAATGGTCACTTCAACCACAACATTGGCATTCTTGGGCGACTGCCCGATCACCCTTAATATTCTATTTTTGGTCTGAAAGACGGTGCTGAACGCGGCGCCAATCCAGCCGAAAAACATCTGTTTCCGCATATCGATGGTCAGGTCGACAGGCGGTAGATCGCCCGCCCCAAGGACAAAAATACTGCGGTCCGATTGTCGGAGAACAATATTATAGGTATTGGTATGGCTGAGCAGGCGTTGGCGTAAATTGTCGCTGACGTTGCGGCTCAACGACTGCTCAAGCGCCAATGTCGCCAAATGGGCCGCAGCAATCTGTCCCTCGAGATAGACTTTGCGGAATCGGGATACACTGGGCGCATAAATAAAAACCTCACCCAGCATGACGAAGACCAACGTCAGGACCAGCAGCTTGGCCGACAGGCTGCGTAAGATGGGTTGCTTGGGATGATCAGGAGCCGCCATGGTTATAGTTTATATAACAATCCTCATCCAAATCGAGTTAGAAATTTTACGATGGAACAAGTCCAGCCGCTAAACAGTTGGTCGGTAAAGAACTCACCAGCGGCTCTTTTGCTGGCTTCTCCCAGGCTTGGGTACGGCGAGATCATCGAGGCAATTTTCCCCACTTTGAGCTTTGCGCTGATTGCCAGGCCCCAAATTTGGATCAATTCGCCGGCAAGGGGACCTACAATTGAGGCGCCGAGTATATAGCCTTTCTTATCGGCAATAACCTTAACCAGCCCATCCGTTTCGCCTTCCGCCACGGCACGGTCGTTTTCGGCGAATGGCCAGGACACCACGCGAACGCCGGGATATTTTTCCTTGGCCGCTTTTTCCGTCAACCCTACCTGGGCTAATTCCGGTGCTGTATAGGTCACCCAGGGGTAGTTCGCCGTATTGACTTTGGCCGGTAGCCGGAACAGTGCGTTGCGGATGACAATGCCGGCATGATAGCCGGCGATATGGGTGAATTGATGGCCGCCCGCGACATCGCCTATGGCAAATATTTTTTTGTTGGTGGTACGAAGCCTGGCATCAACTTTTATGCCCATGGGCTCAAATTGAACGCCAGCTTCTTTCAAACCAAGGCTATTGAGATTGGGCCGCCGACCGGCTGCCACCAGCAAATGGGAGCCGATTACTTTCTCCATCCCATTTTTAGTTTCGATAGAAACCGCCACGCCGTTTTCCGTCTTTTCAGTTTCAACAACCTTAACACCCTCGAGCACTTCGACGCCTTCCTGCAACAACCGCTGACGCAGAATTTCGACCAGCTCCGGATCGTCATTGGGCATCATGGTAAACATTTCCAGCACCGTCACTTTGGCACCCAGCTGGTGGTGCGCCTGGGCAAGTTCGATACCGATGGGCCCGCCACCAACGACCACCAGATGATCCGGCAGGTCCTTTTGATCAAAGATATTCTCGTTGGTCAGAAACGGTGTTTGATCCAGCCCCGGTACGGGGGGCACGAAGGGACCTGATCCTGTTGCGATTACAAAGCGGCGCGCCCGAATGCGCTGATCGCCAACGGCGACTTCACGGGGTCCGGCAAACCGACCGTCGCCCAATATTATCGTGACGCCAAAACCTTCGAACCTCTCTACTGAATCACGGAGAGCGATTTCGGCAATGGTGCCTTTGACATGGCCAAAGACGCCTTCGGCATCGACATCAATGGGTCCAGATTTTATGCCAAACCGGCGCGCCGTCCGAGTTGTTTCAGCTGCATGGGCAGCGGCCAGCAGCGCTTTTGACGGAACGCAGCCGTAATTCAGGCAATCACCACCCATTTTGTCCCGTTCAATCAAAACCGTGTCAACGCCCAGCTGCGCCGCCACGGCGGCAACGGTCAGTCCTCCGGAACCGGCGCCAATGATACAAATGTCGGTGTTAACGATATCGGTCATGAGTTCTGGAAAATTGGTTATAAATTAAATTTAAGAATAGGGTCGAGTAAAAAATCAGGTGCTCGTGTATCTTCTATATATCACCGGGATCATCGCCAGAACGGACAATCCCAGCAGCGGCAGTAAAATTTGCGGGCTCCAGATAATAGCCAGATCAGGCATGCCTCCCTTGTCAACGATCATGCCGAGACCGTTACCGAGGCTGGCATAAACGAATGTACCGGGCATTATTCCCAAGAGCGTGCTGACGACGTAAATCGGTGTCGAGACGCCCAGAAAGGCAGGTACTAGATTTACCAGCCAGAACGGAAACAAGGGTACCAGCCGCAGGACCAGCAAATAAGAGAAAGCATTTTCCTTAAACCCAGCTTCAAGTTTTTGCACCGCGCCGCTGCATTTGACATGAAAATAATCGGCAAAGGCATAGCGGGCGGCCAGAAAAATTACGGTCGCGCCCAAGGTGGCGCCGACCAAAACCAGAACGCCGCCCTTGACTGTTCCAAACATAAAACCGCCGGCTATGGTCATCCAAATGGCGGCAGGCAGGCTGATCGCCGTGGCAATCCCATAGGCAACGATAAATACTGCTATCGACAGTGAGTAATTGTCGTGTTTCCAGGACAGAATGGCATTGCGGTTCTCGCTTAGGCTTTCAAAACCCATAAAATGATGAAGATCGAAGGCAAGCGCGGCGCCCAGGCCGACCGCCAGCAAGAGAACCGGCATCAGGCGCCGGGGGGAACTTTTTTGGGCCTCCTCTCTTACTGCGAAATCCACTGCAGTTGGTGCGGTATCCGAGGCGTTTTCGCCGCTTAGTTCTGTTCGGTCTTCATTCATGAATGAATATTGCGATCTTTCCAGTTAACTCAATGTGCCACAAATACTAGGTAAGTAAACGTGGTGATACAGTATGTAATGAAATTTTCTGCTCACCTTCCAGTAACTATTGCGTGATGCTTCACAACAATAATTTTGCGTTGCGGCGTTGACTTGGCAGGTGCAAAACCGTATACACCGGGCCTTGCGGTAAACATTGCCGGAAATATTCGGAGAGAATCAGTGAAACGTACATTTCAACCGAGCAACCTCGTGCGCAAACGCCGGCACGGCTTCCGCTCTCGCATGGCGACCGCCAATGGCCGCCGCGTACTGGCTAAACGCCGCGCCAAAGGTCGCAAGCGCCTGTCCGCTTAAGCGGCGGGGTCCAGCCGTGCCCTCCTCAGGAAACTCCCCAGGAACCCCACAGGGAACTTCTAGTGCAGATCCCTCATTTGGGCGTCCAATTGCACGACTGAAAAAGCGCCCCGAGTTCATTCGGGTTGCACGAACGCGCCAGAAATTTGTCACGCCGGGGCTTATTCTGCAAATGCGGGAACGTGAAGCCAGTGAAGCGGAAATGTCCGTGCGCGTGGGTTTTACCGTCAGCCGTAAAGTTGGAAATGCCGTGGTGCGTAACCGGGTACGTCGGCGTCTGCGCGAAACGGCGGAAACGATTATGCCGAAATATACACCTGGAAATCGGGACTATGTCATAATCGGCCGCCACCAGGCCTTAAAACTGTCATTTCCTTCTTTATTGAAAGATTTGGAACGGGCCCTTAAAAATCTTGGTGCGCAGCGGAAGGTGGAAAACGAAATATGAAAACTCTCATAACCACTTTATCACAGATTTTGACGCCGCTTCTGGCCTGGGTTATGCGGGGTCTTATTCGCCTCTATCAACTGTTTATATCGCCTATTTTACCAGGCAGTTGCCGCCACCTGCCAACCTGTTCCCAGTACGCCCTGGAAGCCGTGACACAGCACGACCCGATCAAGGGCGGCTGGCTCGGAATTAAGCGGATTTTCCGCTGCCATCCGTGGGGAACCAGCGGATATGACCCGGTTCCCGCAAAATCAATGGAAAAGCCGGTTGCAGAAGCAGACGTACCCGGATATACCGGGCGCGCAAACAGTAATCCTCCGATGTCAAATTCCGAGACGGCGACGCGTAGTGCGGGCCAGGGGGCAGGCCCGGGAACGACCCGGTGAGCGACCTGGTGAACAATCTAGCCCCAAACTGGAAAATAGGCTTTTCCCGGAAATCGCTTGGAAAGAAGG
>PBQI01000094.1 GCA_002725625.1 Rhodospirillaceae bacterium | reverse complement strand
TCCCATATCCCAACGATTTTACTGCAAATGCTCATTACCCTGATGAAGAAGGGGTACTACCTCGTTTTGATTACCATCATTATCGTGCTGTCGGTTCGCGCACTTTTGAAATGCGAACAGCCGATAGACCGGCTGCTATTGCTGACAGGGTTTCTGGTCGTTGGGTACAACGCCTTCTTGTTTTTGATTTATGTGTCTTCCTTCAGCGAAGCGGACGCACTGCGTGTAGCATCCTACTGGCGGTACAATATGCACATGGGGGGGATCGTGATAGCCGCATCCGGTGTTGTGGCGGTTTTGGCTTGGCACCGATTCTTTTCCGGAGAAACCCGCTGGGAGAAAATGGCTTGGATTCCGATAATATTACTTGTTGCATCGCCGTTTGCTTTTGCGAAAAATATGCGTTTCGACCTTGTTCCAATAATCGTGCGTTGTCGGTATGTCGGCAGCGATCTCAGCAATTACATGGGTCAAGTTTCCATATACTTCGTTTTAGACCCCGAGGGCAGTGGCGAGGTCTATAATATTACCGCCTACGAGATGGATGGTTTGGGAAAAGCAAACGTTTACCTAGCCGCTTACCACAAAATCGACCGTAGAATGCTCGAAAGCGCCGTTTCAGCGAATCGGTTGACCCATATTCTGATTCATTCGGTTAATCCGATGATTGAAAATTTTTTCCAGGTAAATTTGAGTAAAGATAGCAGTCAGTTGTTGAAAAAAACCAAAAACAGTTGATCCGTTGTAGCCAAGTAGAAGCGGCCAAGAATAAGAGACATTAGCGGTTCTTACTGTTTCGTGACGATAAAAAAACATAAGAATTCCTATTAAACCGACTTGAAATTCACTTTCCTGGCTTCTAAATAGTTTGCTAATTGAGTAATTGCCGCCCGTCGTTGGACGGGTGAGTTGGGTTGATAACGAGTTTAGGAATTGATCGATATGTCTAATAGTTCAGATGCTGGCACCGGTTCGTCCTGCGAAAGCTGCCCGTCGAATCCGCAAAATATTGAAGAATCCAACCGCACCAACGGTGAGGCGCCGATGGTCTCCACCAAACAGTATCGTAAAAATTATGGCACTATTGATTGGTCAAAAAAGCTGCCGGCAAATTGATATAAGAATAATTTCTTAAGAAGAACGGGCCTCTGTGCTAAAACCACGACCGTCCTTAATATTGCGAAAATTCCCGGTTTGGCGGCTGATCATCTTTTCATTCCGGTATAAATAATTTTCAAAAATTTTGCCGTGTTCAAGAAACCTTTCCCCCACTTTCCCCCACTTTCCCCCACTTTTCCCCGCTTTTCCCGGCTTTTCCTCGACGTCCTTGATCGGATTGGTTGCGCTTGCGTCGTTCTTGGCGCTGAGCGCCAGCCCTTTCATCTGCTCGACAATATCCCCAATGGATTCAATAGCTGTCACTGCCGTTTCGACGGTGCTGACGGCCTAGTCTATATTGTCCTTTAATACCAGTAGGTCGGTGGCCTGGTTGGTCAAGGTCCGCGCTTCAAAGAAAGCGATGGCGTCGTCGACAGCGGTATTAACCTTTAGACGGGTCGAAAGGCGCTACTGTGTCTTGCCGATGGCATCAGTGGTATTTCTGAGCGCCAGAAGATTTGAGTTCGTCTATGATGATAGGCTGATTCCATCAGCCATTCAAACGGCTTCTCCGTTTTTCACACTTGGTACGATACGGACAACCTTTGTCGACCGCCTGGCTGCAAATCCGGTCATTCTGAACCAAATCTGCACTCTACTTTTCGAGAATTTCCCTTTATTCAAATACCAATGGAGAAAAAGATCAGGGATAGTGCTGTAAGTATCTGTTATTGCAGGGTTTAGAAACTATGCTCCAGCCAGGTTTCTATTAATGGCTGAAGACTTTCAAAGGGCTGGTATCCGGCCGTCAGCAAGGTGTATTTTTGGTCCTCCGTAACCAAAACGGTGGGAAATCCAGAAACACCCAAGCTTTTTGCTATTCGAAAATCGTTCACCGTTTCCTGTTTGATTTTGTCGGAGTCGAACGCCTGAACGAACTTATCGACATCCAGCTTCGCTTCCTCAGCCAGAATTCTGAAAGTCTCAATTGAGGTGGTGTCTTTGTTTTCTGAATAGAAACTGCGGCTGACGGATTCATAAAATGAAAGCAGATCGGTGACTTCTAAATTCCTTGCTGACACCACGGCCCGGCAGGCCGGCTCGGTATCCAGGACAAAGCCCTCCCAGCCAAAAAAAGCATAGTCAAAGTCAGCTCCCGTGGCACGAGTTACGTCTTCCCAATGGTGACGAATTTCCGCCTTGTACTCGTCACTCATAGGGAAGTCATCATAAGCGTGCAAGCCCCCCATGACTAGATTGAGCGGGGCCGTGTCATTGTAGTGTTCTTTGATCTTGGAAATCGTCGGCGCAAATCCCCAACACCAGGAACACATGGGGTCGCCGATATAGATTATTTCTTTGGTCAATTTCCGTTTCTCTCAGCCATCTACTTTTTCATTCCCGCCAATTCTTCGAGCATCTCCACATAGGCGAAGAAGTCTTGATCGCCGCGGCCGGTAGCGATCATGGTGCTGAGGTTTTGGCGAACGTGGGAAGTGATGGGCATGGGAATTTCACTTTGTCTGCCGGTATCCAGCATCAGGTCGAAATCCTTAGCTAGTTGCCGGACGGTGAAAGCAGGGGTGAAATTACGTTCTTTGAGCGTCTTTTCCTTGTAATGAATAACCGGGGAACCGACGGCGCTGTTTTTGATGATCTCTATCATCTGTTCCCAATCGAGGCCGCCTGATTCACCCAGGACCAATGCTTCTCCCATCATGGCGGAAGATATCCCCACCATCATGTTGATACACAGTTTGAGATAGCGTGCCTGTTCATCCGGCCCGGTGTAAAAAATTTTATCGCCCATTTTTCGGAATATTTCTTCACAGGCGTCGAAGCTTTCCTTGGGGCCTGATATCAGTATCACCAGGGTCGAGGCTTCGGCCTGCATGACCGTGCCGTTGACGGGCGCTCTCAGATAGGAAATTCTTGCCGCTGCCGCTGTCTCTGCAATGGCGGCTGAAGCCACCGGCGACACCGTGCTCATATCTATGAACGTGCTGCCGGGTTTAGCATTTTGCAAAACGCCATCCGGACCCATCGCAACCGTATTTAATGCGGCGTCATCGGAAATCATCGAAATGATAAAGTCGGAATTCTCTGCGACTGATTTGATGTCGTTTGCGACAAACGCTCCTTCGCTCTTCAATTCGTCCGCTTTTCCAGCGGAGCGGTTGTAAACTGTTAGCGAGTATCCAGCTTGGACAATTTTTTTGGCCATCGGTTCGCCCATTTTACCGAGACCTATCCAACCTATTTTTTTCATTTATCTTCCCATCTTCAAATTAAAAGGCCGTGTATGTCCTATGGTAAGGGTAAAATCCTGGTGATACAAAATTCTTTGGTAATTAATTTTGTTAGCGGTTGATGCTAGGGGCTGACATTGGGAAGTAAATGCCCACATTTGGTAACAATGGGCGGGGCGTTTCGTGTTGCCGATATGAGAATGTGCTAGGACAATAATATTGTTTGGATCCTCTGATGTAAAATATTTGATGCATGTCCGTGACGGCGCTCGTTGGACTATCTACACCAATGGCTCAACCAAAGGCACCGCACCAAAGAGCCACGTAATCTTCTTTCCAGCGGAAATTTCGGCGCCGTAAAGGTGACCGAGGACCGCGTGCAGACCCAGGAAATTCTTATTTTCCAGGAAGAAGCATTGGCCAAGGTGATGAAAAGCATCACGATAACGCCCATGACGAAGCGCCATTATGCGAAAAAATAAAAGAATTTCACACCCTCCCAGCCCGGAAAATGATGGGTTGATTGTTGCGTCAGTATTTCGACCAGCAGGAACTACTGCACGACAGTCTGCATATCAGATCTGTGACACGGAATGACGATCTATACATCCAGGCGCTCCAGACGGTGGCTAATTTGCAAACCAAGGGCACGGATGAAAAACCGTTAAACTGCATGGAATTCCTTGAGGCAATGGTCAAACAAATCGGTGATCGGACTCAGTTTGCCGACAATCTCGTTGAGCTGGGAGAGGTCTTAAATGCCAAGGGACTGGGTGCTCTGATCCAGGCGGCAGATCAAGTTGAAAACAAGCCCGACAAGAAAACAATTCCATACCTGGATGAATTCATAGCCGAGATTCTGGACAGTTCGACCCCGTCATGTGCCGTTTGGTGAGTATGTTCGTTCAGCGTATGCGCGATTCCCGCATCATTTCAATCGATTCCTAAACTGAAAAAGGGACGGTCCCTTTATTTAACGGCAAACACCTTTTCTTTCAGGGGGTGAAATGTCATATTGCCGCGCTTTTGATACTGCCGGACATCTAGCCAGTTATCTAGAACGACCGATTTGGTGGGGGTGGTTATCTAATACGAATTTCAAGATAAAAAAGGCATGGAATTATGACGGATAGAATCCAAAAAGGCGGCCTCCAGGTCGCATCAGTTTTAAATGATTTGGTGGTCAACGACATTGCGCCCGGCACCGGAATTGACCCAGAAGAGTTTTGGTCATCTTTCGAAGCGATCATCAATGATCTGGGCCCCAAAAACAAAGCGCTACTGCAAAAACGCGTGGATTTGCAAAGCCATATTGATACGTGGCACCTGGAGCGTAAAGGCCGGGCCCACGATGCTGCTGAATACAAACAATTTTTGACGGATATCGGTTATCTGGTGCCGGAAGGCGGAGAATTTAAGATTGATACGGCCAATGTTGATCCGGAAATAGCTGAAATTGCTGGCTCCCAACTGGTGGTGCCGACGTCAAATGCGCGGTTCGCCTTGAACGCGGCCAATGCCCGTTGGGGCAGCCTGTACGATGCGTTATACGGTACCGACGTAATCGCCGAAGACAACGGCTGTGAGCGCGCCGACGCCTACAATCCGGCCCGCGGCGCTGCGGTGATCGGCTACGCTGCTGACGTTTTGGATCAGGCCGCACCGCTGGCTTCCGGCAGCCACAAGGATGCGGCAAAATACACTTTAAACGGTGCCGATTTGAACGTCACCCTGGGTGACGGCAGCGAAATAGGTTTGGCCGATGGCGGTCAATTCGCCGGCTATGTCGGTGATGAGGATCTGTCGGTTGTGCTCCTTAAGAACAATGGTCTGCACATAGAAATCCAGATCGACCGCGACCATCCCATCGGTAAGGACAGCGCCGCCGGCGTCAAAGACGTGATTCTGGAAGCGGCCATTACGACTATTCAGGATTTAGAAGATTCCGTTGCCGCCGTCGATGCCGAAGACAAAGCTTTGGTTTATTCCAATATGCTCGGCTTGATGAAGGGTGATCTGGAAGAAACTTTCCAAAAGGGCGGCGAAATGATGACCCGCGCCATGAACCCAGACCGGACCTATACATCCCCGGACGGCGGTTCCCTGACATTGCCGGGACGTTCGCTTTTGTTGATCCGCAATGTTGGTCATTTGATGACCAATCCGGCCATCCTCGACAAAGACAGCAATGAAGTCCCTGAGGGCATCATGGACGCCATGATGACCGGCCTGATCTGTATGCATGATCTGAAAGAAGGCGGCAAATTCACCAATAGCCGTACTGGCAGCATCTATATCGTGAAGCCGAAAATGCATGGCCCCGAAGAAGCAGCTTTTACCGGAGAAATTTTCGGCCGTGTAGAAGATGCGCTGGGCCTCGGCCGCAACGTGATTAAGATCGGCATCATGGATGAAGAGCGCCGCACGACGGTCAACCTCAAGGAATGTGTCCGTGCCACCAGCGAGCGGGTGGTGTTCATTAATACCGGATTTCTAGATCGCACGGGCGATGAAATGCATACCAGCATGGAAGCCGGTCCCTTCTTGCCGAAAGCGGAAATCAAGGCCCAACCGTGGATCTCGGCATACGAGGACTGGAACGTGGATATCGGTTTGGCCGCCGGATTTCGCGGCAAGGCTCAGATCGGCAAAGGCATGTGGGCCATGCCCGATGAGATGAAGCAGATGATGGGCTCCAAGCAGGGCCACCCCATGGCCGGCGCCAACACGGCCTGGGTACCGTCACCGACAGCGGCAGCGCTGCACGCCATCCATTACCATCAAGTAGATGTGGCGGCCCGCCAGGAGGAGCTTTCCAGCCGTGGACGTGCCAGCTTGGACGATATCCTGACCATTCCGTTGCTGGGCGGCCGTAATCTGTCGCCGGAGGAAGTCCAACAAGAACTGGACAATAACGCCCAGGGTATTCTGGGCTACGTGGTGCGCTGGGTAGAACAGGGCGTCGGTTGTTCGAAAGTACCGGATATCAATAATATCGGCCTGATGGAAGACCGGGCGACCTTGCGCATCTCCAGCCAGCATATCTGTAACTGGCTACACCATAGTATTTGTACCGAAGACCAGGTTATGGAGACCATGCGGCGAATGGCGGCGGTGGTCGATGGCCAGAATTCCGGTGATCCGGCGTACCGCAATATGGCGCCGGACTTCGATGATAGCATCGCCTTCCAGGCAGCGTGGGATCTGATCTTTAGAGGCCGTACCCAGCCGTCGGGCTATACTGAACCGATCCTCCACGCCATGCGTCAGGAGGCCAAGGCCAAACTTGGACAGTAAAAAAAGGGACGGTCTGATATTTTTATATTTACGGGACCGTCCCCTTTTTTTCTTTATTTGATTTAAAGCAATTACTTTATTTTCTGATTTTTATTTTTTAGCCCCTCGAAGCAGAATTTAAATTAACTTTACCATTCGAAACGCAGCCCTTTGAGGTGCGGCTGTATTGCCTGACTTGTTGCTGTCGATCCTGGCCCAGGCAAAATAGGGCCTCAAGGAAAACGGTAGAATTGTCTACCAACAGCATTGCATCGCCTGTCATGTCGATGATCGGCTCGGTCAGATCGGACCGGCGCTGCTGCCGGGTAACCTCAAGCGGTTGCGCAAAAAGAAATCGATCCGTGTTATTTCCAACGGCCGCCCGGTGACGCAGATGCCGGCCTTCAAGGGAACCCTAACAAAGGAGAAAATTGCCGCCGTCAATGATTTTATCTACACAAATCTGCCGAATATTCCGGAGTGGGATATCTCGATGATGTGGCAGTCCCACGTCATTCACAATCATACTTATACGTTACCGTCAAAGCCGGCTCATGAGTCCGATCTGCTCAACCTGTTCACTGTGGTAGAGAGCGGCGATCATCATGTGACCATTCTGGATGGCGACAAGTTTGAACCGATCTGGCGGTTCCCCAGGCGCTATGCCCTGCACGGTGGTGCTAAAAATTCTCCTGACGGGCGCTATGTCTATCTTGGGTCACGTGATGGCTGGGTCAGCAAATACGATGTTTGAAACCTGAGACCGGTGGCGGAAATCCGCGCCGGTATTAACATGCGGAATATTGCCGTCTCGGGTGATGGCAAATGGGTGATGGTGGGTAACTTCCTGCCTCATTCCCTCGTCATATTGAATGCCGACGATCCGACCCCCCACAGAGTGGTCCCGGTGGCTAATAAAAAAGGCAAAAAAACGTCCCACGTCAGCGCCGTTTACACCGCCAACCGCGGCAAATCTTTATTGTTGCGCTTAAAGACCTCAAAGAGATCTGGGAACTATCCTACGATCCTGACGCTGATCCTATTTACGGTAGTTTCGTCCACAATTATCGGGAAGGCGAGTTGGAAGGCGAGGTTGTCGAATAGAAACCTTTCGGGCGCCGGCGGATTTATATCAACGATTTCATGGATGACTTTTTCTTTGATCGCGCCTACTCCGAAGTCATGGGCGCGGCGCGGAACGCGAAGATGGGGCAGGTCGTAAATCTTGATGTGCGGAAAAAGATTGCCGACCTGGAGCTTTCCAGCATGCCCCATTTAGGCTCGGGAATTATATTCAAGTACCAAGGACGTGACGTAATGGTGACACCGCATATGCGGGAAAATGTGGTCAGTGTCATCGATATGGAAAACGGTCAAAAGAATCAGAACGTTAGGTCCGGGTTTTTTTATGCGCAGCTACGAAAACACCCCTACGCTTGGGTCAACGTGTTCTTCGACAAACACAGGGGTGTCATGCATGTCATCGATAAGAAAACCCTTGAGATTGTCAAGACGATAAAGCCCGAACCTGGGAAAACGGCCGCTCATGCCGAATTTACGCTGGACGGCCAGTATGTCCTGATCAGTGTCTGGGACATGAGCGGCACGTTACCTATTTACAACGTCAAGACTTTAAAAGAGGTCAAACGTGTCCCGATGAAAAAACCGTGGGGAAAGTACAACGTATTTAATAAAATCAACCTGTCCAAAGGCACCAGCCATTAGGGCGATGAAATTGTTGGTATCTTTCGTTTCCGTGCTTGTCGGCGGGCGGAAATTGGTTTTATAGTGAACTCGTTAGTTTTTGGTTTGTGACGATTTAATAAGTGCAGGGGTAAGAATCATGTTTAAGTATGTTGTTATCACTCTTTTTGTGGCCAGTCTTTTGGCGCCAGGTTTTGCAATGGCCGATAAACACGAAATGAAAAATGATGATAGTGTTGCCGACAAAGCAGTCGGAGTTGTAAAAGACAACCCCGGAACGTCGGTTGGCGTCGTTGCTTGCGGTGTTGCGGTCGCGTTTTTTCCGCCGGCTTTGCTGCTATGCACCGGTAGCGTTGGTGTTGGCGCTGGTGTTGATTATTCCAACAAGAAATAAAGCCTGGTACCGATCACGGAGCACCAATGATAGGTGCTCCAGTCCGGCAGGCTAGCGAGATACAAGAATAGGAAGACAACCTATGTCATATTATGACGACGCCCTTGACCGGGCGATGGAAGTCCTTGGAACTAAAGGTCGCGCAGAGGAATGGCTCGATAAGATGAGTGAATCGCTCGGCGCATCACCCCGCAAACTGCTCGACTCCAAAGAAGGTTTTAACCGTGTCTTGCGTCACATCCATTCCGTGGAACTCGCAAACGATACGGATTAGGGAAATCTGCGCAGACAGTGACGTTTGACGCCTATTCACTTTCCATCATTTTGATCGGCCTGGCTATCGGCTCTTTTGCTAAAGGGCTGACTGGTCTCGGCTTTCCATTGGTTGCCATACCTTTCATGGCGACTTTTCTAGGCGCCGAGCACGCCATCGTCGTTGCTCAAATTCCCAATATGGCAGCCAATATCTGGCTGTGCGTATCCCATCGGCGGGAACTTAAAGTGACGCCCTTACGGATGGACCTGTTGCTTCCAGCTGCTCTGACCGTCGTGGTCGGTGTCTGGTTTCTTGATATTTGGGACGATCGCATCATCATTATTCTGCTGGCGGTATGTCTCGGCGGATTCTTGATACTCCTGGCCGTAAAGCCGAACTTCAAACTTGAAGGGGTGGCCGACAGAATTATCACGCCCATAGCCAGCTTGATCGGCGGGTTCTTTCAGGGCGTCACCGGTGTGTCGGCGCCGATATTTTCCACCTTGATATTTTCCTATCGCCTAAAAAAGGAAAGCTACGTCCTCTACAATGCTGTTGTTTTTGGATTGTTCAATATCGTTCAAATTGCCGCATTGATCTGGCTCGGTATGTTCACTATGGAACGAACGATTGAGGGCTTGCTTGCTCTGATCCCGCTGGTGTTCTTTCAATATCTGGGCATGAAGGCCATGGGGTATATATCGCTCCACCTGTTTAACGTGGCAGTAGTGGTGATGCTGGTCGTGATGGAAATTAAGTTAATCTGGGACGGTGTTTTAAACTAAGCGCCTACGGCAACTCCCGGATAATTTTAGCCAATTGGTTCCGGCGTAGATAATGCAGTCCATCTGGGCCGAAACCTCCGCCTTGGCGAAATACTTCCCTGCCATCCCGGTCAAATATGTAAACTGCGGGGATACTTCTAACATTGTCGAAATCCTGTCCGGTTCGGAAATCCCCCTTAATGACTTTGATATCAGGGTGAAATTTCCGCACCATACGGTTGAGACGGTTTGGTGAAACGGACAAATCCTGTTCCCGCCAATTCACGGCGATGGTTGTTATCTTGCCGGGACGCTCCGTTTCTAGATAGGCCCGAATTTGCACGAATTCGGCATAGCAAGGGGGTCACCAACTGGCAAAGAATGACACCAATACAGGCTTGTCTTTAAATGCCGTCCAATCAAGGGGCGGACCAGATATTTTTTTTAATGCGATAAGGCGGTCCTTAATTTCGGAGGTAAGGACAATCCTGTCCGCGGCGCATACAGGTTTTGTAACGCTGTAACTCAGCCAGGATCCCAGCACCAAAAATACCACCGCGACTATATTGAATCGTGATTTCATAAAACTAGCCCTCAAGCAATCTCAGGGATGGATTATTGGCCGCCAGTCGCAACTGTCAACAGTTGCCTCTTCACAAATTGGTCAACGTTGCTGAATGAATTAAAGACCTAAAGGTTGAACATTTTGACAGCATTGCCGCCTTTAATCGCGGCTGCTTCTTCGGCTGGCCTGGTTTCCACCAACTCATAGAGTTTGGGAATGTCACAAGGCATTGGAAAATCAGTTCCGAACAGAACTTTTTTCGGGCCGGCCAGATTGATACACAAATCCAGGGCGCCTTGATCATAGAGGACGGCATCGTAGTAAATACGCTTGAGAAATTCACTTGGAAGTTCAGTAATTTTCAGTTTCGCCAGGGTCTCGGCTTGAAAGAACATATCGATCCGACCGGCCACGTAAGGTAGATAGCCGCCGCCGTGGCTGGCGATAATTTTGACATCCTGAAAACGCTCGAAAAAGCCGTCCACCGCCATGCGGGCAATGCCGATGGTGGTGTCGAACATAAACCCGGCGCCCGGCATTAATATACGTTCGATACCGAAATCCGCTTCTTTGGAACCGAACGGCGCCGTCGGATGTATCAGCACGGGCAGGCCGCGTCTATCCAGTTCCCGCCAGGTCGGCTCAAAGGTGGGTTCAATGAGGTGTTTACCGTTTATGCTCGCGGTGACCATCACCCCGGCTGCACCGATATCCAGGGCTCTCTCCAATTCGGCCAGGGCAAGGTCAGGATATTCCCAAGGGATAGAGGCAAAGAATCTGATCCGGTCCGGATAGGCCGTTTGACCGGCGGCCATGTCGTCGTTGGCGAGTTTGGCGGTCTCGGCGCTGATTTCCGGCGATCCCCAAAAAACGTTGGGCGACGTCAATGACACGATGGAGATATCTATACCATTTTCATCCATCCGCTTGACACGGAGATCATAATCAAAAGCTTCTTTTTCAAGAGCGCAGGCGGCAGCGCCTTTTTCCATCAGATAATCCCGACCATCCTCCATGGTTTTGGCGTCATAGTTCGGTTGGCCGTGTTCCTTGAGCATACCGAGCCAAGCATCGCCAAACATGTGAGTATGAATATCCACGACGGGCATTTTTTATCAACTCTCCATTTAATTGAAAAAATCAATGGACAAATTAAGCGCCGGAATAAGGCGCTGCAACTGATATTTTACCGATTCGAATTAACGAGTGTACGGATAGTGGTACTGGTTGACAAAAGGGACCGGTGGATTGACTGTCTGACAGATTTCAGCAATTACACTTAAGACTTTCTACTCTCCAAGATTGTTTTTCAGTATTTAACGATTGGTCCCAGATGGAATTCAGTCTTGATCATGGTGCCGGCGAAATTGCCATCCTTATGTGTTTCGCCGCCATTGGTGGATTTATGCGCGGATTTGCCGGTTTCGGCACGACGCTCAGTATGGTTCCGTTGTTTACCTTCGTTATCGAACCCGCGCCGGCAGTTCTGATCGGTATGAGCATCGACGCCATGTCGACTATACCGTTGGTGCCGCGTGCGGTGAAAGAGGCGGACTGGAAGCCGGTGGCACCCATATTGATTGGTGGTCTCCTGGCGACACCTATCGGCGTCTATATTTTGCTGGTCTTTTCCGCCGATTCAATGCGCATTGCCATTGCCTCAATGGTGATCATTTCAGCCCTGATGATGCTGAGTGGATGGTCCTACCAAGGCAGAAAACCGTTTTCCCTTTCTTTTTTCGTCGGACTGCTATCAGGAACAGCCGGGACGGCGACATCCGTGGGCGGACCGCCGATTGCGCTTTATTTGCTGGCCGGCGGTACCCCGGCAAAGGCCATGCGGGCGAGCCTCAACTGCTTTTCCTTTATCAAACAAAGCTTCTCGGTTTTGATTATTGTCCTGGCCGGCGGCTTCGGGTTGGAAATAGTTCCGCCGATAGTCTTCCTGTTACCGGCAATGCTGGGTTTTACCTGGGTCGGCACTCGAATTTTTTGGTGCGTTTCCGACACCGGTTTCCGCAAATTTCTCTTCTACTTTTTAATAACAGTCGGCATCGCGCTGATGGTCCGGACATTTTATGCCATGAGCTAGTTTCGACACCCTGTCAGTTTATGCTAGAATTAATTTCATGAGCAAAAAATTGGATAGAGTAAAAGCGCAACTGGAAGACGAGCGCGACGAAATCAAAAGGCTTGCGGAGGTGACCAAAGAAGACCGGAAGCCAGTAGAACTCGATCAAGCGCAAGTCGGCCGGTTGTCCCGCATGGATGCCATGCAGGTTCAGGAAATGGCGTTGGAACAGGAGCGGCGGCGGGAGATCGAGTTGCAGAAAATCGAAGCCGCCCTGATCCGGATTGAAGAAGGGGAATATGGCTATTGCACCCGGTGCGGTGAGGTTATCTGGCCTAAACGGCTTAATTTCGATCCGGCGACGCCATTGTGTGTTGATTGTGCTGGTTCATAGCGCTCTTTGCTGGTCCCTTCTCGACAAGCGCCAAAATTGAAAAGACAGTAACGTCAGTGATACCAAGCTTGCGATAAGAATGCTTTCAAATAAACCCCGCGCCCCCCGGTTAATTGAGTGGGCCAGATACCAGGCCAGGGGGATCATAATAAACAGATAAGACACTACATGCATGGCGGCAGGGGACCAGGTTTCTCCCCGTCCTCTTAAAGCATGCGCCATTATCGATTGTCCCCCGTCAGCAACGGCAACGATGGCAATGAAGGCGATCAGGGGTGCCGCCAACTTTGCCAGTTCCGCATCGCCGGTGAACCCGGCAGCTATTTGAGCGTTAAATATTTGCAGCCCCATGCCAAACACAGCCATTGTGAGCATGGTCAGCCCCAACCCGATCCAGCCGGCATAAGCCATATCGCGAAAGTCTTTGCGCCCGTGGGCGTTGCCAACGCAGACAGCTGTCGCCGAACCAAAACCGAGGGCGATCATGTAGACTAACGCCAGCATGTTAAAAGCAATGGAGTAGGATGCCAGCGACAATACACCGAGGACTCCAGCCATCAGACTCATGCTGGAAAAGGCGGCCGATTCCAATCCGTTGCTTACACCGGCGCCATATCCAATTTTTCGCTGCTGCCGCCACGCTTGCCAGCCGCTGTTGAACAGAAATTTCGGACGGTTCGGAATCCCTAGTTCGAGGCGGTCGGGAAGATTCCAAACATATATAATAATACAGGTGGCCAGGAATGTCCTGACGCCGACCGTCGCCCAGGCCGATCCTTCGGCGCCCATTTCCGGCATCCCGAAATGGCCGAATATCAGGACCCAGTTCAGCCCGGCATTTACGATATTTCCCGCCACCATCATATACATGGCGAACAGGGGTCTTTTAAGACCTTCGAGGAAGAAGGCGCTGGCCACATAGATAAACATTGGCGGCACACCGAAACCCAAAATTCGGATAATACTGCCGCCGCCTTTAACCAATTCATTGCTTTGCCCGGTAAGAGCTAGAAATTCCTCGCCGAACAGGGAAAGCGACAAGCCGATCAGGCCGAGAATGATTGCATAGTATATTGAACGCCACCAAACCGGCCCGCATTCATGGTGAAGTTTGGCGCCCCGATTGTAAGCCGTGACCACCATAGTACCGGTGAGCAAACCAAAACTCGCCACCATGATGAACATCATTGGCGCCAGGCCAATACTCTGATAGGCGAGTTCGCTGGCTGAGTAATGTCCGACCATGACGGTGTCGACAATCATCATGATCATAAACCCGGCTCGGGACGCAATGGTAGGAACAGCCAGACGAATGATATCGCCGGAATGATGCCGGATGGTCTGCCAGTTGGGTGAAGTCATTGTGCCGTCCGTAATAATTGGGCGTAGCAAATATCATGGATAGAGCGTGCTTTCCCGCAAATAATTTTGCAACAGGCTGGTGAAAGAGCTGGCTATTCGGCTGCGGCTTTGCGGGATTCGCGTTTGCGCTCGTGCGGATCAAGATAAAGTTTACGGAGCCTGACCGATAGAGGAGTTACTTCTACCAGCTCGTCATCACCGATGTAAGCCAGCGCTTTATCCAGACCCATTGGAATCGGCGGGGTCAGGTCCACGGCATCGTCTTTACCCGAGGCGCGAATATTGGTGAGCTGTTTTCCTTTGAGCGGATTTACTTCCAGATCATTGCCCCGGGCATGTTCGCCGATGATCATACCGCCGTAAACCTTGTCACCAGCGTTGATGAACATGGGGCCGCGGTCTTCAAGGTTCCACAAGGCATAAGCTACTGCCTTCCCCGCACCCATGGAGATCAGCGTGCCATTGCGGCGCTTATCAATGGCGCCTTTGAACGGCGCATAGCCATGGTACAGCCGGTTCATGACACCGGTGCCGCGGGTATCGGTTAGAAATTCGCTGTGATATCCGATCAAGGCGCGGGAAGGCGCCAGGAAGGTAATCCTCTGCTTGCCGCTGCCGGCGGCGCGCATTTCAGTCATATCGCCTTTGCGGGCTGCCAGTTTTTCGACCACCGTACCGGCAAATTCCTCATCG
>PBQI01000093.1 GCA_002725625.1 Rhodospirillaceae bacterium | reverse complement strand
TTGTTCTTGTTCAGAGTCGGGCTCCGGTTTCAACCGGCTTTCCTCTTCCTCCCGTTGCGCGTCTAGCAAAGCACGCGCCCGGGCCGCCCGCTCGTGGTCGGTCAAATCATCGGCCACCGAGACATCTGCCGGAGCTGGCGCTGCGACCTTGGCTTCAACCTCAGGATTTGTTGCTACGGCTTCGTCGGCCTGCTCCTCGGCCTCGGTTACCTCGGTCATGCTGCCCGTGGAGCCGGGCGCAAAGGTTCTCTTTTTTCGAACCTCGACGGTTACGACTTTTGACCTGCCATGGGAAAAGCTTTGCCGGACCTGACCGCCCTCGACCGTTTTTTTGAGTTCGAGTTTACCCGGCCTTGAAAGGCTCAGCTTTTTCTTCGGTGTCTTTTCTTCGGTGTCCGTCATTTTAAACCGTCTACTTAAACCTACACAACGCTAAATTCTGTTATCCTGCCAAACCGGACAACCGGTCTGTTTCACTAATCAGCCGGTCGGCAAACCCGCCCGGTTCAATTACCGCATGAACCAAGCGCTCCCGTCCTACGGCGGCGCCCAATTCTTTCCCACTGAATAATTTGATCAGCGGAACGCCCGGCGCCAGGGCACTTATTTTTCTGCGGCTTTCTTCACTGCCATCCCGAGCAGCAATCAAAAGGCCCGCTCTTCTATCTTTCATCCCGGCCGACAAATGGGCTTTCACTTTTTCGAACCCGCCAATCATTTGGCCCGACCGCCTAGCCAAGCCGATTATTTCCAAACATTTCCGCCGCAGCAAATCCTCAACTTGGTTAATCAGGTCTTCGGGCATATCTACCTTGGCCCGGGCTGCTTTGGAAAACGCGCCTGAGGCACAGGCTTTTTCTATCATATCCCGGCGGGCACATAACCACAAACCCCGCCCGGGTAAACGTTCGGCGATATCTGGAACTACAGCGCTATCCGGTCCAATGACAAAACGCACCAATTGTTCCTTGGGGTAGGTTTGCCCCGATTGGATGCAACGCCGCTGTGGGTCCTTATTCTTCGCCAATTTACTCCTTCTACGCCTAACCGAAAAAGGCCTAATTAAGTTTCCGCAGAATTTTCCAATTTTTCCTCAGTATCTGCCGCTTTTTCGTCATCGCCGGCCTCGCCTTCTTTTTCGGTTTCTTCATCTTCAAACCAATGTGCCCGCGCCGCCATAATTATTTCGTTGGCGTTGTCTTCGTTCAAATTGCCTTCGCCGACTATTTCCCGCAGCTCATCACTTGCGAGATCAGCCAGATCGTCCAGAGACTTCACATCGTTTTCACCCAACGCGACTAGCATTTCCGCTGACAATCCTTCGACATCGGAAACCTCATCGCTGACACCGGAGGCCTTTCTAGCCTCTTCCATTTCAGCTTCGCGCACCTCAAGATACTGGCGACCACGTTCACGTAACTCTTCCGCCACGTCTTCGTCAAAGCCTTCAATCGTCGACAATTCCTCAATGGGAACGAACGCCACGTCTTCGATCGTGGAAAACCCTTCGGTCACCAAAAGCTGGGCGATCACTTCATCGACATCAAGCGAATCGATAAAGAGTTGTGAACGAACCTTGAATTCCTCAACCCGCCGTTCAGATTCCTCGGCGTCGGTGAGAATATCGATGTCCCAGCCGGTTAATTGAGAGGCCAGGCGGACATTTTGACCCCGGCGGCCAATGGCCAGACTGAGCTGATCATCGGGCACGACAACTTCGATGCGGTTGGCTTCCTCGTCCAGCACGACTTTGGATACTTCTGCAGGCGCCAGCGCGTTAACAATGAAGGTCGCCGGATCAAGAGACCATTGAATGATATCAATTTTTTCACCCTGAAGCTCAGCCACCACAGCCTGAACGCGGGAACCACGCATACCGACACAAGCGCCGACGGGATCGATACTGGAATCCGATGAAATCACAGCGATCTTGGCGCGGCTGCCCGGATCACGAGCGACGGACTTGATTTCAATAATGCCGTCGTAAATTTCAGGCACTTCCTGAGTAAACAATTTGGCCATAAATTGGGGATGGCTGCGCGAGAGGAAGATCTGCGGGCCGCGCGGTTCTTCCTGCACGTCATAAATATATGAACGCACCCGGTCGCCGTTGGAGAAGTGTTCGCGGGGAATACATTCGTCACGGCGGATAATGCCTTCGGCGCGCCCGCCAAGATCGACGATAACATTGCCGAACTCAACCCGCTTGACCATACCGTTGACAACCTCGCTGACACGATCTTTGAACTCGGCGAACTGCCGTTTGCGTTCGGCTTCGCGGACTTTCTGAACGATTACCTGTTTCGCCGTCTGCGCCGCAATGCGGCCAAAATCGATTGGCGGAAGCGGGTCGACTAGAAATTCACCGATTTCAGCACCCTCCTTGCGGCGGCGCGCTTCATTCAAGGTCGTTTGGGTTATTTCGTTCTCGATTTCCTCAGCTACTTCGACATAGCGGGCCAGGCGAATTTCCCCCGATTTGCGGTCAATCTCGGCACGAATGTCATGTTCGTGGCCATATTTTGAGCGGCCGGCCTTTTGAATGGCTTGCTCCATCGCCTCGAGAACCTCTTCCCGGTCGATGCCCTTTTCCCGCGCTACAGTATCCGCCACCAGAAGAAGTTCCGGATGGGTATAGATCATGCTCGATTCTGTATTCGTTTCCATGGTCTCCAGGCCTAATTTCCTTCGTTATAAAAAAATTCAAACATACATAATATTTGCGACGGAAATCTTATGACAGGCGCGGCTCCGCTTGGCTGGCCGCCGCTGCCAACAATTCATCAGTCAGCAAAAGTTTTGCTTGGCGAATATCACCGTAAGGCAGTTCAAATGTTTCTTCCTTGACTTTTATTTCGACTAGATCGGCATGCAGGCCAAGAAGTTTTCCCTTAAATTTTTTACGGCCGTTGACGGCCAGATTCATATCGACCCGGGCATCGAAGCCCGCATAGCGTTCGAAATCCCGCCTCTTGACGAGCGGCCGATCGATGCCCGGAGAGCTGACCTCCAGGGAATATCTGCCGGTAATGGGATCATCAACATCCAAGATCGCCGAGACCTCCCGGCTAATGGTGGCGCAGTCTTCGACGGTCATGCCGGCATCGTCCTGTCGTTCGGCCATAACCTGGAAGGTTTTGCGCTTCGTGCCCGACAATTGGACGCGAACAACGTTATACCCCAAGCCACCTATGGCCGGTCCGATCAGTTTTTCAATTTTGCCTTCAATGCTCATATAAATTGGGCTTATTTATACCGAGGCTCAAATCACCTAATATAAAGAAAGCCTTACCTCTAAAAAACAAAAAAGCGGGCCACTAGTTCAAAAGCGGGCCCACCCTTAGAATTTGCAGTCAAAGACTGTTATGTCCAAGAATGAGTCTGCATTGTCCACTTCGAGGCCGGTAAATTCAAGCTTTTTATTAATGGCCCCGTTAACCGCCGCGTGGCCGCCGTAGTAAAGTCAGATATACAGGCTTTTTTCCCTGCGAGATCGCTTTGGCTTCGTAGCGGGTTTCGCAGGCATCATAGGGGCGCCGGCGCCAGTCTTCCGGACCGGTCACCTGCCAGGTAAAGTCGTCATGCCGGTAGACCGTGTCGAGCGTCCAGCGGATATAGCTCATATCGTCGGAGGCAAAGCGCAGATGCGCGCTATCCGTCATCAGCCGGCTTAACGCGCCAAGATTTTCGCTGTTAAAAAACCGTCGCCGGTTATGGCGTTTTTTCGGCCAGGGATCAGAAAACAGAACAAAGACACGGCTGATGGAATTTTCCGGCAGGTGACCAAGCAGAAGTCTGGCGTCGTCATTAAACAAGCGAACATTCGTCAGCCCGGCTTCTTCGACCAGCGACAATAACGCCGCCACACCGTTGATATAGGGTTCGCAGCCAATAAAGCCGATTTCGGGATGGGAATTTGCCTGGTGGGCGAGATGTTCCCCGCCACCAAAACCAATTTCGAGCCAGATTTCTTTGTAAGAGCCGGAAAACAGGTCGCAGAAAAATTTGCTGCCGCCTGCCGGAATGGTAACGGCGATTTCCGGCAGACGCTGATCAAAAAGAACCCGTCTGCCAAGCCGAAGTTTACGGCCTTTCCGGCGGCCGTAGAAGTGAGGTTTTTTTCCCTCAGAAATCATCCGATAAAATTATTAGCCACCGTTTAGCGCGGATTTTAATTGGCCCGCCAGGTCGGTTCGTTCCCACGAGAATCCGTCATCAGCGTCGGGCGACCGACCGAAATGACCATAGGCCGCTGTCCGGGCATAAATAGGTTTGCTGAGACCCAAATGCTCACGGATACCCCGTGGGCTAAGATCCATCACTTCCTGCAGTGTAGTAGCTAATTTGTCTTCATCAACCGTGCCGGTTCCAGCCGTATCGACATAAACGGAAAGCGGCTTGGAAACACCGATGGCGTAGGCCAGCTGAATGGTGCACTTGTCAGCGAGGTCCGCGGCGACAACGTTTTTCGCCAGATAGCGCGCGGCGTAAGCTGCCGAACGGTCGACCTTGGTTGGATCTTTACCCGAAAAAGCGCCGCCGCCATGAGGCGCCGCGCCGCCATAAGTGTCGACGATAATTTTCCGGCCCGTCAGTCCAGCATCGCCATCGGGACCACCGATGACAAAGCGACCCGTCGGGTTAACGTAAAATTCCTCTTCCGGACACATCCAGCCGTTCGGTAATACATTGACGACATGCGGACGGACAATCTGCTTAACCGCCTCCTGGTCAAGTTCGGCAGCATGCTGGGTCGAGACGACTACCGATGTCGCTCCGACCGGCTTGCCGTTTTCATAGCGCAAAGTTACCTGACTTTTTGAATCCGGTCCCAAACCCGGTTCGGCGCCAGAGTGACGGGCTTCCGCCAATGACAAAAGAATGGCGTGGGAATAGTGGATGGGCGCCGGCATGAGAGCATCCGTTTCCTTGCAGGCATATCCGAACATAATGCCCTGATCGCCGGCCCCTTCATCTTTGTTGCCAGCAGCATCAACACCCTGGGCGATATCGGTTGATTGCGGATGCACAAGCACGTCAACTTCAGCGTCGCGCCAGTGAAAACCTTCCTGCTCGTAGCCGATATCCTTGACACAGGCCCGCGCCGCTTCTTCCATTTTATCCTTGGTAATGGAATCGGGGCCCCTGACTTCGCCGGCCAATACGATCCGGTTGGTCGTCGTCAGCGTTTCCACAGCGACCCGAGATTGTGGATCGGCTGTCAAAAAGGCATCGACGATGGCGTCGGATATGCGGTCACAGACTTTGTCCGGATGACCTTCCGATACAGATTCACTGGTAAACACATAATTTCCCTTGGGCACAGATCGCTCCTCTAACTTAAATTTTAGACCTTCCGGACCAACCTTGCCTAAAAAGCGGCAATCGGCTTGGCGGGGTCTTCAAATGGGGCCTTCTTGTCGCAATGTTTGGGTAAGCCGTCAAGCGTATTTGGGGTCCGGAAAATACCAAGTTGCGGATTAAGTCAACGGGGCAGATCGGACACACCGATAGCCCTGTCCAAGTTGTCGACTCTTCGGAACGAAAATCGTAGATTTGCGGATCAGTCCAGGTGTTTGTTAGGTATCCGTCATTTTGGCCAGCGATTTCAACAACTCAAATATTCGTTTTCTGACCGTTGCGCTGTCAACCTTGTAGTAAGCCCTAACTAGTTCCAGTGTCTCCCGGCGGGTCAGCGGATCCTTTTCAACTTCTTCGTGCGTTATGTCGCCAAGGCGGTCTGCCGGTGTGTCGTCGCGGCGTTTTATTTCTTCCGGCATGTTGTCGAAGAAAAACGAGACCGGCACATCCAAAACGTGCGACAAATCATACATACGGCTGGCGCCAATGCGGTTGGCGCCGCGTTCGTATTTCTGTATCTGCTGGAAGGTCAGACCCACGGCTTCGCCGAGTTTTTCCTGACTGAATCCAAGTAAAGTCCGGCGCAGGCGAACCCGGCTGCCAACGTGGATATCAACGGGATCCGCAACGCCCGGTACCCGGCGGCGGACAATCTTGCGGATCGGCGCCGTTCCGGCCAGCGATCCTCTGATGCTTGTCGTATTCTCCATAATTTTTGTTGCCCAATTCTAGGTTAAGTTTCCTCAAAGCGTGTTGTACCCGGCACGTTTTTTGGAACTTTGGATATCTGAGCTGGCATTTTTTTATACCTGTTAGTCAGAATAGTATATTTCCCGTAAAAGTGATATAGTCATTTATTAATTAGGTCCTTTGGATTTTTAAAAAAAAATGGGGAAAAATTGATATGAGTATTACCACCAACATTAGTGCGAACACACCCCAATCTCCGTACATGCCATAAAAAGTGGGACCCCTCAGAGATTGAGGTAGCCGGCTGTCAATAAAGGTTCGCTCGTTCAGGTGGCTACGCGCTTTGACCCTGCCATAAGCGTCAATCACACCGGAAATACCGGTATTAGCGACCCGCACCAAGGGCAGGCCTTCCTCCACGGACCGCAGGCGGGCAGCGGCGAAATGCTGATGGGGGCCCGATGATGTTCCGAACCAGGCATCGTTGGTGACATTAACCAGCCAGCCGGGCCGTTCTGCGGACTCTCCACCCGTTTCACCGGCCACCTTACCAGCAAAGATCACTTCATAACAGATCAGCGGACTAACCGGCGGCGCCCCCGGTACGAATAATATGCGCGGACCCGGCCCCGGTGAAAAATCCATTCGGCCTGCTGTCAGCTTATCAACGTTGATGATATTTCGAAATGGTACATATTCGCCAAAAGGAACGAGGTGATGCTTGTCGTAAGTCTGCACAATTTGCGCCTGATCGGATAGGACGTGAAAGCTGTTCCAGAGCTGGGTGGGCTCATTCTTCCCATCGGTGGTTTTACCCCCGGACCGGCGTGGCGCACCGGTTAACAAAGCACCGCCTTTCGGAATGACTTGAGAAACGGCCCGCAGACCGGCCGGCGAACTGTCAAAAAAAAACGGTACTGCCGTCTCCGGCCAGATAACGTGGGTTGGGGAATAAGTTTTAACCTTGGCCTCACTGAGGGACATCAGGTTATTGAGGTGGCGCCCCCTTAGTTCAGCTTTCCATTTGTCCCGCTGGTCGATATTGGGCTGCACTAGGCGCAGCCGAACATTTTCAAGATATGAATCACCGGCCAGATGAAGACGGTAGGCACCGCCCAGCCAAATAATAGCCAAAATAAAATAGATGCCGCCAACGATCACCAAACTCGATCGCCCCCGATTTTCCGAACTGCCGAGGAGAGCAGGCGCTGCTGCCGCCAGCATCGTCACTAAGCTGAGCCCAAGGACACCTAAGATTGAAGCCAGTTGAAGGGCCGCATCACTGAAGGTCCAAACGGTGCCCAGATAGTTCCAAGGGAATCCTGTCAGCAGCCACCCCCGAACCCATTCAAACACCACCCACCAGACAGCGATCATGACGAAGAGCCTTTGCGGTTTGCCGCGCGCGCTCATATGCGCCGCCCAGGTTGACAGGCCAATAAGAATGGCAAAGCCGCCGGACAGGCCCAGCAAGGCAAAGGGAATCATCCAGGCAAATTGCCGGGCGTCGACCAGGAAAGATAACGACACCCAGTAAAGACCGGCAGCGAAAAAACCGACACCAAACCACCAGCCGGCAGCGAAAGCCGACCAAGCGCCGGTTCGGAACAGCGCGGTTCCACCTCTCTTACCGCGAGACGGGATTTCGTTCTGGCGGGCTCCTTCGATCAACCATGTCAGAATCGTCAAAGCGGGAACAAGAGCCGGAACAATATGCAGCGGCGGCAGCGCCAGAACAGCTACTAATCCGGAACAAAGCGCTAATAGTCGTCGCCGCCAACCCTGACTATCAATGACCTGCCGCCGCCATTTTACGATTAGAGAATCTGTTGAATCACCGGATCTCACCAATTTTATTCCGTCAGGATCCGTCGATTGACGGCGAGGCAAGCCGGCCCGTTTCAAGGTCGGAGATAGCTACTCCGCGGATATGGAGTTTCTTGATTCTTCTGGGATCAGCCTCCATTACCTCGATCTCCATACCGGAAGGATGGTTGACAAGTTCACCTCTGATCGGCACCCGCCCAGCAAGAGAAAACACCAAACCCCCGAGAGTTTCAATTTCTTCGCGCTCCTCTTCACCCAGGATATTGCCGGCGAGATTCTCAAAGCTTTCAATCAAGACGCGGGCATCGGCTATCAGCGATCCGTCGGACTGAAGCTTGAGCACGGGCACCTCTTCCTGGTCGTGCTCGTCCTCGATCTCACCGACGATCTCCTCGACTAGATCCTCGATGGTCAAAAGACCGTCAACGCCACCATATTCATCGACCACCAAGGCCATATGTATCCGCTTAACCCGCATTTCCAAAAGCAACTCAAGTACCTGCATCGACGGCGCAACGAACAATACCTCCCGAATGATATTTTTCAGGCTCAGCAACTGGTCTTTTTGCAGGGCCGAGTTCCGGGCCGCCAAGACGTCCTTGATGTGTACCATGCCGACGGCATCATCGAGAGTTTTCTGAAAAACAGGAATGCGCGAATGGCCTCCCCGGTTGATAAGACTGATCAAATCATCGATGGGGGCACCGATATCGATGGCCACGATATCGGCCCGCGGCACCATAACGTCAGAAATGGTCCGGTCACGGAGACTAAGGATATTGGCGAGCAGGTTTCGCTCTTCGGTCTCGATCGGCGTTTCGTCGCCGACCTTTTCTTCGATCAATTCCTCAATGGCTTCACGCATCGAATTATCGCCGTTGCGGCGAAACAGCTTCTGAGCCATCTCTCTGACGTTTTTGGCAACAGAATTCTTAGCCTGGGAATCAGGCCGAGCTCTCGAAAGCGAGGATTCTGGATCGGCCCCATTGCCATTTTGTTGCAGGCTAAGGGGCTGTCTACTGCTGGAGTCTTCGTTCATTACCATTCTGCAGCTGTAACCGTAAATTCATTATCATCCATATCGATGGGCCTTGTCACCCCTGTTGTTCATTTCTCTAATATTATCTTATTCAGTTTTTTCTTGGGGATCAGCGATGCCGAGCCCGGCCAGGATACTGATTTCGCGTCGCTCCATTTCCTTTGCCTCAGCGTCATTCTGGTGGTCGGCACCCAAAAGATGCAAAACACCGTGTACAACCAAGTGGCTCAAATGGTCGGTCAATTCCTTGCCGTCGGCAGTCGCTTCAGCCTTTGTCGTTTCGTAAGCCAAGATGATGTCGCCCAGCGGTTTCGGAAAATTTTCAGGGACGTCGCTGGCATCCGCGGGGAAAGACAGGACATTGGTCGCGTTGTCCTGACCACGGAATTCCCGGTTGAGGGCCTGAACAAATTCATCATCCGCCAATACGATACTAAACTCCAAGGGACCATCGCCATTATCAAATACCGATTGAATTGCTGTCAGAGCGGCGCGGCGGCAAATGGGTTCGGCCGCCGGTAAATTCGATTTCCAGGACGAGCATTTAAACAGCACGTCAATCTCAATTTCAGTCGCCATCGCTCCTGGCTTTGCTGTATCTGCTGCCGCCGTCATCTTGAGTGGCATAGGCGCGTACGATGCGCGCCACCAACTTGTGGCGGACCACATCGGCCTCACTGAAATGCACGAATGAAACACCTTTGACTTTTTCAAGAATTTCCACGGCATCACGCAAGCCGGAGCGGACCCCTGACGGCAAATCGACCTGACTTAGATCACCGGTGATCACCATGCGCGCATTGTTACCAAGCCGTGTCAAAAACATTTTCATTTGAACGGCGGTGGTGTTCTGGGCTTCATCCAAAATGACAAAGGCGTCCGCCAGGGTGCGGCCTCGCATGAAAGCCAGCGGTGCGATTTCGATTTCGCCGTTCTCCATCTTTTTCGCTACCTGATTGGCGGGCAGCATGTCGTGTAGGGCGTCATAGAGCGGCCGCAGATAGGGATCAATTTTTTCGCGCATGTCGCCAGGTAGAAATCCTAACTGCTCGCCGGCTTCGACAGCCGGGCGGGACAAAATCAGGCGGTCGATTTCACCTTTAAGCAGTCCTTCAACCGCTTTGGCAACGGCGAGATAGGTTTTACCGGTACCCGCCGGTCCCAGCCCGAAGACCAGATCGTTTTGATCAATGGCCTGCAGATAGGCCGCCTGTTGCGGCGAACGCGGCGTGATCTGCCTTTTGCGGGTTTTGACGGCGAATTCTTCGGCACTGATTTGCGCGCCGCTGTTGCCGCCGGAAATGGCCAGCCGGAGGGCGCCATCGACATCGGCGGCTTCGATGGCATCACCTTTTTTCAGCCTGGCATAGAGCCCCCCAAGAACCGTTTCGACGGCGTCTTGTGCTTCGGGCGTTCCGGCGACGGAAACGGCATTACCCCGAGAATTGAGAACAACCTCCAGCTTTTGTTCGATCTGGGCCAGATGGCTGTTGTGACTGCCGAATAGCGCTGGCAGCAGGCTGTTATCACCGAATTCCAACTGCCGCAGATTGGTCGGCGGTGACGCTGGTTTGTTAGCGGATCGTGGGTTCAAGCGCTGATCCTTTGTTCAGAAACTTGCGAGTCATGGGATGCTGGTTCCCCGTCAAGGGAACCCGTCAGGGAATTGGCAAAAGCGTCGGTAATTCTGACCTGCACGATGCGGCCAAAATATTCTGCCGACGCCTGCAGGTGCACCGGCTGCATAAAGGGGCTGCGGCCGGCGAGCTGGCCTTCTTTGCGTCCCTTCCGGTCAAGCAGGACGGTAAAGCTTTCGCCCAGACAGGACTGATTGAATCCGGCTTGATTGGAAGTCAGTAAATCCTGTAGCCGGCTCAGACGTTCACTCATGATTTCATCCGGAACGCAGTTGCTCATTGTTGCCCCGGGTGTGCCGGGCCGCGGGCTATACTTGAACGAATAGGCTTGGATGAAGCCGATTTCCCTGGCCAGATCCATGGTCGCCTCGAAATCAGCATCGCTTTCGCTGGGAAAACCGACAATGAAATCGGACGATAACTTCAATTTCGGCTGGGCCGTCATCAGGCGGTCGTGAAGACGGCGGAAATCGTCGGTGCTGTGATTTCGGTTCATGGCCGATAAAATACGATCCGATCCCGATTGCACAGGCAGATGCAGAAACGGCATGAGCTGTGCCACATCGCCATGGGCCGAGATCAGTTCCTCATCCATGTCGACCGGGTGCGAGGTGGTGTATCGGATCCGCTCAATGCCGTCAATTTCGGCCACCTGGCGAATCAGCCGGCCCAGCCCGACTTCCTGGTCACCGGTAACCGGCGCCCCGTGATAGGCGTTGACATTCTGGCCCAGCAACGTGATTTCTCGCACGCCGTGGGCCGCCAGATTTTCGGCTTCCGCCAGAACATCCCGTACCGACCGAGAAAACTCCGAGCCACGGGTATAGGGCACGACGCAGAAGGTGCAGAATTTGTCACACCCTTCCTGAACCGACTGGAATGCGGAAAACCCCTTGGCCGTTATGTTGGGCAGATGGTCAAACTTCGGTTCTTCCGGAAATTCGATGTCCATGATACCGGCGCCGGGATTCTCGCGAGAACATTCCGGACTGTTTCTCTCACCAGCGCGGGTGGCGCGGGCGATCATTTCTGGAAGTCGGTGATAGGTCTGAGGACCGAGAACAATATCGACAAACGGTGCCCGGTTGATTATTTCGGCGCCGGTGGCCTGAGCGACACACCCGGCGACTGCGATAATTGTCGATTGGCCGTTTTCCCGCCGCGCCTCTTTCATCTGGCGATAGCGGCCAAGTTCGGAGAACAATTTCTCGGCCGCCTTTTCCCTGATGTGGCAGGTATTAACGATGACCATGTCGACATCATCGGCCTCATCGACCGCCCCATAGCCGAGCGGTGCCAGCACGTCCTTCATCCGGTCGGAATCATAGATATTCATCTGACAGCCAAATGTTTTAATGTAGAGTTTTTTTACCAACCTCGCCTATACCGGCCTGGCGATGCTTCGCCATCTCGTCACTGATAGACGGCTTGAAGAGATCGTCGCCAAAGCCCTTTTAATCCGATCCCTTTAGCGGAATACCATAAAGTTCCATGCGGTGACCTACCAGCTCGTATCCCAGTTTTTTGGCAACGGTGCGCTGTAATTCCTCGACATGTTCTTCCTGGAACTCAATTACTTTTCCGGACTTAACATCGATTAAATGATCGTGGTGATCATCGCTGGAGGGTTCATACCGTGCTCGGCCATCGCCGAAATCAAGCCGGTCCAGCAATCCTGCTTCTTCAAACAGGCGGACCGTGCGATAGACAGTCGCGATGCTGATTTTCGAGTCCACCTTAACCGAGCGCCGGTATAATTCCTCAACGTCGGGATGGTCGGCAGCGTCGGAAAGAACGCGCGCAATGACACGGCGCTGCCCTGTCATTTTCATATTACGTTCGATGCAAAGTTGCTCGATACGGGAAACAGTTTTTTGATCAGCCACGGGACCTAATTCTCACCCAATTTAAATTTAAAGTTCCCCATCCTTGCATATGTAATGATCGAGGAACCATACGACGCTAACATCATTGGGCTAAAATGTAACAAACAAGACTGCTAATCAATCTTAAAATTCACCGCTTCGGTCATCCTTGGGGTGTAGGCGGAGTTGAGGATCACCTCTTTGTCCTTTTGATTCTATACCTAAGCTCTGATCCTAGACTGCACGGAACAGCCAATCCAACGGCCGAGCATGAAACAGCAGAGCTGGTATTCCGGCAAGAAGAAACGCCAGACCATCAAAACCGAAATCGTTATCACCGAAAATAGCCGGATCGTTAGCATCTACAAACC
>PBQI01000092.1 GCA_002725625.1 Rhodospirillaceae bacterium | reverse complement strand
CCCACACAATTCAGCCGCAGATCGGACAGAGGTACCAGCCACAAAATGACGAACCAATTCTTGCTGAATACCGCCAGGAAACCTACTTCTTCGTCTCTTGCTGACCATCTGACATTCATAATGAAAATCCCTTATATATGTCAGCACCAAAAATTAAACTAGATATTAAGCGTCGACAGTCCAGGTTGGACCGCTACGCAAAAGGATGTCCAGATCGGCATTGGGTGAACTTTTCACCACATCCATAATCTGTTTATGCACGGCGCTTTCATAGGTCGGTGCCGGATTGCAATAAAGAACACCGATGGCTACCGGAAAATTGGGCGGCTGCATATGAGCCAGCAACGTTGCCATCATCTTATTGGTCTCATCGTGGACCAGAATATCGCCTCCCGGCAAGCCGCCTTCACCGACGGTCACGACTTCGAGTTCAATCCGGCCGGGTTTCATGCGCAGACCTTTGGTATTGTCCTTGCCGAAAATCAACGGTTCACCATGCTTGACCATCAACTGCATGTCGCCGGCGATACCTTTCTCCGTGAAATGATCAAAAACGCCGTCATTGTAGACGACGCAGTTCTGGAACACTTCGACGAAGGAGGCACCTTTGTGTTCCTTGGCGCGCTTGAGGATTTCCGGCAGAATCTTAACTTGTGAATCGATCCCCCTGGCGACGAAATGGGCGTCGCAGCCAAGCGCGAACTCGCTTGCCGATACGGGGTTGTCAATGGACCCAGTCGGCGTCGACGGAGAATGTGTTCCCATGCGGGAAGTCGGTGAATACTGACCTTTGGTAAGACCGTAAATCTCGTTGTTGTGCAAAATATACTGCAGATCAACGTTACGCCGCAGCACATGCATTAAATGATTACCGCCAATTGATAATGCATCGCCGTCACCGGAAATCACCCAAATATCGAGATCCGGATTGGCGAGTTTAGTACCCGTGGCAACCGCGGCAGCGCGACCGTGGATGGTATGAAATCCGTAGGTCGACATGTAATAAGGAAAACGCGAAGCGCAGCCGATGCCGGAAATAAAGACCGTATTTTCCAATGGGGCCTGCATGTCAGCCAGAGCCTTTTGCATAGACCGCACAATGGCGTAATCACCGCAGCCGGGACACCAGCGGACTTCCTGATCTGAGGCGTAATCTTTGGAGGATAATGTTTCGGGAGGTGTGGCAATGTTCATGTTACTTCTCCAAATATTCGCGGATGGCTTCTTCGACTTCGGAGACCTTAAACGGTTTGCCCGAAACTTTGTTTAGTCCCTTGGCATCAATTAAGAATTTGTCACGGATTACCGTGATCAATTGCCCGGTATTCATTTCCGGAATAAGGACGGTTTTGAAGTTTCGCAGCAGACCCTCAAGATTTCCTGGCATCGGCCAGATGTGGCGCATGTGAATGTGGGACACACGGTGGCCGTTGTTCTGGACTTTTTGAACGGCCCGGGAAATGGGGCCAAAGGTAGAGCCCCATCCGACCACGGCTATGTCGCCATTATCTTCACCGCGAATGACGTCCTGATCGGGTATGTCCTTTGCTATGCCGTCGATTTTGGCCCTGCGCACATCAGTCATTTTTTGATGGTTGTCTGCATCGTAGGACAGATTACCGTTTTCATAGGATTTTTCGATGCCACCGACGCGATGCTCAAGGCCCGGAGTGCCCGGGACGGCCCATGTTCTTGCCAAGGAATCTTCGTCCCTGATAGAGGGGTGAAAACCTTCCGGATCCTTGTGGAATTCGACCGGGAAAGCCTCAATCTCAGAAACATTGGGAATGAGCCAGGGCTCCGATGCGTTGGCGATATATCCGTCCATCAGCATCATAACCGGGGTCATGTATTTTGTTGCGATCCGGCACGCTTCGATAGCGACTTCAAAACATTCGGCAGGTGAACGCGCTGAAATTACCGGTAGAGGCGCATCGCCGTTACGGCCATAGACAGCCTGATATAAATCAGATTGTTCGGTCTTGGTGGGCAGCCCAGTCGAAGGTCCGGCCCTTTGTACATTGACAATAACCAGCGGCAATTCAACTGAAATAGCTAGGCCAATGGCTTCGGCTTTCAAGGCAATACCGGGACCTGACGTCGCCGTGACGCCCAAGGTGCCGGCATAAGAGGCGCCGATAGCGGCGCAGGCGGCGGCGATTTCGTCCTCGGCCTGGAAGGTAACGACACCAAAATTCTTCATTTTGGATAGATTGTGCAATACGGCGGTGGCCGGGGTAATCGGATAGCCGCAGAAGGTCATGACTAGATTTGCCTTTTGGGCGCCGGCCACCAGACCCCAGGAAGTCGATTCCATCCCAGTAACTGTCCGGTACAGGCCAGGCGCGATTTCCGCCGGCAACACATTGTAGACTGCTGTTTCGCCGGATATTTCGGAGGTATCGCCAAAAATGTGCCCGGCGTTTACGGCAGCAATATTGGCATCGGCGATTTCTTGACGTTTGGCGAATTTCTGATTGAGCCAATCGACGGTCGGCTGACGATCGCGGTTGTAAAGCCAGTAGACCAATCCCAGAGTCCACATGTTTTTGCAGCGGGCACCTTCTTTCTGTGTTAAGCCGTGTGGTTTAACGGCTTCCAGGGTCGCCTTGGTGATATCGACGGCGATCACCTTATAGGCGTCGAGGCTGCCGTTCTCCAGCGGATTGTCTTCGTAACCGGCTTTCTTGAGATTGCGGTCGGTAAAAGCGCCTGTATCCGCGACGATCAAGCCGCCCCGGTTGAGATCACCGAGATTGACCTTCAAGGCCGCCGGATTGAGGACAACCAAAACATCCGGCGCATCACCGGCGGTTCTGATTTCGCGCGACCCAAAGTGAATTTGAAACGCCGAAACACCGAATGTCGTCCCTGCAGGGGCTCTGATTTCTGCCGGGAAATCTGGAAAGGTCGAAAGATCATTACCGGCCAATGCCGTTGTCAGAGTGAACTGTCCACCGGTGATCTGAATGCCATCGCCCGAATCGCCTGCGAATCGAACTACTACGTCTTCGACTTCTTCGCGGATTTCTTCACTTACCGCGACGCCTGCCGTTCCTTCCATACGCTTTACTCTCCTAATTTAGTAAGCTGGCCAACCTGATAGGAAAAGGACGCAGTCATACTTCATAAAAAAACGTTCGGTGAAATATTTACCGTTGTGCTCACTAATGTATTGAAGAGATCTCATTTGTTCCAGGATCGAACGCTAAAATCGGCAAAATTAATATCATACGAGCAGGAGGGCGGCAAACCATCAATGCACAAAACCATACTTAGGAACAACCCTATATTTTACGATATTTTTATGTTCATTTCAGAGGGCTAAATCTTAATCACCTTGTCCGAAATACTTTAATTTAAAAGCTATATCCCGGAATTCATCGACCAAGGCTTGGTAAACCGATTTTTTGAAATCAACGGCGCAACCGGGAATTTCTTCAAACGCCGCCCATTTCCAGTCACTGAATTCCGGATGGGCGACGGAACTGGGCGAAATTTCGGAATTTTGCCCTAAAAATAACATGGCGAACCATTTCTGAGTCTGGCCTCGATAGAGGCCGCGCCAGGCCTCACCGACAAGATCTGGCGGTAGATCGTAACTCAACCATTTACGGGACTCTCCTAGAATATCGACATTAGCCGTACCGATTTCTTCTTCCAGTTCCCTCAGGGCCGCCTGTTTCGGTTCCTCGCCTTCGTCAATGCCGCCTTGGGGCAACTGCCAAGCGGCTTCTTTGGTATCCAACCGCTGGGCGATGAAAACACGGCCGCCGGCGTCGAACAGCACGATCCCGACGCAAGGTCTGTAAGGAAGTTGATCTTTTTCGTCAGGGGTCATGGATATTTTTCGAATTTAAAATGGTAAAGAATTTTTTGAGCCCACAATATTAGAATTTTACTAGTCAGATTTTATTTTTTTGGTTGCCCTTCCTGTTCACCACCCGCCGTCGCCATGCCGCTAATTTGTGCGACAGCTGAAACAGGCGCCAGGATAAGTTTTTTGCTCGGCAGGGTTTGCACCCATCTAGAGATATATGAAATTGTCACCGGGTAGGGTTCTGCTAAGGCGACCGCATATTTATTTTTCTGGGCCAAGACTTCCAGCTTAGCAAGATTGCGGTTGATGGTCACCCGGGACGCCTCAGAGTCTATTTTCAAAACAGCGCCAGCACGCGGCAGCGCAATCGTTGAGGCGATTTTCACCGCTCGATTATTGTCGGCCGGCCCGCTGCCGACAAACATCATGCCCCGATTGCGAATTTCCTCCAGGATCGGCCTGATGGCCTGTTCGGAGGTCACAAATCGCGACCCCATCATTTGCAGCACACCGATATTACCAGGCGCCAGACCCATGACAAATTTCAATCTTTCTATATTCTCCGCGGCATCCATATCCGTTTGCAACGCGTAGGGTCCAGGATCGGACAGGGGAAAATTCGACGGTTCCATGGGCAAAGACATCAAGGTTTCATGACCGGCTGAGCGTGCCATGCCGACCCAATCGGCCACGCTCTTGGCATAGGGATTGAAAGACAAAGAGATTTCCGGTGGCAGTTGCTTGATCGCCGCCATAGTGGAGATGCGGCTCAGGCCTAGGCCGGTAAAAATAATGCTGATCCGTGGTTGACTGGTGTCGCCCGTGAAGGGGCTGGCATAGACGCGCCAAGCCTGGCGGCCATCGTCACCGGTGCGGGGAACCGGACCGCTTGGACCGGGTTCGCTTAGCTTCGCTTCGGGCGACGCCAATGCCCGTCCACCTTTCAGAACGGGAATGCCCCGATAGGAGGCGGCGGTAACGGACGGCATGATCAGTCCGGCACCCGGTTTGGTGCGCATCTGCGCCGGCCCGGTCGTCATCTGCCGCGGGGCCTGTTGCGATCCTGATGATGGGGCTGATGGAGAGGCCGGTGGTGCGCTTGCTGCCGGATTATTCCCTGCTTGCGGTCGGCCCATTTTTTTCGCTGCAGTGGTGGGGCGGGCCACACTTTTACTGCCGGCACTTGGCGGTTTTAAAAGTTCGCGCCCGGACTTCATTTTCGATTTCCGAGGGATGGCCATACTGACCATCGGGATTGGTGAACTTCTTTCTTCTGCTTCTTCTTCGTCATCGCTGCCGCCGAGAATTATCATCCCGCTACCGACGACGCCCGCAACGATCAGGAACAAGCCGGCGCCTAGGACAATCAATTTTTTCTTGTCTACGCCACCGCCTTCGTCGTCATCAAAATCTTCTTCATCGGAAAAATCCAGATCGTCCAAATCCAGATCATCAGACTCATCGGCCTCGAAATCATCGCCGCCAACCGTATTTTCACCCGCTTCTTCATCGGGGCCGTCATCACCCAGGTCATCATCACCTGGGTCATCAGCAGGCGATTCGCCGTCGATATCGTCAAAATCTTCTTCTGGGTCGTCGTCATCCGCCATATTGGTAGTCCGCCCAATCGGTCTTCAGCCATGCCGGTCAGCCGCCATGTTGGTCATCAGGATATGCGGAAATAAATTTACACTCTATCTCCTAATCAGGTCTTAACCTTTTTTGCGCTGCGAGAACAAGGAAACGCCGCGCAACAGGTCCAAGGCGCGCTGAAGCTGAGAATCGATCGGTCTGCTCGCCTTTGGTTTTTCTTTCGACTTGCCATCGGTTTTGGCCTTTTTATCACCCTCCTCGGGCTTGTTGCTGCTTTTGACCGAACCGTTTTTACCTTGATTTTTTAAGGCGCCGCGCAAATCTTCTTCCCGCGTATTATGGCCGGAGGCGAGCTTTTCGACTTTGACCAGCTCTGCTGTGATATCGGGGGTGATGCCGACACCCTGGATTGATCGTCCGGAGGGCGTGTAATAGCGCGCCGTGGTCAAACGCATAGCACCGTGTTGACCCAGGGGAATGATCGTCTGCACGGAACCTTTGCCGAAAGATTTGGTGCCTAGAATTATGGCGCGGTTGTGATCCTGCAGTGCGCCGGCAACAATTTCTGAGGCCGAGGCTGAGCCACCGTTGATCAGGACGACGATTGGTTTGCCATCCGTCAGATCGCCTTTGCGCGCATTGAATCTTTGATGTTCTTCCTTGATGCGGGTGCGGGTCGAAACAATTTCACCCCGTTCAAGGAAGGCGTCTGACACGGAAATAGCCTGATCCAGCAGACCGCCCGGATTGTTCCTTAAATCAAGCACCAGACCTTTGAACTTTTTGCCCAAATCCTTTTTGATTTTTTTTATGGCCTTTTTGATGCCATCGGCTGTCGGCTGACTGAAGGATGAAATCCGCACATAGCCGATATTTCCCTCTGTCCGGGAACGGACGGTGCGGATGGGAATGACACCACGGGTAACGGTCACATCGAAAGGCTTGGCCCCATTACGCCGGATGGTTAGTTTAATGTCCTCGCCCACCTTGCCACGCATTTTGTCGACCGCCTGGGACAAAGTCAGTCCCTGGACGCGTTCGCCGTTCAGGTGGGTAATAAAATCGCCGGACTGAAGGCCGGCGCGATGGGCCGGTGTATCGTCAATGGGCGAGACCACTTTGACCAAGCCATTTTCCATAGTGACTTCGATACCCAGGCCGCCGAACTTGCCCCGTGTCTGAACCTGCATGGTCTTGAAATTCTTGGCGTTGAGATAGCTGGAATGAGGGTCCAACGATGTCAGCATGCCGGTTATGGCGGCTTCAATTAGCTCTTCGTCCGTCACTTCCTGGACGTAGTCGGCCCGGACCCGCTCAAAGACATCGCCGAACAGGTTGAGCATACGGTAGGTGTCGACTGCTATTTTCTCTTTTTCCGCGGACATGGCCGAAGGAGACGCCAAGATGCTATATATGACGACAACGGCGCCAGCCGTTTTTAATATTATTTTTTTCATCCGTTTGCTTTACCTTTTCCTACTGCCAGCCATGGAACGGGGTTGATGGGTTGTCCGTTCCGCCGTAATTCCAAATAGAGCAACGGTTTCTTGTTGCCGCCTGCATTCCCGTCATTTTGCATGATGCCAACCGGTTCACCGGACAGCAACCACTGGCCTAATATACCATCAATCCGGGACATGCCCGCCAAGAGGCTATGATATCCCTCACCGTGTTCGATAATCAAGAGTTTGCCGTATCCCCGAAATCTTCCGGCAAAGACCACTTTGCCGTCGTAGGGGGCGATTACCTGGGCGCCGGGAAGAGTTTTCAGTGTGATTCCCTCGCGAGAAAACCCCCGTCGAACCGCTTCACCATAGGTAGCAATGGTTTGTCCGACGACAGGATATCGCAGGGCGCCTTTGGCCAAGGCCAAAGGTTTGAGAGGATGAGAACTGACCTTTCGCGACAATGGTTTGAGTCTGGCCAGCTGTTCCGATTTTTTGTCGCCGGCGGGTCTATCCGTTGTTGTGAAGTCGGTAGAACGTTGTTTTTCCATCTCTTTTTTCTCCTCTGACAAACGCCGAAGGCGGTCTTTATCGAGCTGGCGGAAGAGATCCCTTAGATTCCGCGCTTCCCGGCTCAATCGTTTTATTCGTGTGCTTTCTGTTTGCCGGGCAGCCAGGGTGATTTTCCGGGCGATTGTCTTTTTCCTGATTAGATCGTCCATGCGGCGGCGTTTGCTGCGGAGATCTTGGCCGTAATGATTGAGTTCAGCTTTGCGCTTGGCGATTAATTCCCGCGTCGCGGCCAAGGCGATCAAATCTTCTCGAAGACGGCCCGCCTGATCTTCGATCTGCGGTACTGCGGATTTCAAGAGTATAGCCGTACGCACCAAATCGGAGGCTTTGGCCGGATAGGCGATGACGGTTTCAGGCGGTAAGCGGGATAATCGCTGCAAGGCCAGAAGGACATGGGAAAACTGGTCCCGCCGGGCGGCCAGAAGTTCCTGTTTTTCGCTTTCGGCGATATTGAGGTCACCGATTTCTGTCTCCAATTCCGAAACCTTGACTTCCAAATTCTGAACCGAATCGGCCAATGCAACTCTCTGTAGTCCTGCTTTTTGCAGATCAATCTGCAGCGACTCCGCCTGGCGCTCCAATTGATAGGCATTTTTCTTTCCCGCCTCAATGGCTTGCTCTACCTCTTTCAGGCGGTTGCCGACCTTTTTGTCACTACCTTTTCCATCTTCACTCTGGGCAGCGGGCGGCAGCACGGCTAACAGGCTAGCACTTAATAGTGTGACAAAGCTAAGCCGTCGCATCTTCATCAGTGATCAATGAACGCCCCGTCATTTCGACCGGCTGTTCTAGACCCATGAGATGCAGAAGGGTCGGCGCCACATCGGCCAACACGCCTTGGTCAATGGCACCGGCATAGGGCGGCGGGTTGACGAGGATGGCGGGCACCGGTGACATGGTGTGGGCCGTATGGGGACCGCCGGAGTCCGGGTCTTGCATTTGTTCGGCGTTACCGTGATCGGCAGTCAGCAACATTACGCCGCCCTTTTCTGCCAATGCTTCCTCCAGACGGCCAAGGCATAAATCCACCGTTTCCGCGGCTTTGACCGCCGCTCCATAGACTCCCGTATGACCCACCATATCGCCGTTGGCGTAATTGACGATAATCAGGTCGAACTGGTTCTCGGCGATCGCCTCGACCAGTTTGTCGGTGACTTCATAAGCGGACATTTCCGGCTTCAGGTCATAGGTGGCCACTTTGGGAGAGGGGACCAGAATGCGCTCCTCGCCGGGAAAAACATTTTCTTCACCGCCGTTAAAGAAAAATGTGACGTGGGCGTATTTTTCTGTTTCGGCAATGCGAAGCTGGGATTTGCCCGCATCAGCGACCAGTTGCCCGAGAATATTCTTTAACGGGCGCTGTGGGAACATGGCGCTCATAAGGGTGCTTAGTTCAACGGAGTACTCCGTCATGCCGAGACGGCCGGCAAAATCGATGGCCTGGGATCGGGCGAAGCCATCGAACGCCGGATCAACCAAGGCGGCCAGAATTTCCCGCACCCGGTCAGCTCGAAAATTAAACATCAAAATAGCGTCGCTATCCTCCATGCCGTCGTAGTCGCCAATAACCGCCGGCTCCATAAATTCGTCCGTTACGCCATTTTCGTAATTCGATTCAATCATGGCGAGGGGGCTCGTTTCGCTCATGCCGTCACCGGACACAATAGCCTTGTAGGCTTTCTCTACGCGGTCCCAGTTGTTGTCCCGGTCCATGGCAAAATAGCGGCCGCTGACCGTGGCAACCGAGAAATTTTTTATAGCAGAAGTCGCCGCCAGTAGATCGCTCATAAAATTCCTGGCCGTGGAGGGCGGCGTGTCGCGCCCATCGAGAAAAGCGTGCAGACGGCAGTTTATGCCTTCATCGTTCAGTATTCCCGTCAAAGCGATAAGATGGTTTTGGTGGGAATGAACGCCGCCCGGCGATACCAGACCCATCAGATGACAGCACCCTCCGCTTTTCTTGAGTTCAGCGATCAGTTTCTGAAGCTGGGAATTATCTTTTAGAGCGCCTGTCTCTATAGCTTCGTCGATCAAGGGGAGATCCTGCATCACTACGCGTCCGGCGCCTAGATTGGTATGACCGACTTCCGAATTGCCCATCTGCCCGGCGGGCAGGCCGACGTCCAGCGCGGAGGCGATTAAGGTAGTGGATGGATACTGGGTTTGAAACCGGTCCCAATTGGGGGTGTTACCGTTGGCGATAGCATTGTCATCATGACCCTCCCGCACACCCCAGCCATCCAGGATACACAACATGACGGGCGCGATGGCGCCGCCGGTTTTCTTGGTCTCTGATTGTTCGTGTAAAGAGCTGTCTATCATATCTCATACTTTGCAAAAGAGTCCCCAGGATACAATAGCCGATTTTCTCGAATGCTGATTGCGTAAAGTGGGTCTGGTAGAATTTATTTATGATACGGATGATTCCCCAGAATGCACTGGGCGCGGTAGATCTGTTCGATAAGCATGACGCGGGCCAGCATGTGGGGCCAGGTCATGGCGCCCATGGCCAGTTTCAATGCCGCCTGGTCGAGAATAGATTTGTCCAACCCTTCAGCGCCACCAATGACAAAGGCGATGTCTGAGGGGCCGTCGTTCATCCACCGGTCGAACTGCGCCGCCAGGTTTCTACTTGAATAGGCTTTACCCGCTTTGTCCAATGCGACGATGCAGGCGCCGGACGGCACGGCAGACAGCAGCAATTCTGCTTCTTTCTGTTTCAGCTTAGCCGGTTTGAGGGGATTGCGTTCTTCGACTTCCTTTAAGGCCAAAGGCCAAGTGAGACGACGAGCATATTGATCCCAAAGGACCTTTTCCGGTCCGGCTTTGATACGCCCGACGGCGGCAATTGTTATCTTCACAGGGCTATCTTCGTGGCGGGCTCTTTCAAGCCACTTGGTCCGGTTGCGGCATGGCTGCTCCCCAGATCTTCTCCAGATCATAAAACTCTCGGATTTCGGACCGAAACAGGTGCACCACGATATCGCCACCGTCGATCAGCACCCAATCGCCTTGATTGACGCCCTCCAATGGGACTTCGCTCAGACCTTCCGCTTTTAAATTTTGCTGGAGATGCTGGGCCATGGTCACAACTTGCCTTTGTGAGGTACCCGTTGCGATGACCATATAATCGGCAAAACTGGTTTTGCCTGCGAGATTAATGACGACCACGTCCTGTGCTTTATCGTCATCAAGGGACGCTTTAGTTGCCGCCAGCAGATTACTGGAGGCGGAGGTCTTCTTTTTTTTGCCTGAAATGGTGATAGTCTCCTTTCCGTATCAATCTAAAATTTTACTCTGGTTGTTCACTCGGCAACCTAAATTTTAACGGCGCTACGACCGGCCCGAATGCGCGTCGCCGAGATGGCGTCCGGTTTAATGTCAAGAACGGCCCAAGCCGGCGGCTGCATTACCGCCAAGCGATCAGCTTGGTTCTCGTCAATGCGGTACCTTGCGAACCGCTGCGCCGCAACTCCCGCCAACGCTTTCTTAGAATAGGAAGGCCGGGGAAAAATCGCAATGGGTACGATTCGAAAAATTTTCTCCCAATTTTTCCATTGGGAAATTTGTAGCAGGTTGTCGGCCCCCATTAGCCAAACAAACCGGGCTTTTGGATGATGTTTTTTCAGCGCCGCCAGCGTATCTGCCGTATAGACGGTGCCGAGTTCGTTTTCGATGTTCGAAATCCTGATGCGGCGGTCATTGGCGACGGTTCTGGCCGAATCGATTCGCTCTGCAAAATCGCTCATATCGGCCGTCCCTTTGAGTGGATTTTGGGGTGATACAATCCACCAGACCTCGTCCAGCCGGAGCCGCTCCAGGGCATGTTGGCTGATCAGACGGTGTCCGCGATGGGCCGGGTTAAACGACCCACCCAGCAAGCCGATGCGTTTGCGGAGATTGGATTCGCTGTGATCGGTCATAAAATAAGCCTTTACGGGCGGGTATGCCCTTCGCCCCGCACGACATATTTAAAGGTCGTCAGCTGTTCAACACCGACTGGCCCGCGCGCGTGCATTTTGCCGGTCGATATGCCGATTTCCGCGCCCATGCCGAATTCGCCGCCATCGGCAAACTGGGTCGATGCATTATGCATGGTGATGGCGCTGTTGACGCCGTTGAGAAAAGTTGCCGCCACTTCGGTATTGTCGGTAACGATAGCGTCGGTATGTTTTGTCCCGTGGGCGTTGACGTGGTCAACGGCTTCGGAAACGTCTGCCACCTGCTTTACGGAGATAACAGCGTCCAGATACTCCGTGTCCCAATCCTCGTCCGTTGCGGCAGACACGCGGTCATCGAAAGACTGCGTTTCCCGGTCGCCCCGGATTTCACATCCGACCTCGGTCAGGGCATCAAGGATACGGGGCAGGTGGGTAGGAACCGCGGCCCGGTCGATGAGCAGGGTCTCCGTGGCGCCGCAAATACCGGTCCGGCGCATCTTGGCATTGACCACCAACTCCCGGGCCATATCAGGCTGGCTGTCGGCGGTTACATAGGTATGACAGATACCTTCAAGATGGGCGAAAACAGGAACCTTGGCTTCGGTTTGAACCCGTTCCACCAGAGATTTCCCCCCACGGGGAACGATCACATCAATGTAGTCGGACATGGTCAGCATTTCGCCAACGGCGACGCGGTCCCTTGTCGGCACCATTTGAATTGCGGCTTCGGGCAGACCGGCGTGCCGCAATCCTTCCGTTATGCAGCCGAGAATAGCCGAGGATGAATGGAAACTCTCCGAGCCGCCGCGAAGGATCGCAGCATTGCCCGATTTCAGGCAGAGTGCGCCAGCGTCGGCGGTCACGTTAGGGCGGGATTCATAGATAATGCCGATAACACCAAAAGGTACTCGAACGCGTGATATTTTCAAGCCGTTGGGGCGGTCCCAGGCGTCCATAACCGCGCCCACGGGGTCGTCCAGATCAGCGATGGCGTCCAGTCCCTGAGCAACACCTTCGATGCGGTCGGGGTTGAGTTTCAATCGGTCCAACAGGGCCGGGGTCAGGCCTTTCTGTTCACCTGCGGCCATATCTTTATCGTTGGCGGTAAGAATTTCGTCACGACGGCCGCGTAAAGCTTTTGCCGCTTCCCTTAAAGCCGTGTTTTTTTTCTCTGAGGATGCGTTGACCAGAGCCTGGGCTGCCGCTTTGGCCGTCCGTCCGATTTTCTGCATCATTTTCGTAATATTCCCGGCATCCGCCATTATCTATCTCCACCAAAATTACTGGCTCTATGCTATTCGCGACTAGGTGATAACAAGATCGTCGCGATGGATCATTTCGTCCCGCCCACGGTAGCCCAGCAGTTTTTCAATTTCACTCGTTTTATGTCCCATGATACGCCTAGCATCATCGGACGAATAGGCGCAAAGACCCCGCCCGATCTCCTTGCCATTGGTCGACGTCACGGTAACCGCGTCGCCTCGTTGAAAATTTCCGATGATGTCAGCGACGCCGGCGGGCAATAAACTGCGGCCCCGGGATAGCGCCTTTAGGGCGCCGTCATCGACAATGATGCTGCCGACAGGTTGAAGGGAACCAGAGATCCAACGCTTGCGGGCTGTCTGTGGGTTACCTTGGGGGAAAAACCAGGTACTATTGGCGCCGTTTTCAAGCGCTCGCAAAGGATGTTCAACCTCGCCTTTGGTAATAACCAGGGCGGATCCCGCGCTCATGCACTGCTTGGCAGCTGCCAGTTTGGTGACCATACCGCCCCGGCTATCCAAAGAAGCTGCCGAGCCGGCCATGGCCTCAATCTGGGGTGTAATTTCGTGAACCTCCGGCACCAGCGTCGCCGATTTATCGTGGGAGGGATCAGCCGTATACAGGCCGTCAATATCCGACAGCAGGACCAATATATCGGCGCTGATCATGGTAGCGACGCGGGCCGCCAGCCGATCATTGTCGCCGAACCGGATTTCGTCGGTGGCCACCGAATCGTTCTCATTGATCAAGGGCAGCGCGCCCAATTTCAACAGCGTCATCAACGTCGAGCGGGCATTAAGATAACGACGACGATTTTCGCTGTCATCCAGAGTGAGAAGAATTTGCGCCACCGAAATGTCATGATGGCTGAAGCATTCCTGGTAGGCATGGGCCAGTCGCACCATACCGGCTGCCGCCGCTGCCTGTTTTTCCTCCAGCCGCAAATCGCCGGATGTAAAGCCAAGATAGCGGCGCCCGAGGGATATGGCGCCGGAAGATACTATGATGATTTCCTGTCCCCGCTGCCGCAGCGTTTCCAGATCGTCGGCCAGGGATCCCAACCACTTGCGATGCAGGACACCGCGTTCGGGATCGACCAGAAGGGACGAACCGATTTTCACGACGATGCGCTTGGCGTTTTTAAAATGGGAAAGATTGGCTGTGCTGCTCATGCCGTAACATCCCCGCCGGCGACAGTTTCCTCAGCTAAAATTTCGTTCTGCTCTGCTTCCTTGGCATCAGCGACAATCTGGAATAAGCGGCGCAAGGTGCCCTTTACGCCTGTACCCGCGACGCCCGAGATGGTTAGAATGTTTTGTCCTGCCACCTTGGCCAGGGCATCTTTCTTTTCCGCGATAGCCTCGTCGGTTAACGTGTCACACTTGTTCAAGGCGACGATTTCCGATTTGCCGTCCAAGCCACCGCCATATTCGGATAGTTCATGGCGGACGGTGCGGTAGGCGTCTGTGGGACCCTCTTCTGTGCCGTCGACAAGATGGAGCAGCACCCGGCAGCGTTCCACATGGCCGAGAAAGCGGTCGCCCAGACCAGCGCCTTTATGGGCGCCTTCGATCAATCCGGGAACGTCGGCCAGCACAATCTCCTCGCCGTCGATATAGCCGACTCCGAGATTGGGATGCAGCGTGGTAAAAGGATAATTAGCAATTTTGGGCCGGGCTTTGGTCACGGCGGCGAGAAAGGTAGACTTGCCGGCATTGGGTAAGCCAATCAAACCGGCATCGGCAATCAGCTTCAAACGCAGCCAAAGCCACTTCTCCTCGCCAGGCCAACCGTCATCGGCGCGTTGGGGCGCTTGGTTGGTGGAAGATTTGTAATGGGCATTGCCATATCCCCCATCACCGCCGTTGGCGAGGATAAATGTTTGTCCTACTTCCGTTATGTCGGCGATCATAAATTCGCCGTCTTCATCGAAGATCTGGGTGCCGACCGGAACCGCTATAACAATTGATTCGGCAGTCTTGCCGGATCGATTCGCACCCATGCCATGGTTACCGCGCTTGGCCTTGAAATGCTGATTGTAGCGGAAGTCAATTAAGGTATTGAGATTGGCTACACATTTGACAATGACGTCGCCGCCATTGCCGCCATTGCCGCCGTCGGGGCCGCCGAACTCGACATACTTTTCACGGCGGAAGCCGACGCACCCGGCGCCACCGTCACCGCTTTTGACAAAGATTTTCTGTTGATCCAGGAATTTCACGTCAAATATCCTAAATAAATCGAGTTTAAATTACCTTATAGCCAATAAAAAAGGGGAATGGTCAGCCATTCCCCTAAAACCCGGATTGGCTGTCGCTATGTCAGGAGGCCGGCTCCACATTGACGAAGGTTTTTCCCGCGCCGGTTTTTCGAAATTTGACCTTACCTTCGTTCAGCGCAAATATAGTGTGGTCTTTGCCCATGCCGACATTTTCGCCTGGATTATATTTGGTGCCACGTTGACGGATAATAATATTGCCGCCGATCACCGATTGGCCGCCGGACTTTTTGACGCCGAGGCGACGCCCCGCTGAATCGCGACCGTTACGGGATGAACCACCTGCCTTTTTATGGGCCATAACCTAACTCCTTAAACCTATTTCTTGGCTGCATCTTTTTTCTTCGTCGCCGCTTTCTTCTTGGTTGCCGCTTTCTTCTTGGTTGCTGCTTTCTTTTTGGCGGGCGCCGCTTCTTTTTTGGGCGCGCTGTCTTCAGTTGGCGCAGCTTCTTCCTTAACGGGTGCTGCTTTCTTGGCGGCGGCTTTCACGGCGCCTTTGCCATTGATGTCCAAAATACGCAGTACGGTCTGATCCTGGCGATGGCCTTTTTTCCTCTTGTAACCTTGCCGCCTTTTTTTCTTAAAGACGATAATCTTATCAGAGCGGGATTGGTCGAGCACCTCGCAATTGACGGCGGCGCTGGCCAGTAACGGTGCACCTATTTCGGGAGACTTGCCGTCTTTCCCGACCATCAACACCTGATCCAATTTAATTTTGGCGCCGGCTTCGCCTTGAAGTTTCTCTACGACGATGACGTCGCCCGGAGAAACCCGATATTGCTTACCGCCGGTCTTTACGACTGCGTACATTGTTCTCTTTTCGTATTGATATCATTTATGCCCGCGCAAAAAATGGGCACCCCAGTAGCTTTCTCAGGGGAGCCCACGGAAGGCGCGGAAACTAACGGGCCAGCGGGCGGATGTCAAATGTTTTTGGCGACTAAAATACCTTTCTTTTACAGCACTGCCGGAATCATAATTTGTCTTTGAATTAGGAGTTTTAGGTATTCAAAATGCTCGTTTTCATCCGAAGTCTTGCGGGCAAGCGGGAATTGTTCTGGATTGGGCTTCATTAAGATCAATTTTGCTAATTAGATTTCGATGTAGACAAAAGGGTTAAGATGATGAATAGCTAGGTATGCACACTGAGTATCAACGGCTTCTTCGAGCGAACAGGGATTGAAGCAGCCGGGGGTTGGAGACTAAATGTTGCGAAAAGTTTTTGAGTTGCCGATGAACTTAATCATCGGCCATCCGGTTATCGACGACGATCATGCGCGTATGGTTCGAATTATTAACGAAACCGCCGTTGCGCTTGAAGAATCGAAGTTTCACGAAGCCACCAAATTGATTTTTAATTTCATCGAATTGATGAGGGAGCATACGGTGCGTGAGGAAGAAATTTTACACGGAACGGAGTTCCCCTGGGTTGAAGAGCATGCTGCACGGCACCGTCAGATAATGATCATGCTGCCTCGTCTCATTGATGAAAGCGAAAAAATTCAAGATGGCGGTAAGGCCTGGGATGCTTTGATCGATAAACTGATTGAATGTCTTTTGGCCGATGCCTTCGAAGCTGATCTCGCCTTCAAGGCGCACCTGGCTGGGCACAGGGTTTAATTGAGCTGTCAGGCGGCGACTTGAACCGGGACCTGCTCTTGTTCGAAAAGCTATTTCAGTTTTATCATATAAATAACGGCGTCCGTAGAAATCCAATGAACGGATATCTTCTGGTCGCTGGAAAAAGTATCGACGACCATCCAAAGTTTGTACTTTTCATCCCACCGATAACCCTCTCCCTGTTCAAGGAGCGGTGTCAGATAAGGTCGGAACTACTTCAGGTAATCAAATCTCATTTTTATTTCCTTATTTAATTAGGAGGAGCTTAACCAAAAACACTTAATATTAAATGAGTCAGAACCAGTTTTCCGGTGGTCATGTCGGTTATTTAATTTGCTGAAGTCCGATCGATTTAACTCAAGCATCTGTTCGAACAAGGAGCGGTATCAATGATCAGAATTTTTATCGGCTACGACCCCCGGGAGTCGATTGCCTATAACGTTCTCTGCCACTCCATTCAAACCAGAGCCAGTGAACCGGTTGCGATAACGCCTTTAAAGCTAAGCCAACTCGGTGGGCTTATGTGGCGAGAGAGACACAATCTTCAGTCCACTGATTTTTCATTTTCTAGGTTTCTGACGCCCTATCTCAGCGGTTTCGAAGGCTGGTCCCTGTTCATGGATTGCGATATGCTGGTGTTGCGCGATATCGCCGAACTATGGATTTTGCGTGATGACAGGTTTGCTGTTCAATGCGTTAAACATGATCATCAGCCGGCGGAGAACACGAAATTCCTAAATCAGCCACAAACCAAATATGAAAAAAAGAATTGGTCGAGTGTTATGCTGTTCAACAATGCAAAATGTTCCACTTTAACGCCCGACTATGTAAATACCACCACCGGTTTAGACCTGCACCGGTTCAATTGGCTGGATAGCGACGACTTGATCGGTGATTTACCTCACGGCTGGAATCATCTGGTCGACTATGATCCGGCGGTGCTCCTGGAAGAAGTTTCAAACCTGCATTTCACCTCGGGAGGGCCATATTTCGAGGAATATGAGAACTGCAGTTATGCGGATATTTGGTTCCGTGAGCGGGACCGCATGATGTATGCGGGTAAAGACAGACCGGATTATTAGTCTTCCTACCTGAAATTTTAGTCAGGGACTAGCGAATAATCGGAATTTTTGCGGTTACTTCGACCCGGCGGTTACGCTGTTTGATTTCTGGCGAGTTGTTTTCGACCAGCGGCTTGGTGCTGGCAAAGCCGGTAGCGGAGATGCGTTTTTCATCAAGGCCGGCATGACGCAAAAGCCGGTGCACGACCAATACGGTCCGGGTCGAAGAAAGATCCCAATTGGAACGATATTGCGGCGTCGATATGGGTTTATTGTCGGAGTGAGCGGACACCAGTATTTTGCCCTGAGTTTGTGCCAAAACGTCGGTGATCCGGTCGAGGGCACCTAGAAT
>PBQI01000091.1 GCA_002725625.1 Rhodospirillaceae bacterium | reverse complement strand
TTGATTATATATATTTATGAATAATTCACTTTCAATAAGATCGCGAGGTATAGCGGCCATATTAATTGCCACGAAGGGAAAAATTTTCCGTTTGCCGTAATCGTGCAACGCCCGGGCGGCGAGTTCCTTACCTGTCCCGGATTCTCCCGAAATCATGACCGTCAAATCTGTTCCCATCAGGCGGGCCAAGGAGCGGTAAACTTCCTGCATCGCGACTGAGCGGCCAATCAAGGGCAATTGCTCCTCTCCTTCGGGAGCTGAGCTTCCCTGGCTTTCCTTGCTCGCCTGCAGGGCACGTTTGACCACATTGGTTAATTCATTGAGGTCAAAGGGTTTAGGCAGGTAGTCGAAGGCGCCGCGTTGCGTCGCGTTGACCGCTGTCATCAAGGTATTTTGCGCGCTCATAACAATAACCCGCAACTCGGGGCGAATTTTCTTAATGCGCGGTAATAGATCCAGACCATTTTCGTCGGGCATAACAACATCGGTGATAACAAGGTTGCCCTCGCCTTCACTAACCCATTTCCAGAGGGTCGCGGCATTGCCCGTGGTCTTGACTTCATAGCCTTCACGTCCCAAGGCCTGATCAAGAACCGTCCGAATGGCGCCGTCATCATCGGCAATTAATATTGTGGTAGCTGTCAACGCTCACTCCCCTGTCCCGATCCGGATTTGCTGGCAGCCATTGGCAACATCACCTGAAATACGGTTTTGCCGGGACGGCTGTCGAATTCTATGACTCCGCCGTGATCATCAACCATCTTCGCCACTAAAGCTAACCCCAGCCCGGAACCCTTTTGTTTCGACGTGACGAAAGCGTCGAACAGATGGTCCTGCAGATCGTCCCGAATGCCGTCACCATTATCCTGAACACTGATTACCAGCGGCAGGTGCGTGCGAGAATTCGATCCAGGCACCGCAAAACGGACGCTATGCTGATAGGCGGTTGATAACACTATTTCGCCATTGCTTTCGACGATAGCTTCGGCGGCATTTTTCACCAAATTCAGAAAAATTTGGACCAACTGATCGTTGTTACCGTCGACAGGCGGCAAAGATGGATCGTAGTTTTCAACAATTTTCAAATTGCGAGCAAAACCGTTTTGCGCCAGTTGCCGGACCCGTTCCAGCACTTTGTGGATATTGACCGCCTCTCTTTCAAGTGGACGGTTGTCCGAAAACACCTCCATACGATCGACAAGAGCGCAAATTCGGTCAGTTTCGTCGCAGATTAATTGGGTCAGTTTTTGATCCTCTGCGTTCGATTCATGTTCCAACAGTTGCGCTGCCCCGCGAATTCCCGATAGCGGGTTTTTGACTTCGTGGGCCAACATGGCTGACATGGCGGTAATTGACCTGGCCGCATTACGGTGAGTCAACTGGCGGTCTATCTTGTCGGCTATGGAGCGTTCGTAAATAGAAAGGACCGCGTGGCCGGGCTTGTCGGCAATTGAGGTGACCTGCACATTGACAAGATTTTTCTTAATGCGCGGTGTATTCAGAGTCAGACCGTACTCGGATACACTACTGCTACCTCGCGTTTGCACTTGCTGGATGAGGGCAATTAACGGACTGTCAGGGGGCAGAATTTCATATATTTTCGCGCCGATTAGCTGTGCCGAAGAACTGGCGAAAAACTGTTCCGCCGAGCTATTGACGAATTCGACCTCCTGGTTTGGCGCAATCAGGGCGACCGCCGATTCGAGCGCATTCAAAATGGTCATTGGACCCTGATCCAATTCGGATTTGGATTCTCTTGCTATCGTCGGAGCGAGATTACGGGCCATAATCTAATTTACGCTGCCTGGCGGTCAAGATTGGTGTGGTAAAAATCGGCGATCACTTTTTTTGCTTCAACAGGCTCATCAATTTCATTGATTTTCCCCCTGAATTCAGCCGATCCCGGTAATCCTTTGCTATACCAGCCAACATGTTTTCGGGCCATCCTGAGACCGCGCAGGCTACCGTAATGGCTCAGTAAGTCTTCGTAGTGGGATTGCACCGTGGTGAACTGATCCACCAAACTTGGATCCGGCAATTCTTCACCGGTGGCGAGAAAATGGATGACCTGTTGCAGAAACCACGGTCGGCCGTACGTGCCGCGGCCGATCATCACACCATCGGCCTGGGACAGTGTCAGCAGCTTTTTTGCATCATAGACGGATTTGACATCGCCATTGCCGATCACCGGCAGTGCCACCGCTTCTTTTACTTGTCGGATAAATGACCAATCTGCCTGACCGTTGTAAAATTGATTGCGCGTCCGGCCATGGACCGTAATCATCTGTACGCCGGCATTTTCAGCAATCCTGGCCAAATTCGGTGCATTTCTGTTATCGTCATCCCAGCCAGTCCGCATTTTCAGCGTTACCGGTAAATCGACGGCTTTCACCAAGGATTCGATAATTCGACCGGCCAGCAATTCATCCCGCATCAAAGCTGAGCCGGCCTGGCCTTTGACAACCTTTTTAACGGGACATCCCATGTTGATGTCGATAATGGCAGCACCGCGATCCTGATTAAGCCGTGCCGCTTCCGCCATCAGTTCAGGGTCGCAGCCGGCCAGTTGTACGGCCATGGGAAATTCTTCGGCGCACTTGCTGGCCATTTTCATAGTTTTTCGATTGGCATATATCATCGCTTGGCTAGCGATCATCTCCGAAATGACAAGACCTGCGCCATATTGTTTGGCCAGACGTCGATAAGGCATATCGGACACACCCGACATGGGGGCGAGAATCACCGAATTTTCGAGACTGATTGGTCCGATCTTAATCGACATAACAACATTTTCTCTAAAATTGTGCTTATTTATTAGGCAATTAGATGAAAAAGGCAATCATTAAGTGGTCTAATTATTAGAAAAATCCGCTAACCGAGAAGAATATCTGTCACGAATTTTACACCCGGATACCCTAAGGTCAGCATTAAATAAGCCAAAAGCACCAAACGTGTCGCCGACCGGCCCCGTACTCCTGATTTGAAATGAGCGAACAGCAAAGCCCCGACGACCACCAGAACGATGATGCTGAACATGGTTTTATGATCGAAAATCAACAATTTTCCGGTCGACGAATACAACGTTGCCATACCGGTCAATAAGCCAATGAAAAGGACAATTTCACTCGAGATCAACAACCTGACCAGGATATTTTCCGATCCCGCCACCGATGGCAATATCGAAGATAATTTGGTCCGTTTCTTGGCTTTGAGAGATTTTTCCTGCAGCGCGGCCGCCAAAGCAGCAACGGCTGCCAGAGTTATCAATCCGTACGTCGTGACGGATACCACGATATGGGCACCAACCCACGCCAAGGGTGCATCGCCCGCCAACGGCTGTTCCGGCGCCTGCTCCCAAATGATCGCCAGCACGCCCAGTAAAAACAGATAGGGTAGTAAAAGCGATGTTAATCGCCAATTATCGGCTGAAAATGCCGAAATGATGGTGTGCAAAAGCAGGCAAGCGGCAACGGTCAGCCACAATGCGGTAGAGAGGCCGGTATGCCAGCCCGCGGATTGACGAACGAAAACAAAGACTAGTGAACCAAAAACCGCGACCAATAACGCCGACCAGAATACGGCGTCGCGCTGCGGTGTACGGCGCAAGGTCGCCAAAAAGGCTGGAATCAGCGCAATCAAGGCGGTAACTTTGAGTATATTCATTTCCATTGTCGGTCGATATTCTCCAAGTCGGCACCTACCAATCTAAATACCAGTCTTGGCAGGTGGGTTACGCTACTTTAGCCTGGAAAGATAGAGGCTGAAAGCTAGGTATTGGATTTATGGTTACAGACGCAGATGAGATTAAGCCAGAAAATAGTGGCGGCAGCGTTAACAATGACGATACCGAAGTCGCAGCATTGATCGTATCCGCCGGCAGAGGGCACCGGCTGGGTGGTGAAATTCCTAAACAATATTTGGATTTAAATGGTCAGACTGTGCTAGCCCGTTCAGCTAGTTCGCTCGTGACTCATCCCCGTATCGGCAAGGTAAGGACGGTTATTCATCCCGACGATCAGGCACTTTATGAGAAATCGGTGGGCAAAATGGACCTTTTACCGCCCGTGTCTGGCGGTGATACGCGGCAAGAATCAGTGCGCCTGGGACTCGAGAGTTTAGCCGAGTTCAAACCTAAATCGGTCTTGATTCACGATTCAGTCCGCCCTTTCATTGATCATGATATCCTCGATGCCGTGTTGGCGGCCTTGGCGGTTAATCCGGGAGCCATTCCCGCCGTAGCGATCGCCGATACGTTAAAAAAAGGAAGCGAATTTATTGACGGAACCGTTAAACGTGATGGTTTATGGCGGGCTCAGACGCCACAAGGTTTTGATTTTCAAAGTATTTTAGAGTGTCATCAGGCAGTTCGGGAGGAAGAACTCACCGATGATGCAGCCGTTGCAGAGCGTTCCGGTATGAAAGTCGCCATTGTTCCCGGCAAAGAGTCTAACTTCAAAATTACCACCGTGGACGATTTAAACCGGGCAAAGGCGCAATTTCATGCCAATGTGGGCATTTATAAGGTCGGCTCAGGATTTGATGTTCACAGGTTTGGCGAAGGCAGCGAAGTAATGCTTGGTGGTGTCGCTATTCCGCACGATTTCGGTTTGGCCGGGCATTCCGACGCCGATGTGGCGCTTCACGCCCTGACGGACGCACTACTCGGGGCCATTGGCGCTGGCGATATCGGTCTTCATTTTCCGCCTACTGACCCGCAATGGAAAAATGTTGCTTCGGAAATATTCCTCGCCCGTGCGGCAAAAGCAGTTGCCGACCTTGGCGGTCGCATCATCAACGCCGATTTAACAATCATTTGTCAGGCGCCGAAAATAGGTGCCTACCGAGAACAGGTGCAAAATCGAATTGCGGAAATTATCAATGTCAATTCACCTGACGTGAACATTAAAGGAACGACAACTGAAGGGCTTGGTTTCACAGGTAGAAGTGAAGGAATTGCCGCTCAGGCGATTGTAAATATTTGGCTGCCTAACTCTAATTAATTGGAGAAAATTACTTTAATAAACTATAATTTTTTAATATTTATCAATTAGTTATGTGACTTCCTTTTGAATCCAGTTTAGGAATTCTGGATTACCGTTTTCTATGTTTAGAGCCACCACACACGGGGATTCATAGCTGTGAATTTGCTTAATTTTTTCAATTATCCTATCGCCTAATTCCGTTGTTGATTTGAGGATCAACGGCACCTCCTCTTCCTGAGCAAGTTCCCCCTGCCACCGGTAAATTGATGTCATTGCTCCAAGTATATTGGCGCAGGCAATCAAGCCGTCATTTAGTAATGCGGTGGCAATTGCCTTTGCTTCATCCTGCGTTGATACCGTAACATAAAATAACTGAACTGACATATGAGCGAACTCCTACCGTTACCGAATCGAAATTTGGTAATTTTACCAAACTATATTACTATACCGGTTCGAAGTTTCGTTCAACGGAGGCAGGCTGGAAACGGTCTCGCCCAGGAAGAGGACTGGCGAGGAATGTCGGAAAGCGTGTTAAAGGTCGTTAAATCAGGGGAAGTTCAGGATAATTCGGCCGGCAAGCTAAGTGGTGCTCAAAAAAAATGGCTGGTACGTGGGCTCGATCAAGCTGGCGGCAAATTACCTTTATTCGACAATAACGGCCAGAAAGTTAGTTCCAGAACCGTCGAGAGTTGTATTAAATCGGGTTGGGCGGAGCCATGGTTTGAAAATCCCATCAAACCTGATTGGCTGGTTTGTAAATTGACTGATGCCGGTCGAAAAGCGCTGGATAGCTAATTCTAAAGTAGCAATTTTCATTTATCTATTCTCCATTTTGTTACGATCTGGCAATAAATAAGCCCGAAAAATCACTTATGCAGTTTTATCGGGCTTGTGGATTGGATATTTGTGGAATTCAGGATTTCGTTATTTGGAAATAAGCCGCGCGCTGTTAGAGTTTGCCATCGGAAGAGCCTCCATCGCTCTTCCTTTCTTGAATCACACTCGGATGAACAAAGTCTCACCAGACTTTTGTAACAAGTCTAATGTATAAAACGCGGAAAATAGACCATGACAACGCCTGACTACGATAAACTGAACCAACTGGCTGAAAAGTCCAAACTGCCGGATTCGCCGAATCAAGCAACGGTAGAGCGCGTCGAGAACCCTCATCCGGACAAGCCATATGTCATCCGCTTCACCTGCCCTGAATTTACATCACTGTGCCCAGTGACGGGACAGCCCGACTTTGCCCATCTGGTGATCGATTATGTTCCGGGCCCCGCCATCGTTGAAAGCAAATCTCTCAAACTGTTTCTTGGGTCATTCAGAAATCACGGCGCATTTCACGAAGACTGCACTGTATCAATCGCGTCTCAAATCGCCGATGAGATATCCCCCATCTGGCTGCGTATCGGCGGCTATTGGTATCCGCGCGGGGGAATACCCATTGATGTGTTCTATCAGGTCGGTAAACTGCCTGAGGGATTGTGGGTGCCGGATCAAGGTGTTCCGGCATATCGGGGGCGCGGGTAGAAGCTACTACTTAGGATTCGGCGAGAAATACAACGCCATCTTTCAGTTCGAGTGACAGCTGTTTTAAACCACCCCCTTCGCACGGTCCTTCAATGCAACGGCCATCTTCAACACGGAACTTTGCACCATGTTTGGAGCATTGCAGGTATTGGTGTTCGGCATCAAAAAACTTACCGGGTATTTGATCGATCAAAACCTGATTGTGCGGACACCAATTTAGATAAGCAAAGGCCTGTTCCCCTTTGCGGGCGACGAGAATATTTCTCTGCTTGCCCTCGACAACGGCAACCATGCCTTTGGCGTCGTTGTCATCGATTTCGGCCATGGGACAGAGTTCAGTTAAATTCATACTCAATCTACCTAAAAAAACGGAGAGGCCTTTATAGAGCCCCTCCGTCCTTCACGTTGGTCGGAGCGATAGGATTTGAACCTACGACCCCTACACCCCCAGTGTAGTGCGCTACCAGACTGCGCCACGCTCCGTCAATTTTACTAAGCAAGCCAATCTCAATATAGGCCACTGAATCAAACACTTACATAGTATCTCACTCCTATAGGAATTCTCCGGAAATTACAATTCTTATTCTCTAGAAATGCTTCAGTGTGACAGGAGAGTGACAAACTTCAGAGCTTGCCAATCTCGGCTGCGGTGCGACAAACCAGTCAATGTTGTGGAGAAATTGCTCGGGGGTGCTTAAAAGGAGTCTCTATCGATTTATGGATAGTAAATTTAGGGCAAAAGTTTACGGATATCTTCGAGTTCGGTCAAAACGGCTTCTATTTTTTTGCGGTACGGTCCGACACCAGAAGTAGCGGCACTATTTTCATCGCTGTCAGCGGTTCCCGTCGGGTCATCCTTCAGCAATTTCTGCACGCCTTTGATGGTATAACCGTCATTATAAAGAAGATCGCGCACACGCGTCAAAAGTTTTAAATCTTCTGGCCGATAGTAGCGCCGACCACCGCCTCTTTTCATTGGTTTGATTTGTGGAAATTTACTTTCCCAGAACCGCAGGACATGCTGTGGCAGGCCAAGTTCCTTAGCGACTTCGCTGATGGTTCGGAATGCGGAAGCTGATTTTCCGTTACGCCGCTTCGAAGACGTTTGCTGTTCCGGTGAGAGCCCCATGATCAATCAAAATCGTTTTGATTTTCACCATCCGATGAACCGTCAATCCTGCTTTTGAGCACCTGCGACGGTCTAAAAATGAGGACTTTCCGTGGCAAAATCGGGACCTCTTCACCTGTTTTCGGATTGCGGCCGATACGCTGACCCTTGCTACGCACAGAGAAACTTCCAAAGGAAGATATTTTCACCGATTCGCCACCGGCGAGTGTATTAGAAATTTTCGTTAATACAGATTCCAAGAGTTCCGCAGATTCATTGCGAGAAAGACCGACCTCTTGATACACAGCCTCGCTGATCTGCGAGCGGGTAATTGTTTGTCCCGTCATTTTTTCCATCCCTATAGTCAGCCATTGTTATTCCGACTGTAGGCGAAAAATCCTCCCGGATCAATGGGATGGAGCATTATTTAGGACATAATTTGGCAGGAAGTTAAAATAATTTGGGAATCTACCAGCGAACCAATGCAGAACCCCAGGTGAATCCACCGCCCATGGCCTCCATCAGAAGGAGGTCGCCCTTTTTAATACGACCGTCTCGAACGGCCTGATCCAGCGCTAACGGAATTGAAGCAGCCGAAGTATTAGCGTGGTTTTGCACCGTTAAAACAACCTTTTCCTGCGGCATTTTCAGTTTTCGGGCGGTACTGTCAATGATGCGTTTATTGGCTTGGTGTGGTACCAACCAGTCGATATCGTCGTCCTTCAGATCATTGGCTTCCAGTGCCTCGATAACAACCTCAGCTAAATTTCTAACCGCGTGCTTGAAGACCTCTGGTCCCTCCATGACAATCTGTCCAATGCCCTGGGTGCTCGACGGACCGCCGTCGGTGTAGAGTAGATCTTCCAACTTGCCATCGGAATGGATATGCGTCGAAAGAATTCCCCGATTGGCGCTCGATTTATTTTCGACCTCAGCGGCGCGCATAACAACGGCCCCGGCGCCGTCGCCAAAGAGCACGCAGGTGGTTCGGTCTTCCCAATTCAATAGTCGGGTTAAAGTGTCGGCGCCGACCACCAATGCAGTCTTGGCCGTTCCCGCTCGCAGCATATCGTTGGCCACGGAAAGAGCATAGATAAACCCGGAACAAGCAGCCTGGACGTCGAAGGCGACACCGGCAGTCATACCAATCCGGGCCTGTATTCTTACCGCAACCGAAGGAAATGTCCGATCAGGTGTCGTGGTCCCGACGATGACCAGATCAATTTCAGAAGCGTCCACACCTGCATGTTCCATGGCCCGCAATGTCGCTTCATAGGCCAGATCGGAAGTGTATTCCCCTTCCTTTGCCACATGACGCTGCTTAATTCCAGTCCGCGCAGCTATCCATTCGTCCGACGTGTTGACCTTTTTTGCGAGTTCCTCATTAGTGATTACTTGCTCGGGCAGATAGGATCCGCACCCGATCAACTGTGAAATATGATTCATTTATTTCGCGGCCGTTTGTGCTTCTAATTTATTGGAGATCAAACAACCTAAGTCTTCCTTGATCAACTCATTGAAATTACGGCGAACAAGATTTATCCCGACTTCTAAAGCATGAGCAAAGCCAATGGCATCAGTACCGCCATGGCTTTTGATGCAAACGCCATTTAATCCAACAAGCATGGCACCGTTATAACGCCGGGGATCAAAATGATCACGAAATCTTTCCAAAGCTGGCCGCGCCACAAGAGCGCCGAGCTTGGCAGTCAAAGTGCTGGTCAGGGAATTTTTGAGGAAATGGGTAAACATTTTCGCCGTTCCCTCGGCGGTTTTCAAAGCAATATTTCCGGTAAAACCATCGGTAACAATGACATCCACGGTGCCTTTGCCGATATCATCCCCTTCAACAAAACCGTAGAATTTTACAGGCAAATTGGAACTTTCGAGGATCGCCGCCGCCTTTTTCACCGAATCATTTCCCTTCAAGCCTTCTGAACCCACATTCAGTAAACCAACAGACGGCTGGGTCAGATTGAGTTCGTTGCGAGCAAAGACCTCTCCCATGACAGCGAATTGAACCAAATTGACCTCATCGCATTCGATGTTGGCGCCGAGATCAAGCATAACGCAATCATTGTTCTCGGTGGGAAAGCTGGTGACGATGGCCGGGCGGTTGATACCTGGCAGCATTTTCAGTACGATGGTCGCCATTGCCATTAAGGCACCGGTATTGCCGGCTGAAACGATCGTCGACGACTCGCCTGCGGCCACTGAGTCAATGGCCAGACGCATACTGGAATTTTTGCGCGATCGAAGTGCCGCAGTCGGCTTATCGTCATTGGCGACGATTTCATCGGTATGGCGAATATCACAGGCGGCTTTTGCTCCAGGATGAGAAGCCAAAAGCGGCCGTAATTTAGCTTCATCACCGAACACTAGAAAGTGAACGTCTGGCCGAGACTTGCAGACAAGATCAATGCCCCCGATTACCGAAAAAGGGGCCCCATCGCCCCCCATACCATCGACGGCTACCGTAATTGTCTCTAGCAAGTATTCAGTTCCCCTAAATCTGACACCAGTTTAGGCAATTGTGTCTAATTCTAATACTTCTCGGCCGTCATAATAGCCACAAGATCCACAAACGTGATGCGGCCTTTTCAATTCACCACAATTTGGACATTCACCATGGGCTTCTGCTTTCAAAGCATCATGAGCCCTACGCATATTTCTGCGAGAATTCGATATCTTCTTTTTTGGAACAGCCATAGCTATTTCCCTCTAATCGCTAACCTGAATATTTGGAAGTTTTCGTCGCTGCTGGGCGGTACTTAAAGCAAAAAAACTCCTCTTCGGCAAGCCGAATGAATTGTAACCGCAAAACTGATCGGACCAAAATCTATTTTTTTGTATTTACTTTAGTTTTTTAAGGACTGCAAACGGATTATCGGTATTTTCCTGTCCGCCAATGGCCTTAATTTTATTTTTTATCTCGTCGAAATCGGCGCCGGGTTGACGTGGGAATGGCGGGAGCTCCAATCCGAAATGCTCGATCACAATTTCCCCAACATCGAATTTGCCATTGGTGATTGGTTCCGGGGGGGCTTCGTCCCCGACACTAATTTCCAGAATTTCCTCTTTCACCTCTGTTACTTGTTCAGAAAAACGGCAAGAGAACAGGCCTTCCACTCGATCAGCGACCGGTTTAAGAGTCACGACGCAGCTCTGCGTTACTTCGGCGCTGAAAGTGGCGCTTAATTTCACGTCTCCCTTATTTCCCGGATTTGATAAAACGAGATGGGCCTGCAATGAATCTAGGGAAAGCAGGTCAAATCTGATGGCCAAGGCCTGCCGTTCACTTTCGGTGGCGCTGATATCCACCTCCAGAACTTCATCAGGCAAATCCTCGATATCGAAGATTCGCGAAAATTCCGGCGGTTCGTTATTTGTTACACCAATCACCCTAAGCTTACCGTTCCTTAATGGGGCCAAAATTGATGGCGCCGGTTGATATATTTTCCAAAGTCCAATCGCGGGATCGTTCAATTTCCCGGTATAAATATTCTTGCACCGCCATCAGGCACTGCCTGTTCGGTTCCACATCTCCGTAAATATTGCGGCGCAAAGCAGCAATCAAGGTATCATCACCTTGTTCAATGCCTTCATCATAGGCTTTAACTCTCCCATAGAACGAAATCGCGAGTTTTTTCACTTTTCTCCCAACACTTAGGTCCCCGACACCCATCTCCCGCATATTTCGGTCCATATCCGTAAACATGACATCGAAAAGATTCTGAGAGGTCTCGGCGCCAACTTCGCCGAATTCCTTCAGCCTTCTCATAACGACGTAGGCATGCAGCGTGATAAGGTCAAAACGACCAGCCACCGTATCTGGTACACCGTACGCCTCGTAAAATAAAATGTTGCGCGCCTGCGCGACAATTTTACCATAGAGCAAGTTGGTAACATCGGATGGCTGCGTGATCCCGAGAAAACGTCCCAGAGAATTAAAGAAAGATTTGATGTGGTTCACTCCCGTTCCCGCTCCTGTAAATGACCATTACGAACCACAACGGCATTGCCGTCATCGGTCTGTTGATCAGAATACTGGCTCAGCAGTTCCTGAAGTTCTGCCTCTAGCACCTGGCAAATCAACTGCTAGCACCCGATTCCGACAAATCTGTCAGGGAGGGGGATATTGCGTCTAGACCTGCAAATTCTAAAACGTTATTCTTCTTCATGGTGGCATATC
>PBQI01000090.1 GCA_002725625.1 Rhodospirillaceae bacterium | reverse complement strand
GGCCCACATAGTGGTTTAAGCCGCCACCATTTTTACCCACACACCCCGAGAGCATGAGCGCCATGGCCCCAGCTCGATACATCAGATTGGCATGGTACCAGTGGTTGATACCTGCCCCGATGATGATCATGCACTTTCCACCAGTGGTATTGGCAGTATTCGCCCACTCGCGAGCGAATTGCAGAACCGTCTTCGAGTCAATGCCGGTAAAGATCTCCTGCCAGGCAGGCGTGTAGGCCGCGTCTTTGTCACTGTAATCGGCAGGGTAATCACCCTCTAAACCTCGAGACACACCATACTGGGCCATGATCAAGTCATACACAGTGGTCACCGCCACCGGTCCATCGACTGTATCGACGGTGATGGCCGGCACGCCTCGTAGCCTCTTGTTATCGAGACCGAACTCGGTAAATTCGGTCGACAGAACATGCTTTTTGGGTTGGTCAAGCAAAGTGAGCAAGGGGTCGTATGGAACATCGTTAACGACATTCTCGAACTTCATGTTCCAGTTGCCCTGCTTATCGTCCCAGCGTGATCCCGAGCTACCCTTCGGAATGACAAACTCACCCGTTTCGGCATCGATATTGATGAACTTCCAGTCTCCTTTTGAGACGTCACTGAATTGTGCAAGATCACTCGATCTCAATAGACGCCCTGGTGTGTACGCATCTCCGTCTTTGTCCAACCTCACGAGAAACGGACTGTCGGTATACTTCTTGACGTAATCGATAAAATACGGAGTCTTCGCTTTGTGGTGAAACTCTGTGAGAATCACGTGCGACACGGCCATCCAGAAGGCGCCATCACTGCCAGCATGGAGAGGTACCCACTGATCGGCGTATTTACAGACCTGGCTAAAATCTGGTGCAAACACAACCGCCTTGGTCCCGTTGTGCCTGGACTCAGCGAAAAAGTGACAGTCAGGTGTACGTGTCATATTCAAACATGCACCCATGTCGGCGATCATCTTCGAGTTGTACCAATCAGCGCTCTCGCACACATCGGTTTGCTCTCCCCAGATCTCAGGAAATGCTGTAGGCAGATCACAGTACCAATCGTAGAAACTAAGATTGATGCCGCCGAAAAGCTGCAGAAAACGTCCGCCTGCTGCGTAGCTCAACATAGACATCGCTGGAATCGGTGAGAAGCCAGTGACTCGATCCGGTCCGTACTTCTTAGCGGTGTAGAGGTTGGCGACCGCCATGATCTCATTGACCTCATCCCAGGTCGTGCGTCGAAAACCGCCTTTACCGCGAGCCTTCTGATAGCTACGTCGTAAGTTCTCATCACTCTGCAAAGCGACCCAGGCCTTCATGGGGTCCTGGTGTTCTCGCTTTTTGGCTCGGTAGGCATCAATGAGAGCGCTACGGATCAGCGGATATTTGATGCGCAGGGGACTGTATAAGTACCAGGAATAGGAAATACCGCGCTGACATCCTCGAGGCTCGTAAGGTGGTAGCGAATCCTCCAACAACGGATAATCTATCTGCTGCGTCTCCCACGTTACGATCCCATCCTTGACATGAATTTGCCAAGAACAACCCCCCGTACAGTTCACACCATGCGTGCTACGCACGATCCGATCATGCTGGAAACGATTGCGGTAAAACTCCTCCCACTTTCGAGTTTGTGGGGAGACAATGTCTTTGATCCAACCCATGGCCACTACCTGCCTTTTCGTATTGAGTTAATTTAGAGGTCCGAGGACTTAATCTGTCGTTCGTAAATGTCCTTATTCACCGACTGTCTTTTGCGCCGTCGCCAAAAGAAGGAGTAGATGAGAAGAAGAAGGCCACAACCCGCACCACCAGTCACTGCAAGTTTGAGCCCTGTGTCACCGGGCATATGCCGTTCTTGCTCTGCATTCATCTTCACCAGGAATTCGGCAAGATCCGCTATCTCCTGTGGTCTAAGTGGATTCTCGCCGTAGGCCTGCTGCATAACGGGCTTGCCCTGCACAAAGCCCTCGACTTTGGCCTGACCGGCCGCCTTCGCATCGAGTTTATCGAGAGTCTGAGTGAGTTCAGGGCCAAGCAAACCACCACTGATCACCGCATCATTGCGAACCGTGTGACACGAGATGCAACTGGGTCCGCGATTCTCGAAACGCTGGAGCCCCTGAAAGAGCAGCTCGCCGCGTTCTGCGCTCCCTTCGAGAGCGACCTTTTTGTCAGCACCACCTGCTTGCTCAGCACCCTCGCATTTTTTCCCATTCGCTACATTGCTGCCCTTGAGAGCATGGATATGAGAGGCGAGCGCTGTGATTTGCTCATCTGTCAATATCCCCTTGAAAGCCACCATCATCGGATTTCTTGCTGAGCCCTCGGTGATAACCTTCAATATATCTGCTTGCGATCCTCCATTGATGAAGCAGTCATCCGTCAGGTTTGGTCCGAGGTTCGCAACACCGCCACCATCAGCCCGGTGGCAGCTAGAACAGCTACTCTGAAAGACGTCGCTCCCGGTATCAGCCAAGACCGGGGTCGCAACGAGAGCACACCCGATGGCACAGAAGAGAAATAGTCTGGAAAAAGAAACTATCTTCGGCCCGATTCGCTCGTTCCTGGGTAAAAGAGCCTGTTCCCCTGCCAATACTCTCAAGGGTGCTTCAATAGACTCTGTCCCCTGAAACAAACACTGGGGCACGCTGGAAACTCGGTATCGTAGTCGGTCAAAAGTCATAGCAAACCTCTGAATTTAGTGCGTTTTGCGCGGTTGAATGGGGCCTTAATTACAAGAACCCTTTTCGCAATGATGCAGACGGAAACGCCTTCTTCTTGTAGCTAGAAACCTACACAAAGTGCGTCACGCGCATTGCAACGAATGGTGTCCACGTGTGGGAATTTGAAGGAATCCCAGAAACTTGGGGTGTGCGACGTCGACCGAGCCACGGATTGACGCTTTAGCACAAACAATATATGCGCATTCACATTGGTTGATATTAAAGTACGGGGTTCTTTAATATTGTGATGTGGGCGCCCCCTCTGTCCTGATTTGATAACGTGAAAGACCACAAACTCGAAGACAATCCGCGATTGTTATCCAGCGCTGTAATCCGACGCACCGGATTATATGTTCTCCCTTTTTTGGGAGTGGTCATCATCGCGGTCATTGTGCTTCATTCAACCGACCAAGACGAAGAGTTGAAATTATGGCAAGGCAGAGGGCAGCGCGCAGTCAACTCCATGCAACAGACCATCCAGCACGAACTCGAGACAGTCGGCTCCGACCTACGCTTCCTTGCACAACAGGCCAGGCTGCGAGAATACCTCTCTACAAATGTTGGCCAGGTAGCTCTAGAAAACGAGTACCGGCTCTTTGCGGAAAATAAGAGGCGCTACAGCCAGATTCGTTTACTCGGTATCGATGGTCGGGAGCGTATTCGAATCAACAAGGGTGAGGGACAGGCCAAGATCGTTGATGAAGCTTCTCTGCAAACCAAGGTCGACCGCTATTATATTCAGCAGATCCTGGAGCTCGATCCCAACGGTGTGTATGTGTCTCCCTTTGACTTGAACATGGAACAGGGCGCGGTCGAAAACCCGTGGCGCCCTGTCATCCGAGTTGGAATCCTGGTTTTCGATACCAACCAACAAGAAAAGGGAATCCTGGTTCTCAACATTCAAGGACAACCACTGCTTGATAAGCTCAATATCTTCTCATCGCACATCCCTGACGCTAACATTCTTGTGAATGGAGAAGGATATTATCTTGTAGGACCAAAGAAAGACCGCTCCTGGGGCTTCATGTTTGGCGCTGCTCCAACCTTTGCTGAGGATCATCCAGATGCCTGGGCAGCGGTCAAAGACTCGGTCAAAGGGCAAATTGTCAACACCCAGGGGTTATTTACCTTCAGCACCCTTGGCGAAGCCGAAGACTTGGATTTGTTGCAGATGATGCGCAAGCTAGACATCAGACTAATCAGCCTCGTCCCCACCGACACTCTACGCTCTCAATCGGAACAAGCACTGGTTCGGTCGACCTGGATGTCCACGCTCTCAGCCATTATCTTTCTCGTCTTGGTCCTCTACCTACAACGCGGGGCCCTGATCCGCCGAATCCATCAGCGCAACCTCGCCGACTCTAAGAATCGCCTACGCCTCGTGTCTTCACAGTTGTTACGCAGCCAGGAAGCCGAACGGCGCAACATTGCCCGCGACCTACACGATGAAATGGGGCAAGTAGTAACCACAATCAGCTTGCAAATGCAGCGGGCGGCAAAAGCAAGGGAGACCGCTCAAAAAAACACTCTGATTGCTCAGGCCATATCCGCGACGGACCACCTACTCGAACGTGTACACCTCATCGTATCCAGACTTCGCCCCCACATTCTCGACGACTTTGGACTCGAGGCTGCTCTAGATTCGTATCTTCGCGATTACGAAGCGGCAACCAATGTGCACGTGGAAACCGACTTTCGCTTGTCCGAAGAGACTGTGCCCCAAGAGATCTGCGATAACGTCTACCGAATCATCCAAGAAGCGCTCACAAATGTCTCAGAACACGCGGACACCAAAACAGCGTGGATACAATTGCACGCATTCGAGCGCCAACTAAAACTCACGGTACGTGATGAAGGGCGTGGTTTTGATCCACACCGGGCCCATGGTCGCTTTGGGCTACTGGGGATTCGGGAAAGAGCCGATTTGTTGGGTGGGAACTCTGCATTGACTTCAAAACCAGGGCTCGGAACGCAACTCTCCATCTCGATCCCGCTATCAGTTCCCGTACAAAAGACAGATGAGGTACCTTGATTTCAATGAAGGCACGACCGCCGCAATCGAAAACATCGTCATTCAAAAAACCACACATCTGGCGAGCTGGCCGAAGCGGTGCACCTCTGAACACAGCGACCATCAGCTGGCATAACCCTCTAAGCGTAACCTGTTCGTAGCGCTTGGAATCTGGCGTGTTCCAATTTCGTCGCAGAAAGCTAAGACTTCCTTTCCGACATTATTAGGAGCCGGAGTCCAAAGGGAATCATCTTTAGTCGAACTCTTGGGATACCAGACCTGACCAGATTCACCACGGGCCGCTGGGCTGTGTTGGCGAAAAAGGTAGTTAAAAGCACACGAATGTCAAATCGCCGCCTCTGATTGAAAACGAAATTCTCATTCCGTCGCCAATGACGACTAGCAGATGAGACGAAAACGCTACATGTAACTTCACCATCATTGAGGTCGTGCGTTACCGAGTCGTAGCAGTTGTTCGTACCCAAGAAACCTTAACCAAGAGACTTGGCTGGAGTCACTTTGTTGAAACGCCCTGGCATACGAGTTGCATAGGAACCCTTGCGAGATAATAGCTGTCATCGAGACCGAACAAAGACAGGTAAGCTCGAACCCGCAAGCAAGGAAGCGAAATGAGGGGAAACGCCGAGATTACTGCGGATTTCAATACGCTACTCACCGGTGAGTTGACTGCTATGGACGTTTACTTCGTACAGTCGCGGATCTGCCATAATTGGGGCTTCCATAAACTCACCGAACGCTGGGCGCATGAGATGGAAGATGAGACCCGCCATGCTGAATCTCTCATCAAGCGCATCCTCTTCTTAGAAGGAGCACCGGACCTTCGGCAGCGCATTAGCTACAGCATCGCAGCTTCAGTGGAGGAGATGCTCAAAAGCAACTTGGAGTTGGAGATAGGCGTAGCCAAGCACCTAAGAGAGGTGATCGCAAAGTGCGAGACGCTAGGCGACCACGGAAGCCGAATGGTATTGGAAGAGCTTCTCGAAGACACAGAAAACGACCATATTCTATGGCTTGAAACGCAGCTCAAACTCATCTCCAAGGTGGGACTTGAGAACTACCTGCAATCCCAGGTTTGACGGATAGCAAAAGGATGTCCATGTTTACTGAGCTCAGTTCACTTCGCGCCGTGATTGTAGATGACCACGAGATGGTCCGACAAGCGTTAGCCGCCTTTCTTCAGGACAGCCACCGGATCAAAATCGTCGGTCAAGCAAGCGACGCCAGCAGTGCCCTCGACATCATAGATAGAACAATCCCGGATGTAGTCGTACTCGACTACGGCATCCCTAAAGGGGGCGCCCTGCGTGTCATCGAGGAGCTGGTCACCCGCACCTATACGACCCGCATCCTGGTTCTAACCGTACACGATAGCAGTCATTACGCAGTAAAAACCCTCGAAGCCGGTGCTCACGGGTTCATGGTCAAGTCCTCGGCCATCAAAGAACTCGCTGATGCTATTGATGTTTTGTGCAAAGGTGAAACCTACATCACGCCACACCTCCTGGGCGATGTCCTCTCACACATGCGCGACCCCAAACGCAATCGGGTCGGCCTAGCTGCTTTGTCCGATCGAGAGATGCAGATGCTTCGCCACCTCGGCGAAGGGATGTCCCTTTCTCAAATCGCAAGAGAGCTACACATCAGTCCATCATCAGCATCGACGTACCGCACGCGCCTGCTCGAGAAGCTCAACCTGAAGACAACGGCAGACGCCATTCGATTCTCACTAGAGCATCGAATCGCCACCTCGCAGATGTGCACCAGGTGGTGCCCCAGCTATTCAAAACAAAAGTCAACGGAACGAACAGGGCCTACTCGACTGGTTTTTGCACAACCTCAAACAGGTACCTGAAAACCTGGCACTTGCTTCTTTGGGGCCGATTTTTGACTACAAAAAATCCCCAACGCTGCCATCTATTTTGAGTTTACATCGACAAGGCTGAGTCGAGATTGGCAAAACGATCCCGCTGCGAACGCATCAGTTCATCGTGCTCTTCCTGCTGCCGCAGGAGAGCCTCTCTTGCTTCGAACTCTGCGACGTGACTCAACTGCTCGCGAGATGCCGTAGCTTCGCGCAGGGCACTCGCTGCTTGCTCACGAAAGGCAAGTCCCCGCCACATCAATCGTACGTGATAAATCAACGCACCCGCGCCGGCACCAACGACGAGTGCGACCATCGAGGCTTCCCAATCACCCAACCACCCATCAACTCCACATCTCCGATGACCCACGAGCATACGTCAACGCGTATCCACCACGAGCGTTCGCTCGTCAGTCACCACTAAATCCAGGCGTCGGTCGTACGATTCCATAGGAACCTCCTCAACCACCTGAACATCGAATCCAAAACCAACGCTCCAACCTCGATAAGACATCAGTGTTCGGTCGTACCAGCCTGCACCGTAACCAAGACGGCCACCCACAGCATCAAATCCCAGCCCAGGCACAACCACTGCTTCGAGCATCTCGATGGCAGCGTTAGCCTCCTGGGGCTCTGGTATCTGATAGCGCCCTAGGACCAGCTGAGTCCAATCTGCGACAAAGCCAAATTGCAGCTCCCGCACACCCTCGACGATTTTTGGGAAAGCCGCTCTGACGCCGTGTCCACGAAGTGCTTCAAAAAGCGGTGCAGTGTCAATCTCGTCTCGAATGGTGGCAAAGAGCCCCACAGTACTCAGCCCATGCCCCAGAAGCCAACCGCAGAGTCTCTGCGCCCCCTGAGCGCTGAGTCTTCGACGCTCAACCTCTCCGATGAGCGAGCGTCGCTCCTTCAGGATTTCTCGCAAATCAGCCTTGGACCTCGCCGAATCCGACTGGGAACTCACTACCATGGTTGTTTGATTAGCACCCCGAATCAAAAAACCCCAGGGAATACTCGACTTTAGAAACATCTCGTTGGGCCCTCGTTGGGCCCCGGCCTGGCCGTTCGCCTTAGGCTATGAACCTGAACTCCTCACGAGGTATTCTATGGAAAGAAAGTTGCACTGGTAAGTGGAATTTAGCGTGGCACCTTATGAGCGAGGGCCGACTTAATTTCCACAATCAATTTTTTCTTTAACTCTATCTAAGCTTTCTATGGCCCGAGTATACCCTGCATCAATGTTCAGAGCTGATTCAAAACATCTTAAAGAGAGGTCTAACTCATTCATTTCTTCAGCTATCTCTCCCATCCAATAAAAAGCTTCAGGATCATCAGGTTCTAGTTTGGAATATTGCTCTAAATCTTCAATAGCCTCCTCTAGCATCCCAAAATCCCACTTTGATATTCCTCGCTGCCAAATGGTATTTTTTGCTGTTGGTTTTTTCTGGATAGCTATATTGAAATCATTTATGGCTTGCTCATAAGCTTTCAACTGATGATGTGCATAACCTCTTTTGGCATATGCATACGCTGGCTCAGGAAAACCATTGATCACTTTATCGTATAATTTTACCGCGTCAGCGTAATCTAACTCATTTGCCCGGTTGAGTAAGCCGACAGCTTCGTCTGAGTACCCTTCCACTTTATGCATTCTAGTGGACACGTCAGCTTCTACTACTTGCCTCAGAATATCTTCATGACCCGCAAGGATAGCTGTCTCGAAGGCTGTATTTCCTTTAGAAGTTTTGAGATCTAGTCTCGCACCGGAGTCGAGCAAAACACTCATTATCTTAGCTGAGCCCATATCACATGCATGATGAAGTGCTGTCCAGCCACCACTACTCTGATGGTTCAAGTCACTTCCTGCGTCAACGAGCCATTTAACGCATTCATATTCCTTCGCATAGGTCGCGAGAATTAGAGGTGTCTCAGCATCATCATCGGTCACATTCAGATCCGTCACAAACTGCGATGCTAACTTAAGGCAATCGGGGGATCCTGACATCACTGCAGCGTGTAAAATAGTGCTACCATCAT
>PBQI01000089.1 GCA_002725625.1 Rhodospirillaceae bacterium | reverse complement strand
GTGAGGGTGTTTCTGAGAGCCTGTATTACAGCTGGTCAAAGGACTTTATGGAAGCCGGCAAGAAGCGCTTGGCCAGCGACACGGTGCGTCAGGCCACCAGCAATGAAGTGAAAGCACTTCGATCCGAGGCTCATGACCTGATCACCAGGCCAGCGTTTGAGGTTATTAAGGCGGCTGATGAGTTCTGCGACAGGACAACCGCGCCCAACCAACTCTGGCAGAGCGACTTTACTTATCTCAAGGTTATCGGTTGGGACTGGTTTTATCTATCAATCATCCTGGATGACTATTCCAGATACATCATCGCCTGGAAGCTTTGCACCAACATGAAGGTTGAAGATGTGACGGACACACTCAAACTGGCCCTACAGGCATCAGACTGAAATCACGCCCATGTCGTCCATAAGCCGAGTGATAACGGCTCATCCTATATATACGGCGATCTGGCCGAGTGGCTCGATGACCAAGACATTGAGTTAATTAAAACAAGTGTATGTTCAGAATTGTTACGTGCAGATTGAATTGATTCACTTAAGTCAGTCGAAACTCTAAATTCTACCTGATCTTCATCAAGGCCTATCTGCCATTCATATCCAGACATCTGGCTATCTGTAGCCAACCTGATTATTGGCTCAAACGCTTCTCGTTCCAGGTAGAAAACCTCAGGATGCTCGTGTGCAAGAAAATCGCTTGGCTCCAAATCGAAACGTCCCGCAACATTCCACGCCTGCTGTCAGAAGATGATTCATTGGCGAGCTTTTCTAATTTTTCTAAATAACTGGATTGCTCAACCACATCTGTCACCGAAGGCTGTCGTTTTTAGTAATTTTCCTGGGTAATTGTTGTCAGCTTATCCTGATCAATGACGACCACCCAATCCTTATCCATCTCGACCAGGCCTTCATTGTTCCAAAGCTGCAACTGACCAATAATGGCGTCGTGACTTACCCCCATCATGGCTATCAGTTCTTCGGTCGGAATGCGCAAGGTGAAGCTGACGCCCGAAGAATTTTCCTGCCCGCTGCTTTGATTGAGATAAACCAGTCTTTTGGCCAAGCGACGCTGCAAATCGAGGATGGTGAAATCTTCAAGTAATTTGTTGGTTTGGCGGATATGTTTGCAAAGGACTCTGAGCAAATCGATGCATAGCTGCGAGTTATGTTCCAGCGTCCCCAAAAAATCATCACGTTCCAGAACTAGAAGTTCTGCCGGTTCAAGCGCAATGGCGTCAGCTGATCTTTGGTGCCCGTCGATCAGTGCTATTTCACCAAATACATCCCCCGTATGCATGGTGGCGTAGACGATTTTTCCGTCTTCCATTCGTGGCGAGGAAATTTGCACCTTACCACCAACCACAACCATCATCGAGGTTGCTTCCTCCCCGCGTTTGAAAACGAAATCATTGACGTCGAACGATTTGGTAATTGAGTGCTCGACCAGCTTGTCCAAATCGACATTTGACATGTGGCGCAGTAAAAAATGCTCACTCAACAAATCTTTTTTCTGTTTGTCCGTTATCATCTCTAAATTTATCCACCAAAATTGACCACAATATTCGTGCGATGTACAAATTAGAGTATATCCTGATCGTGTGCAAATTCCAAGGCCACGCGCTGTTCCATCTGCACTTATGATCGAGGGGAGAAACGGAAAAATTCTTCTATTTTAGGGGTTCTGCCGCGAAACCACCGGAAACAGTTCATCATCGGTGGGCATCTTTCCAGACTCAAACTAGCCCTCGACTTCCATGCCCAAAAATAGAAATCACAGGCCGCTTCAATGGACCGACGGTAAGGACGAAGTGGTCAAGCCTAATCAGCCTTTTAAATACCGATTTAACCTGTCTCGTTATATCCCAGCCGGTTTGATACGGATTTAGCGACGGCTTGAAGTTCGCGGGCGAGCGGGCCTTCCCAGTCGACATTGAAATGCTTTTCTGGACCCAAAAGCGTAAGTGCACCGACGATATTGCCGAAGTGATCGAACAAGGGAGCCGAGAGCGCGTTGATGGTGGCTTGTTCTTCGCCTTCGGTTCTTGAAATGCTCCGGATGCGCACGTCGGCCAACAGGGCACTGAAGGACTCGTTATCCTCCGGCGGTAATTCCGCTGCGACAAACTCATCAGCGGTTTCCCGCGGCAGAAAGGCCGCAAACGCTCGTCCCGTTGCCGAATTGACCATAGAAAGAACAACACCGACCCGGGCCGTAGTCACCAGAGGCCGCGACCCTTCGGACATGCGGACGATGGTGGGGCCGTGGCTGCCCCAGACAGCCAGCAGACAGGATTGATCGGTCCGGTTGCGCAGTTCGGCAACGGCGTCCCCGGCAATGCGGACCACATTTAACTGAGAGAGTGCAGCCAGGCCGACATTGAGGGCGAATTCACCCAGCCCGTAGCGACGGCCAGCGGCATCCTGTTCGACCATGCCGCTCCGTTGCAGACTGACCAGATAACGGTGGGCTTTCTGCGCCGACATGCCGGCGGCTTCCGCCAATTCCTTGAGCATTACCGGGCGCCCGAACTCCATGAGAACCTTCAGAAGATGCATGCCGACTTCGATCGACTGCACGCCAAAGCCTTTTTTGGCTTCGCCATCATCGTTTATGGCTTTTTTTGGCGATTCTTGATCCATTTTTACCATTAGGTTGCAGATATTCCCTAAGGTTTGTGCAAATGGGGCAGCCGCACCGGCAGATAGACGCCGGCCTTGATCGACGAAAACTTCATGAAGAAATCGCCGATAATCGATGCCAAACCAATAACCGCCAGGATACCGGCTGACATGGGTGCAATCGCGCCGGTGGTCAAAATAAGCGGCACCACCAGACCAATAATCAGCGTTCCACCGTAGAAATACAATGCCAAGCGCCCCGCCAGGAGATCGTTGATCGACCGTTTGGCGGTGTCATCGCCACTAGCCACGGCACCATAAATTTCGAGCGCCCACAAAACAATCACCACGGCGGTAACCGCAATCCACAGCTCCAATAGACCGCTTTCACCGGCCAAGGCCTGCTCCCGTACCGCCAGCACCAGAACCAGCGCCGCAATGCCGCCCCGGATGGCATAAGCGATATAGAGAACCGGATGCAAGGCGGAATTCCAGAAGGGAATGCCCTTTGATGCTGTATAGACGAATCCCATATAGCACATCATGGTAAGTGACCCGATGACCGCCAGCACATCGCCAATTATCGTCAGCACCGAAGTTCCGCCAAGCACCGATCCCAGTTCCTTTTGCGACAGCAGATAGAGAAAACCGCCAACCAGGAAAAATGTCAGCCCCCAGAAGCCACGGGAAACCCAGGACGTCCGGATCCGAAGCATCATATTCAGCACCCGCTCCGGCCGGGCTAGGTTGACTAGATGAGCAAGTCCGCCCAGACCCGCCAATAAATAGGACAACACCATACCGTCAAAAATGCCGTAATAGCGGCACAGCAGCCAGCCGCCGGCAGCCACACCCACCAGAAAGTGGCCATAGATGAGAAAAGCGCCGCGGCCTTCCGCCCATTCCCGCTGAGGCCGGTATTCGCTTTTTAGATCGTCGATCAGCTTATCGTATCTAATACTGTTCACAGCTAAACTCCCCTCCTAAAATACCGGTTAGGCTGGCAGGTAATAGACATTGGGTTTGGTGCCCTTTTCCGGTTGCAAAGCGAAGCCCGCTCGTTCCTTGATGAGGCGGCTGACATTACTAATCGGATCGTCGAGATCACCGAAATGTCTTGCAACCGTAGGGCAATTGGCGACGCAGGCCGGTTCCTTGCCTTCCTGACGCCGGTCGCGGCAGAAGTTGCATTTCATGACAACGCCTTCCTGGTGCTGGCTGGTCCGTGCTTCTTCATACGGCGTCTGGCCCTGCTCACCGTAGTAGGCCTGGTCGTTATTGTTGAAATAGCGGTTGGAATAGGGGCACGCTAACATACACGTACGGCAGCCGACACAGAGATCGTGATCGATATCCACGGTACCGTCATCTTCCCAGACGAAACTGGCGCCGGTCGGACAGACATCGACACAGGGCGGTTCCTCGCAGTGATTACAAAGGACCGGCAGGAAGGTCTGGCTGACCGTCGGATAGGTCCCCCCTTCCTGTTTCAGCACACGGGCATAAAAAACACCGCGCGGCGTGCCGTGTTCCGCCTTGCAAGAAAGCTGACAACCGTAACAACCAATACAGCGTTTCAAATCAATGACCATTCCCCACTTCATCAGTTTTCCTCCACACGCGTCACCTTGACCTTGGAACATAGATCAAGGGTTAGATTTACAGGATTAACGCTTTCCCAATCCAATTCTAGAAGCTCGTTATAAAATACACCTTTGCCTTTGGCCATGGGCATGCCCTTGGCCCAATGCCCGCACAGAGCGGCCATGCCGAGACCTTCGGGATGAATGGCTTCGGTCAGGTGAACCCGTCCGGTTACTTTTCGGCCCTTTTCCGATTCCAGTTCAATCACATCACCATCCACAAGTCCGCGGGCGCGGCCGGAATCAGTATTCATGGCGATATTATAAGAATAGGGATCAAGCTGGGCCGCCTCATCGAGCCAGGCATTCTCCATGGTGAAGCTGTTGGTGTGCAGCGTATCTCGGTAATAGAAGGTATAGAAATCGAATCCTTCCTTTTTGCATTCATGGGACTGGCAGGGCAGGAACTCCGCCAGGGCGCTGTAATAGTCTTTGGGAACGTCGAGACCGACGGGCCCGGAGATGGCCTGAATTTTCTCTCTCAATTCCGGCATCCATTCCCAATAGATGGGCACCCGGGCATCGGTAAAGGCCCGCCAATAGACTTCCTGGGGCGTCTTGGGCCACGTCACCACGCCTTCTTTCTTAAACCATTCGAGGCCGCGGTCGTCGCCAAAATTGATTTTGAGATCGGCATCGCAGATTTCCTCATAGGTATACTTCTTGCCGCTTTCAAGCCGGTACTCACCCTGCAAATTCAACACGGCGTTAAAGGCAGCATTGAAGTCGTCCAGAAAACCGGCCCGGTCGGCCAGATCAATAAGCACGTCGGCAAACAATCTTTCTTCGCCTTCCGGCTCGACGACCGGCTGCTGGATGGCCCAGCTCCAATCGCCCATGCCGGCGGGATGGCTGAAAATATAAGGAATATTGGGCCGTGTGTTATAGCAGCCCAGATAGCCCCGGTCGGGCAGGACGATATCGGCAAAGTCCGATGTCTCGTTCAGGAACAGATCAAACGAGGCAATGAAATCCAGTTTCTTCAATGATTCGGCGATCAGCCCCTTGTTGGCGATGCTCATCAAGCAATTGGCACCGTAGTTCAAGAGCATCTCCGGCCGGTAGGGCATATCGAATTTCTTCCACAATTCCTCTCCCTGTTCGGAATTAAAAAACGGTGACGTCATGCCCATGACGAACAGATCCTGCAACCCCATTTCCTCGGGCTTTTTAGGTTCGGGCCGGGGATAAGGCGGATCGTAGGCCATCCAGGTGCCGACCTCCATAAGGCCGTCGGGACCGGCTTTTGGCACGTAACCCATGCGGCCGGTTTCCGGAATGCCGGCAAAAGCCGGGTTGAAACCGAGGCATGATCCCACCACATCCGCCGCGCCCACCAGCTGGTTCAACAACAAGACCGCGAAAAAATTAAAAGTGGCGTTGCGGTGGCCCTGCAAACCCCGGAAAGCAATGGCGGCGACCGGCCGGTATGGCAGTGTAACGCCGTCGATGACGATGGTGCTGCCGATGCGGGCTTCGTCGACAAATTCCTGAGAAATACGCCTGATGTCCGCCGCCGGGACGGTAGAGATTTCTTCGCCGTATTCAGGTGTATATTTTTTCAGATGTTCTTTAAGGAGCACGAAGGATGGCCGGTATTTGACGCCGTCCACCTCAATCTCGCTTTCCAAGGCCGTATTTTCCGAATCAGCCACATTGTGCGGTTTGGCTTTGCCCGCCTGTTCGTCCCAGACCATGGGCTCATTGGTTTCCTTGTCCCGCAGGTAGGCGCCGTCGGGACCGATCAGGTAGGTGCCATTGGTTTTGGCTTTAAGATAAGGAATGTCCATGGTGCCAATTTCATTGACGATGACATTGCACATGGAGAGGGCCAGAGCAGCGTCGGTGCCGACCCGGATGGGCACCCACTCGTTTGCTTTGGCGGCGGCGAAGTTACACATGGGGTCGACCACCACCATTTTCATACCGCGCTCACGGGCATCCGCCGCCATGGCCATGTTGGAGTTGGCAGCGTGTCCAGCCCCATGACCTTTGGAGGCGCCGAAATAAATGGCGTAATTACAGTATTGGAAATCAGGCAAAATACCCCAGGACGCATGCATCATACCCGATACTTGGTGAGCTGAATTGCCGCAATGAAGTCCACCACCGCCTTCAGACACATTGGTGGTCCCGAAGCCCGGTGCGAAAGCGGCCCAGGGCAGGCCCATAGTGTAAACCGTCGTCGTCCGCTGGATGGACAGCTTGCGGGGATCGTCCGCGCGAATTTTCTTCAGGCGCCGGGCAATTTCATCCAGAGCCTCATCCCAGGAAATTTCCTCCCAGCCGGGATCGATGCCAATGCCTTTTTCCGGGTTGGTACGCCTGAGCGGTACCCGCACCCGGTTAGGATCGTAATGGGTCATCAAGCCACTGACGCCCTTACCGCAGAGGCGGCCCTTGCCGACCGTGCTTTTGGGATTGCCTTCGATCTTGACGGCGACCCCATCAACTTTGTGAACTAGGATCGAACAAGTGCCATAACAGAGGTTACACGTGGAAGGAATCCATTCGTCTCCCTCGGGTGCTTTTTCGACGATGCGCGGCGGTTTAATTTCGTTCATGTGGGGGTCCTCCTGTCAGAGCAATTCAGGTCGGCGTCTAACCACCTTCAAATCCTTTGAGTAAAATCATTTCGATTGTGGACGGCTTCCCTTCCGGCGAGATGGGCGCGCGGACATCTTCAAACAGGTCACCGTCCACGAACAGGCGGCAACATGGTAATATTCCGGCGACCGGATCCTTAATGGGGGAAAAGGCGTCGCTGCCGAATTTATCTTCCAGCGCCACCAGAACGTCTAATGGCGTGGCGGTTGCCGGCAACGTCAGGGCAATGCTACGTTCGTCGGTCACCGTGGACAGCAACCCGAACAGCAGGACATTAATATTAACAAAGGCGGAATTTTGATCGGGGGATGGGGCAGCGTTTATTGCATCGGCGAAACCCTGGTCAGCTTCTCGTTCGGCGCTATACCAAAGCGCCGCCGAGCGGTCTTCGTTGACTTCTATATCAAGCTGTTCAGTGCCGGACTTTCCACCCATTTTAATCCACCCCTGCCATACGATACCGGCTATTTAATCATCTAATATAAAATAATATACTGCATTACTTAATTTATTATATAATTTAGTATTTTAGTCAAAGAATGGTTTCCCTAAAGGCCGCTTGCCCGGACGAACCCAACAACTAGAATGGAGAGCAACCGGGAGGAAAAAATGCCAACCGACATAAAAACACAAATTCCCTTTACAGCGTCGGTGGTTGACGAAGTCTCGATCCGGGTTGTCGTTGATTCCTTTTATGAGAGATTCCTGCCGGCAGGAGATCACCCACATGTCATAATAGAACATGTGGGGCGGGTGCCCGGCCGCCATATGACGACCCTGGCCGGAGAATGGGGCTTGTCGCTCCACCTGGCCTCGGCGGCAAACGGTGCCCGGGCACAATATTTGCTCGATTTCGGCTATACTCCTGAGATCGTCAGCCGCAACTTCGACCTCCTGGCCATTGATCCGGCCAGCCTCGACGGTCTGATCCTGAGCCACGGTCATCGGGATCATTTCGGCGGTATGAATGGTTTCGTCGAGCAGTTCCGCCGCCGCATGGCGGACGATCTTTCCCTTTATGTGGGCGGTGAAAATGTCTTCCGGGAAAAATGGCTCAAGGAAAAAGATGTCGAGCCCATGTCTTGGGGTGCCATTGACCGGCTTTCCTTAAAGGCCCAGAACGTAAAAACCCAATGCTGCAACGTTCCTCATGATTTGGGGGACGCTTTTACCTCAGGATTTATCGAGCGCCAGAGCTTCGAAATAGTCAGTGGCGGTACCATGGTGGCCGAGGACGATCATTTCACCGAAGCGGAACGCAGCGGCAAACTGGTGCTGGACGCTCACGAAGACGAACATGCCACCTGCTACATTGTCAAAGGCAAGGGCCTGGTGGTGATTTCGTCCTGCGGTCATGCCGGTATCATCAACACAGCTAAGACGGCCATGGCAGTCGCCAATGTGGAAAAGCTCCACGCCGTCATCGGCGGCTTCCATCTGGGCCTAGCCCCCATCGAGTATACCCAGCACACCGTGGACGAGTTGGCAGCGCTCGACCCCGACGTCGTTATCCCCATGCACTGCACCGGCGCCAATTTCATAGGCATGATGCGCGAACGCATGCCGGACAAGTTGGTGATGTCGAACGTTGGAACACGGTTTACGTTTAGGGGTTGAGGGTCGACCTAAAATAATGTCTGGAAGTTCGTAGGTAGCGATCAATTATCTACAGTTCATGCCGGAAATTAGTGAAACTTTGATGAAGCGTTTTTGATTCAATGATTTTCTCTACATACCGACCATAGACCTCATCACCAGTTTTCCCCCGCGCATAGCTAGTATCCTGGCACAATAGTCATAGGAGAAGTATATTTCGTGCAGAATAATGGCCAATTTCAATAGTTGATCCGGGGTCAAATCACCCAAGCGGCTGTAATCCCGAACAAATACAGCCGATGCCCAAAGCCTCTGGCTGATTAGCTCCTCTCGCTTTTAGTTAATAGTGAACGGTTGAAAAGCGCGTCCCGCTACGTTGATCAATTTGTGAACTAAAACCCCATGCTGATGAAGATAGAGATTCACTTCCGAATACAGCGGTTGATTTTCATAGACAAAGACGAATTCCACCGTAGCTTCAACCACAACCATTTTAGACAATAAATTTTCGGCACCTTTCAAAACATCGAGCTCCGCGCCCTTAACGATTAGGCGCAGGCAATCTGCATCCGAAACTTCTTCGATTTCGTCTAACCGGGTTGTCGAGACTGGCTCCTCGTAGATAACGGAAAAATTATTTCCTATCCCTTCTTTCGATATGCCACTCATGGCGTCGATATATTGCGGATCGGCATTAAACATGTGACCACCGGTTCCAGAAACTCTACATCAAACTGGTACATAAAAAGGGGGTTGGACATCCGGGGCGCGATTTAAATTTATTTTGTTTGTCCTCAGGAATAATTAATTACCTCATTGAGTAGGACCTATTTTTTCGGGGGAATTCGACCACCGGAATTCGTGCTTAGGACCTATAGGATCGTTTTCCAAGCTCCATGGATATCCCGCTGCGGACAACAAGGGGGCGATTAGCCGAAACGTCCTCAATGCAAAAATTAACGGAGCATTGAACAAACAAGGACTGGTCTTAGAACTTCAGTTGAAGCTCTCCGAAGTAACATCTGGTTCGCGTGGCTTTTATCACGGATACATCGCCCCGATGACTTACCGCGCAACATTTGTCATCTACCAGGAAACTTTGCTCTTTCGTCAGTTCAACGTTCATCGGTATGCGCCAGATATTCTCAGTGAGGAATATACACGGCTCATCAACTAAATTGGAATCTCACTTCATCCATCAGTTTCGGTGACAATCTACTTTCACGAATCAAGTAGACTGTCGCCGAAACACCGAAACTAAAGGGTTTCCAAGCCGAAATAGGCTTCCTGGATTTCCTTGTTTTCAATCAGTTCTTGCGCGGTTCCCGACAACGTAATGCGGCCGCGCTCCAAGATGTAGGCTCGGTCGGAGATGCCCAGGCTGCGGTGGACGTTTTGTTCGATCAGTAGAACCGTCGTGCCCTGATCAACAATCTTAGGAATGGTCTCGTAAATCGTGTCGATGATCTTGGGCGCCAAGCCAAGGGAGATTTCGTCAAAGATGATAAGTTTCGGCAGCGCCATGAGGGCTCGGCCGATGGCCAGCATTTGCTGCTCACCCCCTGACAGCGTACCACCCAGTTGATCGGCACGTTCCTGCAGCCGGGGAAACAACTCGTAAATCCATTTCAGGGTTTCATGGCGCTGATCCCTGGCGTGTCTAGGATAGGCGCCAATCTCGAGATTTTCCAGAACCGTCATATGGTTAAATATTTTCCGTCCCTCGAGACACTGAGAAATACCTAGATCGACAATGTCAAAGGCTTTATACGGGGCAAGATCCCCGCCTCGCCAATGGACGCTGCCTGCCGTAAGAGGAATTTGTTTGGTGATGGCCCGGGTAAGCGTTGATTTGCCGGCGCCGTTGATGCCGATGAGGGCAACGATCTCACCTTTTTTAATCTCCATGGAAACGTCGAACAGGGCCTGGAACTCACCATACCCCGAACTGACATCCGTCATTTGTAAAATACTTTCCCGTTCCTGTGCGGCCGATTGAGCAGCGCCCAATGGCGCTTTCCGGTCTAATTCTTCGCCCAGATAGATGTCGATGACCTCTTCATTTTCGGCAATCCTTTGCGGCGTGCCAACGGCCACTTCGGTGCCGAAATTCATTACCAGGATACGGTCCGAATGGTTGAACAGGGTGCGCATGACATGTTCGATGATGATCATGCTCTGGCCCTGGGCCTTGAGGTCGTCGATATTATTTTCCAGTTCCTCAATTTCACTTTCCACCAGCCCACCTGCGATTTCATCCAGCAACAGCAGGCGGGGACCGGTGGAGAGCGCCCGCGCCATCTCCAGCCGTTTGAGGTCCAGGAGACCCAACTGACTGGCCATCAGTTCGGCTTTGGCGTCCAGTCGCAGGGTATTCAATATCTCCAGCGCTTTCTCCCGGGCTGGCTCCATGGCGGTCTTATTCTGACCATAGAACTGACCGACGATGACGTTTTCCACCACGGTCATATGGCGGAAAGGTTGTGGAATCTGGTAGGTCCGTCCAATCCCCAACCGGCAGATTTGGTTGGTGGTCATGCCGTCGATCTTCTGACCGGCGAAATAAACCGAGCCGTTGCTCAACGGCATGGCGCCCATGATCAAATTGAATAGCGTTGATTTGCCGGCACCGTTGGGCCCCATGATGCCCAGCACTTCGCCTTTAGCCAGTTCAAAGCTGAGATCGTTGACGGCAACCAGGGCGCCAAAGGCCTTCGTTACCTGGTCGGTCTGCAGCAGGATATTTTCACTGCCGCTCATGCGTCCGCGCCTCTCGTTTTTGCCAGGGGGAGACGACGCCACAATTTGAGAGCGTAACCCCAGAGCCCATAAGGCATATAGCGGATGACCAGGATAAGAATGACGCCTTCAATAATCAGATGAATACCTGAAAAATCGGCCAGAGTCTCGGCTAGGATGGTGACGAAAAAGGCGCCGACGATGGGGCCGAAGATGGTACCCATGCCGCCGATGATAACGATGTTGACCACACCGATGGTCCAGGCCGCCCCGAAAATTGAATAGGGCTCGATGGCCCCGAGCCGCGCTCCGTGAACAGCGCCCACCAGACCGGCGATGAAGGCGCTGATCATGAAAGCCACCAGTTTGGTGCGAAAAATATCGACGCCCAGATTGGCGGCACCATCTTCGTTGTCTCGGATTGCGCGCAGACCAACGCCCAGCTTGCTGCGCATAATATACATCAGCAGCCCAGTCGTTATGACGGCGAGCCCCAGCATAATGAAAAAATAGCCGGACAGCCTGGGCCCGATACCGATGGGAAACTGCATGCCCTGAGCACCGCCGATATATTCCCAATTAATCATCCAAATTCGCAAAGCTTCGGCCAGTACCAGCGTACCGATGGCGAAGTAAATGCCTTTGAACCGAAAGGTGGGAAAGGAGATTAAAAAGGCAAACACCGTCGATGACAGCCCGCCGACAATAAATCCTACCCACAAAGGCAGTTCAAAGGTAATGACACAGATGGCCGCCGCATAGGCACCGATGCCGAAAAACGCGGCATGGCCCAGGGATATGAGTCCGGTATAGCCGCCAACTAGGTTCCAACTCTGGGCGAAGGCGACGTTGAGCACCAGAAAATAGGCAATGAATAGAGCGTAGCGATCGCCGAGAAAGGGAATAGAGGCCAACAGAACGGTTGCCAGTGCCAACAGCACCCAGGGACCATAACGTTGCCGAAGATCCATCATGACGCTCTACTCCGATCCCTTGTGACCAAACAGGCCAGTGGGCCGGAACATGAGAACCAGCAGGAAGATGATGTATCCGATCATATCGCGATAGCCGGTGCCGACAAAGGCCGCACCGATGCCTTCAGAGAGACCCAATATCAACCCGCCCGCCAGGGTACCGATGATATTCCCCATACCGCCCAGAACAACCACCACGAAACCTTTCAGCAACCAAGGGAAACCGGTGGTCGGTGTAAAGGAGAACGTCATGCCAATCAGAGTGCCGCCCAGCGCCGCCGTCGCCGCGCCGATGGCGGCGGTGATGGCGTAAATATTGTTGACGTTGATGCCCATGGTCATGGCCGTCGCGGCATCCTGAGTAGCGGCGCGAATGGCGCGGCCGGTGTAAGTTCGGGTGATAAAAAGATGAATGCCAACGGTGACGACGATGCCCGCGAAAAACGACATGATATACAGAAGTGGCACGTCAATGCCGAAAATTTTGGCGTTCATTTCTGCATATGCCGTGTTCAGGGATTTGGTATTGCCGCCCCAGATTTCCACCATCAGGTTCTGGGCAATAATTGAAAGACCAAACGCCGTCAGTAGCGACGGCTCCAAACCTGCCCCCATCAATGGATTGATCAATGTCCTCTGCATAACATAACCGAGCACGAACAGGACCGGAATGAGCGCCAGCATGGCCACTAGCGGATGAAGGCCGAAGGTGGTTGAAAATACAAAGGACAGAAAGGCCGCCAGGATCAGAAGCTCTCCATGGGCGACATTGATAAAGCGCATGACGCCGAACACCATGGACAGGCCCAGGGCCATGCAAGCATAGAGCCCGCCCAGCAACAGACCGTTCAATGCCCCCGCGCTGATGGTGTAGAAACTCATGGCAGCTTGCCAATCAAAATAAAATACTCGGTAATTCGGAAACAGCCCCCCACCTCAATCCTCCCCCGCGAAGGAGGAGGAAGGTTTGGGTAAAGCCGCCCGGTATCCCCTCCCCTCAGTGAGGGGGGAGGGATAGGGTGGAGGGGGGATGACTACAATGGAACACGTCCATCTTTAACTAAAACATCCCCACCACGATCAGGGGATCGGATGGAGCAAAGGTTTGGTCGCTATCTTTTTCGGATGGACAACTTCCAGATCGCCGTTTTGCCATTGCAGCATAAAGGTCGGCAAAGCGGCAGAGCGTTTGCCTTTGCCTTCGGTGAATTTAACCGGACCGACCACATAGGTCTTATCGGTCTTACTGATGGCTGTATTGACCGCTGCCGGATCGATGGAACCGGCATTTTCCATGCCGTCGATCAACACCTGAGCCGCCGCGTAGGCATCCGCAATATGCTGGCTGTAAAGTTCACCGGTATCCTTTTCAAAACGGGCGCGGAGGTCTTTGGCGCCGGGATATCCCAGATCGGGATGCCAATAACCGGCAACCATGGTGCCTTGGGCCAATTTACCGAGGATCTTCCACCAGACGACCGGCTCGCCGCCTTTTTCGAAGAAGGCCGCTTTCGGTTTGTAGTTGAGCGCCCCCATCTGTTTCCAAAGCGCAATGGCGTCGGGCGTGATCATCTGGGCAATGATAATTTCCGCTTTGGCTTCCTTGGTACGGCGGATGAGATCGCCATATTCCGACGTCCCCACCGGGAACTTGGCGTGGTAGACGATTTCATAGCCATGCTTCGGCGCGTTTTTGTTCCACAGCATGCCCATGACGACACCGTCGGGACCGTTATCGGTAAAGAGCGCAACTTTTTTGTTGGTCTTTACCTGGTTCATGGTGAGGAACTGTTGCTGGGTCATTTCCAACTCATCGAAGAACATGTTCCAGGTCCATTTCCAACCCGCCTTATTGGCGCCCAGGAAAGCCCGGATAGGCGACAAAGCCGCGACCATCGGAATTTGTTCCCGTTCTGCCACAACCGCGCCACTGATAACCAGAGGCGGTGTCGCCGACCCCAGGAGGGCGTGAGCACCGTCCTTGATAATCAGGCGTTCGATATTCTTGGTGGCCAGTTCTGGACGGCTTTCGTCGTCATAAACGACCAATTTGATGGGCACCCGCTTGCCGTATTTTTTCAGCATAACGCCACCTTTGGCATTGGCTTCTGCAACGGCGGTTCTATATCCCCAGCCGGCATAGGAACCAAAAGCGGCCAAAACGCCGTTCTTGGGAACGGAAGCACCGATAATGACTTCCTTGGGTGCACTTTGCGCTTGCACCATGGTGTTGAAAGATAAGGCAACCAGTAAAAATGAGAATAATGTCAGTAGACGTTTCATTGGACTCCCCTTTATGTGGTCTCTCTGTCAGATTTTTAATGAAATTGGCCGATTTTTTCGACTCGTGACTCTATCATTCCAAATTTCGCGTAAAATATCAACCTATTATGTGGGACAACTGTACCGATATACGGTACAGTTAATTTCTTGGTAATTCAATTTCCGTACTTCTTGACCGACTCTGCCATGGCGACCACGTTTTCCAACAAGGCCTCGTCGGGAATGCCGATGGCGCCATCGAGAATGAAGCCACCACCACGGCCAACCATCTGAATCAGTTTTTTGCAGTATTCATCGACATCGTCCGGGGTGCCGGTGTTGAGCAGCGACGGCGGTACGTTGCCCCGGAGGCACACAACATCACCCAGAATTTCCTTGGCTTTAAAAAGATCGCCCTGTTCGAACCAGTAGATTGCTTTTCCCTCCGGAATATCACCGATGAATTCCATGCGGGAGGTGCAGTCCCCTTCCCACAACAAACAGGGCACGCAATTATTTTCGATTAGTTCGATGACGGTGTTCCGCAGTTCGGGCCAGTAGAAGGTCATGAACTGTTCGTGGGACATTAAACCGTCCAACCCCCAATGAAGAGGCATGAAAACGATGTTGCAGTCACCGGATTTTGCTTCGGCGACCACATTGGTAATCAACAATTGCCGCGCCTTAGCCAGGGTTTCCAATAGCTTTTCCTTACGCCGGAACATATCCAGCATTCCACCCTTGGAGCCCCGCAGAAAATCGAGCACATGGTCGAACGGCGCTTTGCAGAATCCGCCGACAGAAACCGGATATCCCTCCGCCGCCATCTCCCCGATGAACTT
>PBQI01000088.1 GCA_002725625.1 Rhodospirillaceae bacterium | reverse complement strand
CGTCCTTTGGTCCGGTGTACCCATACCCCGGGGGGAGTTCTACTTCACCCCTAAAGTCCGGTTGGTTGTCGCCTTCTGTCTTGTAATCGTTGGGGAATAGTACCCCCTTACTCTGTTCTATTTCTAACGCCATTTGATTCTCCCTTTAGTTAGTGTATGGTCCGGGTTATGCACTTGGGCCCCCCGTCAGTCTTTTTTAAGGGACCGCAAAATGAGTTACATTCCATAATTGAATAATCGCATCCCTCGCTAGGGATACGCCTTATATCGTTGTAATATAAGGGAAAAAGGGGGGGCTTACCGTAGAGTGCCAACCCTACACCTTGCCAATTTCTTTTTATGTTAATCACTATAAAACCCCCCTAATGCCGGTTAATAAAGTCGTACAAGGTTAAGCCTACTAAATACATTAGAAAGGCCCCTATTCCACCAAAAAACACTATTCCGGCCATATTCCACAAGAAATATATAACATCTATTAGCATTTATTCCCCCCTTGTTTCTTGTATGGTTTATTCCATAGTTTTACCCGTTCGTCCGCGTTTTCTTTTTGGTAGGCTTTCTTCCATTCTTTTATCCTATAGTTTTTATGCCACCCCCGCTTATCGGTCCAATGTCTTACCTTTGGTTTATATAGGCCGGTAGCCTTAAGTAGGCGTCGCACTAAACTAAACAAGAAGAAATAAGGTAGAAATAAAGGGGAAAGGATTATAGTAATAGTTATTCCGGAAAAGTATGACCAATTATTAACCTTTGCTACCCATATACACCGGTCTAAATTTTCTTTACATCTTGTTAGTATTTCCATACGGTGGTTACCGTTTACGCAAGTTTCGTTATGTACTTCTATGTAGCCGTATTTACCCGGTTGGTAACCCTCATAGTATAAAGACTTTTCTAACGCTTCCCAATCGTAATGAGGGTCGTCTAACCTTAAGAAGCGTATACTACCTAATCGTTTCTTAATATGTTTTTTACTCATAGTTTACAAAGCTTTTACCTTCGTATATCTTGTTTAAGTAAAGTTCGATAGGTTGGCTTATGTCCTTCCATACCCTCGTATTAAGGTCTTCTACCATATTGACCGGAATAGAATAAGGAAGGTTATATATTTTACAATCGCTTTTAAGGATGTGGACACAAGGGGTAACATCTTGGGACCATCGTTTATTAACGGACCTACCGGTATATTTTACCATAAGCTTCTTTTCCGGATTATGTTTATAAGTTACTATAGCGTCGCTAAACCTAAAAGCGAGTACGAAGGGTATTCCAGTAGTTAGGTAATAGTTTACTCCCCATTGGTATTTCCTTAAACCTACCATAAAGTCGTCCCACTTGTTGACGCTATGGTTCTTTCGTACCTTCGCTTCAATAAGGGTTATTATATTTAAGCTTTTATCTACGACGGACCAATCTATAATAAACCGGTCCGGATTCCATAATAGTTTAAGGTCCAATAACCTACCCATTTCTTCCATAAAGAAACATTCCCAAGCTTTGGCCTTATTTACGTCGTCTGTAATTGAATAAGTCATTAAATATTCCCGTCTATGTATTCACCATAAAAGACGGTCTTACCGCCTATTATTCTGTGGATATTAGTAACGTAGTTACCGTCGTCGTACCAATCGACGGACGCGACGGCGTGGCCCCAACCGTGGGAAAGGTTTTTAAGCCATTCGTTAGCGTCCCCGGATAGGTCTTTAAGACAACCTAACGAAGTGGCCGACTTAACACCGTCTATATGGCCTAGTTCGTAATGTTGTATACTGTGGTGGTGGCCGTATATTACATTTATCCCAAATCTTAATAAATGGGTCCGGGCGTGGAATATTCCCCCGGCGTGGTGGCCGTGGTAAAAGTGTAGACGGCCTATTTTTAACATTTCGCCGTAAGGTATAGGTTTATAACCGCGTTCTTTTACTTTAAATAATGGGATAAAGCCGTATTGGTCTTTTAAGACTTCGTATTTTTTTACGAACCGGTCGAAGCGTTCGTCGTGGTTTCCTACTGTTAAATATTTAGTAGTAATCGAAGACTTGTCTAAAGCTTCGTCTATGTCGTCCCAACGGGCTTTAATATCTTTTACCTCCGCGTCTATTTCGGCTATTTTATAGTCTAATGGTATTTTACCTTTTACCTTCGTCTTATATTGGGAAACCGAATCGCCTTCTACTACATCGCCAAGGTCTATATAAGTATCCGCGTTAGCTATTTCTATTATCCTTTTTAAACAATTCATAGCCGGGTGGTCTTCTAGTGGGAAATGTTTATCCGGCGACACTATGGCCCGTTGCAATATCCCGGTTTCGGACCTTATCGGGTTGGTCCTTACGTTTACCCGGGTAAGCTTGTTTTTTACCTTCCGGGTAATATCGTCTATTAGTCCCCACTTGTTACAGTTTCGGCAAGATACCCGAATCTTACCGGAACCATTACGGCCCCGTAAGTGTACTACGGGCTTTTTACATTTACACCCGTCCGGGGGTTTTCTTTTCCCATCCCTCGTTCGGGGTTTTCTTTCTGGAATATTATCCATTTTTTCCCTTTTACTTTTGCTATTAAAGTACCTACTTCGTTCGACTTGTTTAGGTCCGAAAGGCGGTTAAGGGAAATACGATAATTCTTAAGGGCTTCGTATATAATTAACGATTCCCTCAAGCTTATGCTTTGTATGTTACTGTTCGGTATATGTATTTCGGCCATTATCTTGCCTTTGGTTTGTTGAGAATGTCCCCAAGGCTTACCGGTCCGCTTTCGCCGGTAGGGGGGGTTAGTGGTAAAGCTTTTTTTCTTTTATTATTTATATGCGATTCTAATATATAACCTTCGACTAGTGGGGCTTTACAAATTTTACAATATATAAACATAGCTTTATTTTCGGGGTCTACTTCTACTACCGGGTGTAGGGGTTTATAGTCTTCCCCGACCTCCGTACAATATAGTTTCCGCCTCTTCTTTTTCTTATATTCTTTTAGGGTAGTATATTCCCCGTTTAATATTTTTTCGTGGTTAGTAGGTCTTATAATCCAGTGGAAATTAGCCGACCAATCGGTCGTCTTACCGGTTAAGAAGTCGGACCCGGCTACTATATTAAAGACTTCCTTAAAGTGTTCTATTATTTCTTTCCCATCTTTAAAGCTTTTTACCCTTTTTCGTAGATGCCTACTACTTATTTGTCCTAAAGGAAGGCGTACGGTTGGTAGGTCTTTTAAAGTCGTATGGTAAAGGTCTATTATTTCGGAAATAATAACCTTACCTAAACGGGGGGTAGTCTTCCCCCCGTTATTTGGTTTAGTATTTCTTTCTTTATCTGTATCTACTTCTATATCTACGCCGTTACTTTCCCGTTTCGAATCCGTTTCCGCTTGTTTCCGGGCCGTTTCCTTGGCACGATAGCGTCTAACCCTTTCCGTACTGGAATCGCTTTTTAGTTGGCGTTTAGACCAGTTCCGTAAAATCCAATCTTCGGTAAGAAAACCTTTCGCGACTAAATTACGCTTGGTTTTCTGTAGTTCTTCTATTGGAATATGTAGGGCGAAGGCTATTTCCGCTTCGTCCAATTTGTCCAACGATTCAGAACAACGAAGACAAAATAATTTAACTAAACGTATTTGGTCTACTTCCGGTAACGTACATACTTTAGGGTCGTGTACAAATTCCGCGTAGAATCTAAACCACGGCAAGGCCATAAACTACCCTAACTATTTGGGAATAGTTCGGGGTCGTTTGAAACCGGGAAGCGGTCCCCCGGGGGGGTCGGTGGCGATATAGCCTTACTACTTGCTTCCGTCCTTTCGGCGTATAGGGTCCGTAAACCCTTAAGTACGCTTGGTATTTCCCCGGTATGTAAAAGGAAGTCTACCAGTTCCGCCGGGTCGTTGGTCCCGAAGTCGTCTACCGTCTTCGTTTCGAAGGCTTCGCCAAGGCCCTTGCTTTCGAAGTGGTCCCGAACTTGGGCGAATTCTACTACATATTCCCGGCGTTCGAAACGCTTTTGGTTTTGATGGGCCTTTAGGTCGTCTATCATATCACCGTACTCTCGTCGGCAAATAACGGCCACTTCGAAGTTCGCCAACCATTCTTTTACTTCGACGTCGGTCCATAAACGCGGTTCTTCTGTTAGTATCGTATTAACTAGTTCGCGTTGTTTTGTTGTCGCCGAAAGGTTGTAAGCCTTTCTTTTTCCCGGTAGACGGGAGTTTCCCGGTTTGTCGGTAGGGGTGTTTTCCGCCGGTTTTCCTTTTCCGGTTAATTCAGCTTCTTGTTCTTGGTGGTAATCCGTGTTACCGCCGTCCTCCATACTGGAAGCGACGCGTTTGAAGTCGTCCGCTTCTACTTCACTTTTTACGCCATACTGGTAAGCGTTTATTAACATCAAAACGCCCCGCGATTTTGCCCGTTTTTCCGCCATAGCGAAAGGGTAAACATTACGGTTATTATCCGCCGAACATTCGCCAAAGGTCCACACTTCCCGGCCGTCCGGGTGCATTGCCGAAATCATTATACAAATATTCGGTAACGCGTCCCAATTTTGGATAGGTTGGGTAAAGGTAATACCTTCGTTTTCCGCTATAATCATAATAGCGTCATAGGTAGCGATAAATAAACCGCTTTGTTTTTGTTTCCAAAAGTGGACCGCCGGGTCTAATCCGTATTTCTCGGAAAGGGTCCGGTTTACCGCTTTTTGTTTTTCTTGTCTGTCCATAGTTTAGGGGTCCTTATGTTAGGGGTTAAGGGTTGGGGGTTTCTACCAAGGTTATAATAGGCTTTAACTCTTTTAGCGTCTTGCTTTCTATTATTAGTTCCTTGGCCTTTCTTAAGTCCGGGTCCGCTTGTTCGGTATTTAGAAACGACCTAATTTTACCCAAGTGGGGCTTATATAAGGTCGAGATTCCAAGCCTTCGGGTTTCTTGCGGTCCAAGTAAAAAGACGGCTTCACTTAATAGGGGTTGGTCCCACGTAGTAGAGTCTTTCCGTTGGATTTTAACTTTACCTACGCCAGTATTAAGGTAAGCGGTTCTTCCGCCGTCTAAAGGTGGCCCGGTAATTTCTACCAAGTTCCTTTCGATAACGTCTTTAAACTTATATAAGGCCCTAATATGGTCCTTACATAAAGCCCATTGGTCCACCAAAGCCGTAGCGGTTAGTTCTACCTCTTCGCCGGTAAGTGGGTTTACAATTACCAAGAGGTCCGCCGGTTCGCCGTTAGTTTCGACTATCCGGTCTCTCGGGTTGCTACCGTTACCGGTTACTACTGTAACATCTTCCATTTGCTTTTCCCTTTTTGTTGGTTTCGAAAAACGGGGGCCGGGAAAATAACCCGGTCTTCGTGGCGAGAGGAAGGTGAGAAACACAAACGAACCACGGTAAACCCGGTAAATCGCGGATAACGAAACCGGCCCCCTTGTTATTAAGTTTTTGTCTTGGGCGTCCCATTAAGCGAAGGTATAGCCCGGTCCTTTTCGAAGCCCTTACGGTCCAAATATTCGTTTATAGACGCGTCGGCTATATGGGTAGCGGTTGTACCGCTTACGGCCCGATAACGCTTTAGTCGGTCTAATGTACTACGTTTTATTTGGACATTACTATTTAGTCCCATATTATAGGTTCCTTATTTAATTTATAAACAGTTGTAAAGTTAAGCAATTTTCCCCTTTTATCTATATACTTTTTTTAGCTTGTTCGTCTTTATGTTGTAAAAAACCGGCAAGGATATAAACATCTTCTTTAATTAGCCTTAAACTGGTCCCGGCCGGTGTAATGGTTGTAAGGTTGGGCTTTTCTATTATCCGAAGTATTAAGGTCCCTTCTTTATCTTTAACTTCGTAAACCTTGTCTTCGTCCTTGTTGTCCGCCGGTAGTTGGTTAAAAATAAGCTTACGGCTACCAATCGAAAAGGTCCATAGTTCCGTTTTGTCCATTTGTATTTCCATACCGTCGTCCCGTCCTTATTGTTTTTTTACTACTATCTTATTAACTTTAGAGTTGACCAAATGTTGATAAAGGCCCTTTCTTCCCTCTTCCGTATCGTCGAAAGTATCCCTACCGAATTCCCCGTTAATAATGGCCGAAGCTTCGTAACCGGCCTTTTCGAACCATATAAAGATAGCGTTACCGATAGCCCTATAGGTCCCGTCGCCGTCTACTATTAACACGGGCATAGAATCACTTAAGGCACTTACGAAAATCTTAAAGGCTTTTTTAAGGCCGTCCCATTCGCGGAACTTTTTAACGCGTATTAAGACTATTTCCCCGGTTGGGTTTACATCCATTAAGGCCCCGATTTTATCCGGCCTAAAGTCCTCCCTATAATATTTCTTCCAGTTGGTCCCGTCTTGGTCCCCGGCTTGTAGCCACAAACAACGGAAATCTATACAAGCTTGTGGCCGGTTGTCGTAATCACTACAAGAACCAACCCGGCCTAAAACACATTTATTACAAGTAGTATTTTTAACTTTTTCTATATCGTCTATATTAAATAGGACACAACAAAGCGAACAAGAACCGCAAGACCGGGGAACTTCCGCCGGTCTTACGGCCTCCCGGTCCCAAGACGGTATAGCTAGGTTATCGCTAATTTGGAGTTTATCGTTGGCTATGGTTGGCCCCTTTTTTATTTAGTTGGTTTCTTAAGTCTTCCCCAATTTGTAAAGCGTGTATCCGGGAAAGTTGGGTAGTAATTCCATACTTTACGCTATTGTTATGTTTCTTTATAGTAGCGTTTACTATAGCCGTTTCGCCTACTTCTAAATATCGGTCTACTATTTCCGGGTAACCTTCTACGTCTTCTTTTTCGCCTAAAGGTAAATGGAAGGAATTAAAGTAAATAAATTGGTTTTCGTTTTTGTCTTCTAATATATATCCGCCGTCGCGTTCGCCGTAGTAATTGTTAAACTCAAATAGTCGCACTAAAGTAAGTTCTAACTTCATCCGTTCCCCGGGTTTCCCTACGGGTTGGCTTTTGGCCCGTTTTAAGGCTACCTTACGGTCCTTTTCTTCGCGTTCCCGGTTAGCCTTGGCGTCGGCCTTCTTTTTGTCTTCTACGGCCTTTTTTACTTCCGGTATTTCCGCAATATATTCCAAACATTTTTTAGCGTTGTGTTCACTTGGAAACCATCCGCTACCGTATACCATATAAACGAAGTAGTCCAAGTCTTTTGTAACGTAGCTTAACGGCTTACCGTGGTACTTACCGAAGTTAATATACTTTTCGCTTTGGGGTAAATTGGCCCAACGGTTAGGGTCGTTAAATTTGTTTAACTTCGTACCTAATGTTTCGGGGGAAACATAGTAATATTTATAGTTCTGTTTTTCGCATAGGTCTAGTAGCTTTTCTTCTACGCGGTCCTTATCCTTGGTAAGATTCTTTATAAAATAATTAGTAACTATTTCCTTATGTCCGGAACCGTCATTAACCCAACGGGAAGAAACGCCCCAAGCCGTAAACATCTTTACGCCTTCACCGGTGGAAGTAAAGACTAACCCTTCCCGGGTATTGGGGTCGTCGGCTATTTCCCGGAAAGCGTCGTAAGTCGCTATTCTTTTTGTATTGTACATAGGGGGGGAATATAATACATTTCTATTATTTCCCAAAGGATTTTATAAGTATTTATTCTATTGGGTAGTGGTACTAACCACTATGGGGTAGTGGCCTAAAAATGGTGGAATACGGCCGGGGAGGCGTATTGTCTTATGCTCTACGTTCTAATCATTAGTTTCCTCCACCACCACCCCAAGAATCCTCTACAACAGTAAGGCGGTGGTACGAGTTCGTTCCGCTTTGGGCTATGAAATACAAACCGTATGTACCAGACGGCATACTCGGGCCGGAATTATAGTAATATAATTTCCCCTTATTAGCTAAGTTGGCCGTCAAATGGTTCGCACGTTCTTCATAAGGTATGGGACCGCCCCCTATTGCGGTTTGTAATGATTCGAGATTTTGGTTCAGCCGTTTGCTATTGTCCAGAATAGTTTGGTCGTTAAAATCTTGCTTAATGGTTACGTCACTTCCTAAGCCTCCCGCAAAATCATCTGAACTAAATGTAGCCTTGTTGT
>PBQI01000087.1 GCA_002725625.1 Rhodospirillaceae bacterium | reverse complement strand
GCAAGGTCCCCTTGAAACCCAACTCGTTGACGCAGCGTTCCAATTCGGCGATGGCAATATCTAGCGGATTGTCCCGAACGGTGGGAATACCGGCGATACCGATAAAACGATCCGGATAGAGCTCGGTTTCACGGTGAATGATATTGTTGACTTCCTCATGGAACCACTGGACCAGTTTAGCCTGGGGCTCACTGTGCATCAGTTGGAAAGGGCGCGGCGAAACCAATTGCATTTTGGTGCCGACCAGATCGATATAAGGCAAATGGGGGGGGGGAAAAGATTCTTTATGCTTCTCAACGGCATGGCGAATTTGATCGTCTGTAACATTCACTTTGCCGCGACCGTGTGATCCGCGGTGTGATAACAACGACGCTTTATAAGCCCAAAGCTCAACTGGAGCGCTGACATGGGCGTGACAATCAATAATCATGGATACCTCCCTATTTTTGTTTCTGCGTTTTCACTATTAGCCGGAGCCGTTTACCGGGCTAACAACACATTGTTCCTCCCAATTCATCGTCAGCTTCATTGGGAAACTCTATTTTCCGAATATCTTCCAGGTGACTGCACATCATTTCCCGCGCAACATCACCCTGGCCGTCTCTTACGGCTTCAAACAATTCGCGATGAGCCGCCAAGGCGCGCCGGGCGTTATCAGGTTTCGCCCGGTCGCTGTTTTTGGGCCACACCGCATGGCGCAAGGCACTGAATTGGGCGGTCAAGACCCGGTTGCCGGAAGCTTTGATCAAGGCCAAATGGAAGCGATGGCCGGATTCGGTAAAATTCACCGGGTCATCGAGAAAGCTTTCAGCCTCATCCAATAGTTCCGATAGGTACGCTAAATCTGCCGCCGTCCGCCTCGCTGCTGCGAGTACAACGGCCGCGCCTTCGATGGCGATCTGCGCATCGACGGTTTCTTGTTCGGAAACGCCCGTCAGTTTGAACTGGATCGCCAAAGCATCGGAAATCCTTTCAAGATTACCTGCGGCGATTCTGGCGCCGCCGCCCGCCCCGGCGCGAATTTCGACAATACCCATGGTTTCTAGTGAGCGCAGCGCATCGCGCACGGTGATGCGGCTAACGTCGAACTGCTGAACGAGTTCTTTCTCGGAACCCAACGAGTCACCTGGTCTTAACGAGCCGGAAAACAGGGCATCACGGATTTGGACAACGATTTTACTGGCAACGGAAGTTGCTCTGACAGGCGCCCATTCAAACGAATCGCCGCCCGATCCCTGCCTGGCGATTTTGGACAATTCCACTCTTTTCATTCCGCCTGCCTGTCCTAAATGTATAATGATATTATATATAATATATTTAAAATTTCCGCCGTCAAGTGTCTATTGTATCCAATAACAATGGGTAGAGTAGTTGCTGGGGAAAATTTCCGATGAGCCGATCCTATATTCCGAACGAGGAAGGCCCAATCGCGGTCGTTAGTCCCTGTCCAGGTCGCTTATTCTTTTAGGCTCGAATTTGAGACCTTCGAACTGTTCAAGATGCAGCGGCGTCGCCTCATCAATAGCCGCGAGCATACCTGCGGCATCTTTGGCGTCTCTAACCATTTTCGCCATTTCCTTATAGCTGTCCCTGAGTTTTGGCGCGCGTGCTGTTATCGGACAAACCGACAGGCATATTTTACAGCCGAATAATTTGGAAAAAAACGGTTGGCATTTATCAGAATCCACATGCCACCTGACAACACCGGCGATTTTTTCCTTTTGCGGGCTGATGGCTTCACCAGGGCAAAAGCGAGTACAGATATCACAGGACGTACAGATATCGTTATAGCCGTAATCCTGGGGACCATCGATCTCTAGGGGCAGATCCGTGGTGACGGCGGAAAGACGGAAAGACGATCCCAAATCCGGCGACATCAGGCAGCCGTGTTTACCCAATTCACCCAAACCGGCCAGATAACCGTAAGCCGGCAACGGAAAATCACCTGTATTCGGGTGGGTGCGGGCGCCATAGCCATAGGCGCCGATGCGATGGGTTAAGCGGACGCCGATTTCGTCTAAAGTGAAGTAGACCCTATGAACCTCCTCCTGAGACTTGGGGCCGATATCGACCATTATATCGTATTTCATGGCCATCCCGAAAACGATAGCGTATTTGTGGTCAACTACGTCGGCGTCGTTGTAAATCAAGCTTGGATTGTAGGCCGCAATGCCGACGATCTCGGCACCAAGTTCTTTAACCATCTCCTTGATCGAGATTGCCATTGCTCTGGTGTCTTCGATCACCGCCTTGTGGGGATTAACCGGTGTATCCCTCTGATCGGCCAAAATTTTGGCGCGCATGAAAAAGTACCATTTGCACAATGGTGTCATTCTTTTCTGAAAAATCGGAGAAAAGACATCATTGCCATTGCGCCGGCGCGTTATGGGGCGAACGTCTTCTAAATTTACATTGCCCATGATCAGACCTTTTGAAAAACAGGTCCATAAATATCATATCTTTATTATAATTAGTAATAGAAAATTTTGAATGTTTCTACTAAGCGGCAAGGACTATTCAAAAGTTTCAAAATTTTCCACGCGAACATTAAATGCAATGGTCACCCTTTCACGGCTCTCCTGATAAGGGGTTACCATATGGCGCAGCCAGGCGGGGAAGCAATAAATCCGACCGCTCTCTGGCGGAAACCACAACCGTTGTCCGAAGGGGTTACCCGGCACCGGCACCATTTCCACACCGTGCCGGGGATCATAGAATTCGATGCAGCCGGCGTCTTCCGGCGCATCATCGGGTTCACCGCCCAACCCGTCCTGTATATAATAAACGCCCGACCAGGCGCTGCCCGGATGGGTATGCATTTTGTGATAGCCGCCCTGGCGCAAAATATTAGCCCAGCCGATATATGTCGTATCGGCACCAAATTGATCTTCCGTCAGGCCAGATGAAACCTTGGTCATTTCGGTGATGGCTTCGGTAACAAAGCCGATCAGTTGACCGATTTCAGGATAGTTCCAGGTGTGCAAATCATCGGAGGAATGCCAGCCGCCAGTGACGCTTTTGGCATTTCCCGTGTCCTGTTACTATTTTTCATGGATTATTTCCAGCAGGCGGCTGTTTAGCCCTCCGGTATCGGGAAACAGTTTGCTAAATATGGGTGTGGGCCAAGCTAGGCGGACGCCGTTTTCGAGTTCTACTTTAATTTTCATGAGGTCGTTATACAGATTTTCCGCTGGGAAATCCAACTTTCTTCGGTAAAGGGTTTCGATGTTTCAAACGACTAAAACGAGGGCATCTGACATTGAAATATTTGCATGATTCAAAGCTATACGCCCAATAAAAAATTACACCCCACTTCCAGACAAACTACTTCTAATTCGTCGATCAACCGGTCGGCCAGAGGAATTCCTTCCCTTTGGCGCGTTGCATAACATTCTTCTTCGGGATCACCGGCAACCAGCACCGGCTGATTTTCATCAGCTGGCGGCGTGGCGTGGAGGGCATCGATCAGATCATCCAGATCGTCTTCAAACGCGCCGTCATCCCGGAGAACATTGGGATCTATGGCCATAAAGAAATGCCCGACATTACCGCCGCTATTGTTATTTCGGTCTAAATGATCTTCGACACCCGGTATCGCTGCACCGGAAAGGGTGCTCGACAGGATATCCACCATGGTGGCCAAACCGTATCCCTTGTGACTGCCGAGTTCCCGATTGCCACCCAGGGCGGTCAATCGGCGGGCCTCCCGTGCTACACGGGCATCCGTTGTCGGCGCCCCCGTTTCATCCAGCGCCCATCCTTCCGGTATCGGCAGACCCAATCGTTGCGCAATGGCGAGCTTACCGATGGCAACGGTGGTTGTGGCCATATCAAGCACAAAGGGCGGATTGCGCCTGGCCGGTGCAGCAAAAGCGATGGGATTAGTTCCCAACATGGCTTTTTTGCCGAAAGTCGGCACCAGCCCCATACCTGGCGTACCGGTGGTCGACAGGCCGATAAAACCGTGCACCAATGCCCGCCTGGCGTAACCACCGGCCGCACCGTAATGGTTTGAGTTTCGCGCCACAACCATCCCGACGCCCGTTTCATTGCACTTCTTAATGGCCAATTCCATACAATAGGCGCCGACGGGATGGCCCAGACCATGACCGCCATCGACCAAAGCCAGCGACGGCAGGTCTTTCACTTCCTTTATCGGGGCATCAAAGATGATCAACCCTCGCCGATACATGTTGAGATACGCCGGAACCATCCCGACACCATGAGAATCAACACCACGCAGGTCGGTTTCGACCATGGCATCGACGGTTGTCACGATGTAATCAGACGGCATTCCCAGGGCTTCCAAAATCGCCTGGATTTGTGCTCTCAAAATGGCAGCTGAATAATTCACCGAGTGGGACCTCGAGCCTTCAAGAAACCGTTTTCAAAGTTGCGGCTTTACCCAGCCGCACTTGACTTTAAAACCCAATCAGGCACTATAAAAGCCTTAAAAATCATATCGATAGTATATTTACGAAAGGTTGACATAGTGATCTTAGCTTCCTTGATATCTGATGGCGATGATCTCGCCAATCCTGGGCGCACCTACGAAACGAGTACATTTTCGTCAAAAATTGTTTCCCGAATCCGGGAAGCCTTATTCGACCGCAAGCTCAACCCCGGCGATTTTTTGGGCTCAGAAAAGGATATTGCCAAGGAATTCGGTGTCAGCCGGATGACCGCAAGGGATGCCCTGCGCACGTTGGAAGCCATGGGTATCGTGGAAATCAGGGTCGGTGCCAGGGGCGGAGTACGAATAGCAACCGGTAATCTGGACCGTATTGCCGACGCCATGGCGATCCAATTAAATCTGGTCGGTGTCAGCAGTCAGGAAATTCTCCAGGTGCAAAAATCAATCGAACGGACAGCTGCGGAAATGGCAGCCATTAACGCCAACGAAAAAGATTTGGACCGTCTGAAATCCCTGTTGGATGAGGCCGATGGTTTGCTGCTCGATCGCTCCGCTTTTACCCGATCAAGCCGTGAATTTCATCTTGCCATAGCCGATGCATCGCACAACCGGGTTCTGGCGATGCAGCTCAGGGCCTGCCGGTTTGTCATTTGGTCAGACAATAACGGCACCAGCAGTCCCAACATCCCCGAACGGGTCATCGGCATTCATCGAGAAATTTACGAAAAAATAAAAGCTGGCGACAGCGAAGGCGCCGGGAAAATTATGTATCAACACTTGGATCATATAGATCAAAGAAGGCGCGCCTTAGACACCGGCACGAATGGATCCGTCAGCGGCATTTGCTGAAAACTATTGCCGAAACAGTCTTGGGAAAGGTGAAAAAGTTTATCGATTTTAAAGATTGAGAGAGATTTGATAAACCGTAGATAACTGAGGAGGAAGAATTTTGGCGGAGACCAAAAGCACTTCTACAACAGCCAGTGAGATCAGGGCTAAGGTAGGGCACCCCATTGTTGACGGGGATGCCCATGTACTGGAATCTGCATTAACCTTGCTTGACTATATCAAACAGGTCGGTGGGCCGGGTATCGCGCGCCGCTATGAAACCATGGATTCGCCATGGAAGTATCATGACGTAAAATCCATCTTCTGGGGCATGCCTTCGGGACCTAATTCCCTGGACCGGGCGACAGCCATGCTGCCGAAACTATTCCGTGAACGGCTTGATGAAGGTGGAATCGATGTTTCCGTTGTCTACTCGACAGCCATTCTACCGCTCATGCATGTGCGGGACGACGAACTGCGTCAGGTTGGTCACCGGGCGCTTAACACAATGTTGGCCGATATTTTCAGCGAGGTCGGCGACCGCCTGATCCCGTCGGCCGGTATTCCAATGTTCTCGCCGGACGAAGCGTTGACCGAACTTGATTACGCTATCAATGAACTGGGATTCAAGGCGGCTACGTTCGGCACGGAAGTTAGGCTCGCCCCCCCGGAAATCGAGGCCAATGCGCCGGAATTAGGTAAATATACGGAGCGGGTCTATCCCGTGGCCCTTGATGCCCTGTACGATTATGATCCGGTATGGCAACGCTGTCTTGATTTGAATATACCGGTAGCCTGTCACACGGCCGCCCGCGCCGGCGGTTCCCGCCATTCTTCGCCGACCAATTTCGTGTTTAACCATTTGGGAGGTTTTTCGACGTCGGGCGACTATTTCTGCCGTAATATTTTCCTGGACGGCGTGACACGGCGTTTTCCTGGCCTCAATTTCGCTTTCCTGGAGGGTGGTGTTGGCTGGGCGGCTCAACTCTACAATGATTTGTTCGAACACTGGGAAAAACGCAATCTCGACTTTATGAAAAAAAACCTGGATCCCGCTAAACTGGATCTCGATTTGCTATCAGAGCTTGCCGAAAAATACGGCGGCGGCATCATTACGCCGGATGCGATTCGGGAGGACATGAAAATTAATACCATGGGCGGTTTCACAGCAGATGATATCGAAATCGACGAATTCAAACGCTGTCAAATCAAGGAAAAGAAGGATATCTATGGTCTATTTGTTGAACCGTTTTACTTCGGCTGTGAGGCCGATGACGCCATGAATGCCGTCGCCTTTAACTCCAATCTCAATCACTATGGCGCCAAACTGAAGGCATTTTTTGGATCAGACATCGGACATTGGGATGTCGAAGACATGACCCACTGTGTGCCGAGCGCCTACAAAAACATTGAAAAGGGATTATTCAGCGAACAGGATTTCCAGGACTTCATGTTCACCAATCCGGTTGCCTTTTTCGCCCGGCAGAATCCCGAATTTTTCACCGGCACCGTCATTGAAAACGATGTTCGAAAACTTTTAGACACACAATCTGAGGCTGCCTGATAGGACTGCAGCTTGAAGGGGTAAAAACGACGAATTGAATCAAAATTGAATTTTTACAATTAAATAAAACTTAACAACATTTTTACAACACGGAGGAACACCAATGAATAATCGAAAACTATTCAGTCTGAGCATATCCGCCATGACGATGGTGGTGTTGGCTTTGCCAGCAGCCGGACAAAAAGCCAAAGACACCTTGCGGATTGCCTTCGAGCACCCGATTTCAAAAGTGGACTTGGTCTATGATCCCAAACCCGAATCGGCCCTGACCGCCCGTATCGTTTATGACGGCTTGGTTTTTTATGACGACTTCACCGGCAAGTTCCATCCCCTGTTAGCAAAATCCTGGAAACGTGTTGACGTCAACACGTTGGATTTTGATCTGCGGGACGATGTGAATTACCATGACGGCTCCAAATTCGATGCCGACGATGTGGTCTACACTGTCAACTGGCTGATCAATCCGAAAACTAAAATCCGCTTCAAAACCAACTATAATTGGATCAAGAACGTCGAAAAACTGGGCCAATACAAAGTGCGGATTACATCTAAGCGCCCGACGGCAGTCGGTTTGATGAGGTTAGCCAAGTCCATCCCCATTTATCCGTCCGATACCCATGGTAAGCTGAAAGCAAAAAGCGATTTCGGCAAGAACCCAATCGGCACTGGCCCCTACAAGGTAACCCTGGTCAACCCCAACAAGGGTATAGTGATGGTTCGCCATGACGGCTACAAACACGGCGGCACCTGGAAACCTCTGCCGGCGATCAAAACAGTGACGGCTAGACATTATCCCGATCTCCAGTCGCGGGTTGCCCAATTGATAACAGGCAATGTCGATCTCGTCAGAAGCATTCCCAAAGACCAGGTCGAGGCCTTGAAAGCCAATCCAAATCTGGCGAACACGGCCACCAACGGCCTGCTTTACAGTTATTTGTCGATGGATTCGGTCAACCGGTCAGGTAAGAAAATGCTATCTGACCAGCGGGTCCGAAAGGCGATTTCCATGGCCATCGACCGCAAAACCGTTGCCAATGCGGTGCTGGCTGGTGGCGACAAAGTTAAGGTTATCGACGCCATGTGTTTCCGCGTCCAAAAAGGTTGCGACTACAGCACCAAACCGCCGGGATTTGATCGTGCGGCCGCGAAAAAACTTATGGCCGAGGCCGGTTACGCTGATGGTTTCGACGTCGAAATTACCGCCCTTGGATTTTCCCGTCATATGGCCGTTGCGGTTGCCGGCGAGCTGCGAAAAATTGGCATAAGGGGTAAAGTCGACCCGGTAAATTTCGGTGTCTTCCGAAAGAAGGACCGCTTGGGCAAATTTCAGATTTTGGTTAGCCTTTGGAGCTCCGGCGGTCTACCCGATGCCTCTTCGACAATGAATCGGTTTTTCTCCGGCAGCCCCAGCGACTATTGGCGCGATCCGGTGTTGCAGAAATTCAGAAAACTCGGTGGCGCGGAAATGAACGAAGCAAAGCGACGTGAGTACTACAAGCAGGCCTATGACCACGTCAATAAGATGAATTATGTTCTGCCCATCTCAACCCTGCCGACGGTCTTTGTCCATGACAAAAACCTGACCATCAAGGAAGGCTCTCTTTCGCCTTACGGCGCGGTATTGAACCACATGTCCTGGAAATAAGCAGAACCGAAAAATAAATTCTTTATCCCGCTCCCTTGAATTATTTCGGGGGAGCGGATTTTTTAGCTTTTCTTTTTCTTCACCATAATCGGCCGGCCGCGCTTGTCTTTTATTTTCCAACCGCTGTCCGTCCGAACCAGCTTGTCCTGATAGAGAAAAATAACGCCCGGGCCATCAAGAGGTGCCGGCCCGTCCAATTTTTCTTCACTGTCAAAGCGATAGATGGTGACATATTCAGCTGAAGAAGCGTTGTTTTCATCCTCGACGATAATTTGGATATTGGTAACCACGTGTCGGATAACCAGGAATTCACCTCGCGCCTGCATGGCTGTCATAATCGCCGCTTGGCCTTCAAGTTCCTTACCTTGGCGTTTCCAAACTCCATCCGCCTCAAATAGGTCGACCAAGTCGTCATACTGCCTGGCATCCAGGTTATTGTAAAACTGAATAACCACCCGGGAACAATCCCATTCAATATCTCTTCGGAGACCTGAATCCATGCCATACCCCTTAAATTACTACCAACTAGATTCATGCTATTTTTGGCTTTTTTCAAACGATTCTCAGTTCAAAATAACCAGCAGAAAAAAGTACTTGTTTGAAAGATAATATCGATATAACAATTGGATAATTGTTAAATATGTGAGGGATAGAGTCAACTGTTACCGGTACTTTAGGCTTTCAATAGAATTTCTTTAAAGAAGAACGAAGCGCAAAAATAATTATGCCAGAACTGACCGAATAACAGATAATAAAACGACTGGCCATCCCCCATATTTAAGAGGCTGAACGTTAGTGGAGTACCCATGGCTCGCTTTCTGTTGCATCGACTTTACATAGCCGTTCTGGTTGGCATCACTGTCTCGTTAATCGGATTTAGCCTCTTGCGTCTGTCAGGTGATTTGGCGGCGGAACTGGCTGGGGAGGATGCCTCTCAAGCGGATATCGCCGAAGTCGCCAAAGCATATGGATTGGACCGCCCCCTATATATTCAATATTTTGACTGGGTCGGCAACGCCGTACAAGGCGATTTCGGGCGTTCCCTCTTTACCAACGATCTGGTTACCGAGTTAATCCTCGAACGCATCGGTGTCACCGTAAAACTGGCTTTGTCTGCTCTCATTTTAGGTCTGGTGATCGCTATACCACTCGGGGTATTGGCGGCCGTCTATCCGAACACCTGGATTGATCGGGGGGCACTCGCTTTTGCTGTTTTCGGCCAGGCCATACCAAATTTTTGGTTCGGCCTTCTGCTGATTTATTTTTTCGGTGTTGTACTGCGCCTGTTGCCCATTTCGGGTTCCGAAACCTGGGTGCATTTTATATTACCCACGGTCACGCTGGCTTTTTCGGTCATGCCTGCCTTTATGCGTCTAACCAGAACGGGCATGTTGGAAGTATTGGAGTCCGATTACATCCGGACCGCCAGAGCCAAAGGACTAAGCCCCCTGTCCGTTTTATTCAAACACTCCTTGCGCAATGCCATATTGCCGGTGGTATCTTTGTCAGCTGTATCTCTGGGATTTCTGCTGGGCGGATCGGTCATTGTCGAATCCGTTTTTGCTTTGAACGGCGTCGGGTTTCTAGCGTTTGAATCAATCATGCGCCAGGACTTCCCGGTGGTGCAGTCAATCGTGGTGATGATTTCATTTATATACATTTTCCTGACCCTTTTATCGGATTTGATCAACGCCCGGTTGGATCCCCGCATCAGGCTCGGTTAGGAATAAATTTGTCCAGGGAACGGTATTGAGCATAACTGAACAAAATACGCTGGCACAGAATTCACAGCGACAGATTTCGCTGACGGACGCTTTTCCTTCTAAGGGTAAACAATTTCACCCGGAAATGCGCGATGAATTCGAAGTCAACGCGCCGACGCCACCTGAACTCATGCGTCGCCGGGCCCGTTCACATTACGGGTTCATCATTGGTGGTGGATTTGTTCTGGTCGTTGTTTTCATCGCTATCTTTGCGCCCTTTATTATTCCTTACGATCCCTTCGACCAGGAACTTACCAAACGTTTGATTGATCCGATCTGGGGTAAAACGGGTACCTGGATACATGTCCTCGGCACGGATGCATTGGGTCGGGACTATCTGACCCGGGTCATATACGGCGCAAGAATCTCGCTGATGATTGGTTTCTTCGCTGCTGCCGTATCTGCTGTTGTCGGCTCGGCATTGGGCATCATCGGCGGCTATTTCGGTGGGCGGTTGGACGCCGTTATCATGTATCTGATCAACGTCAAGCTGGCGTTACCGCCCATTTTGGTAGCTCTGTCCCTGGTGTCGGTATTTGGCGGCTCCATTCTGGCACTCATACTTATTCTCGGATTTCTGTTCTGGGACCGCTATGCGGTGGTAACACGCAGTGTTACCCAACAAATCAGAGCCAACGACTATGTAACCGCCGCTGAAGCGGTTGGTGCTTCCAAATTGCGTATTCTGGCGGGTGAGATATTGCCCAATGTCATGAACCAAATCATCGTCATTATCAGTCTGGAAATGGCCGTCGCCATTTTGGTTGAAGCGGCCTTGTCATTCCTGGGATTAGGTGTAAAGCCGCCAACACCTTCCTGGGGTCTTCTGGTATCTGAAGGCCGCAGTTACATGTTCTTCAAGCCCTTTCTCATCACCATTCCCGGTCTGGCCATTTTCTTTCTGGTCATTGCCATCAACATGCTGGGCGACGGCATCCGCGACATTACAGCGCCTGAAGGGCGTAACTAGGGATTTATGATGACAGATTCCCAATTGGACAACCTATCGTTAGAAACGGTATTGGACGTCCGCAATCTCGTCATCGATATCGACGTGCCGGCGGGCACCTTGCATGCCGTTTCCGATATAAGTTTTGATCTTAAGCAGGGCGAAACCCTCTGTATCGTTGGCGAATCGGGATGCGGCAAGTCGATTACTTCACTGGCCGTGATGAACCTTTTGCCCCGCAAAGCACGAATGCGGGCCAGCCAATTGTCGCTGCAGGGCATTGATCTTCTAGCTCTAAACGAGAAGGAATTCGCGGCTCTGCGGGGCAACAAAATGGGCATGATTTTTCAGGATGCCATGACGTCCCTGAACCCGGTTTATCGCGTTGGCGATCAGATGGAGGAGGTATTTCTCAGGCATCGCAGCGGTGGTAGGAAAGAAGCCCGCGAGAAAGCCATTTATTTCCTTGAGAAGGTCGGTATTACCGGCGCCAAAAGTCGGCTTACCCAGTATCCGCACCAGCTTTCCGGCGGCCTGCGCCAACGCATCATGATCGCCATGACTCTAATGTGCGAACCCGCGCTCATCATCGCCGACGAACCGACCACCGCCCTTGATGTCACCATCCAGGCGCAAATCCTGCATCTGCTTTCAAGCCTGCAAAAAGAACTGAATATGGCGATGATTTTGATCACCCATGACCTGGGCGTGGTGGCCCGCATGGCCGACCGGGTGGCGATCATGTACGCGGGAAAAATCGTCGAAACGGGAACTTGCGATCAGGTGTTCGCCAAACCTCTCCACCCCTATACCCAAGGTTTGCTGCGTTGCATTCCCGTCCCGGGAAAATCCAAGCCGGGCTCCAAACTCGGATCCATTAAAGGGCTGGTGCCTGCCTTGATCGGCGATCTGGAAGGCTGTTTGTTCCGCAACCGCTGCCAGTATCTGGAGGACGATTGCATCACTGAAAACGTTGATTTTGTCGCCCTGTCAGAGGGCCGCACTTACCGGTGCCTGATGGCGTCTGACCGCTGCCAGGAAAATTTCAGCGCCGTTGAGATC
>PBQI01000086.1 GCA_002725625.1 Rhodospirillaceae bacterium | reverse complement strand
TGCCAGGGTCCATGTCTTTTCTCGTACGAACAGGCGACCTGCCCCTGATTTTACTCGTCGGCGATTTGATTTACGATGTTGAGTTTCTGATGAAAGACAAAATCCCGGAACCGGTGACAGAACGCAATTGCTGGCGTCCTGCGCCAAGGTGCGGGTGCTGAAAGAGAAATTACCAAATCTTATCGTCTTGCCGACCCACGATCCAGCCGCGGCAATAGCCTTAAAAGCGGCAACAAATGAGTTTAATTGACCGCCTTAGCTTAGGGTGAGCGCCAGCCCACAACAGGTATTGAATTTGATTTCTAACTTTCCGCCGCCGAATGGCTAGGCGCCCTTCTAGGGTAGATAATCTTCCAAATTCACATTTTTAAAATTCTTCGGCATGGCCGGTTCGAAGTGGGAGCGTTCCTCTTCATTAAGGTGTGCGGGAATGGTAGCGTCAATCATCCATTTGGTACCGACCCGTGCGAAACTACCCATGCCCGACGCCACCGGTGAAATATTATCGAGCGCAAACACACGCGTATTGGGCAGCAAGGTAACATCATTTTCGGCGTGTACTCTAGTGGTCATGGCCCAGGCCACTTGGCGGAGATCATTGGCATCGACATCCCGGTCGACAGCGATACCGATTTTGGGGTGGAGGTACGGACCGGAGAGCGCGGCCATCAGAGCGGTTTTAGCCTGGCCGGGATGGTGGTCACCCAGTTTAAGCACCAGCATCATGTCGCCGGCGGCCGTCACGGCGCGCACGTCCAGCAAGTCGATACCACCTTCCACGTTGGACAGGTGGGTCTTGGTAGCGACCTCGATGCCGATGGCCATGGTCGCCTGGGCCTCGGTCACGGGCATGCCGCAATGGAGCGCGTAGAATATGGCGTCCTGGCGTTGGGTGATATGCTTGGCGACGAACACTTCCGATTCGCCGGCCCCGGCATAGGTGCCGGTCACTTCGCCGAAGGGGCCCTCCGGTTCGATAACGCCTGGCAGCACCTCACCTTCAATGATGATCTCGGCCTCCGCCGGCACCTCCAAATCGACCGTATCGCATTTCACCAGCCGCACCGGCTCGCCCATCATGCCACCCGCCATGGCCAGTTCATCTTGGCCATACGGCAAGGTGAAGGACGAGGCGTAAAAAATCGCCGGATGGGTGCCATAAATCATGGCCACCGGCATGGCATGGCCTCTCTCACAATACTTATTATAAATGCGCCGGGCCTGGCGGGGCACCATGATAAAGCCGGTCTTGTCCGTACCGGTAATATGCTGGCGGTGAACGGAGATATTGCGCACCCCGGTATCCGGGTCCTTGATGACGGCAATGCCCGAAGCAAAATAGCGGCCGCCATCCTTCTCCGAGGTCATCAGGGACGGATAGTCGAACAGGTCGATCTCGTCGCCCGATTTGACCACTTCTTTGACCGGCGCTGCGGTGGCGGCGACCAGTTCCGGCTCAAGGCGAATATTGAACCGCTTGGCCAGTTCAGTCAGCAAATTGTCTTCATCGATACCCAGACCGATGGCCCATTTTCGTCGGTCGGCCAGGATTTGACTACAAGCCTGCCAATTAGGATAACCTTTTATATTAGCAAACAGACTGGCCTGGCCCATCTCGTTTAACGCCTTCCATTCAACAGCCGACATATCGGTCAGGGGGTCGACTTCCTTGGTAAAGCGGATCATTTCGCCTTGCTGTTCCAAATTGGCCAGCATGGCGCGGATAGACTGGTCGGACATGGTTTGGGCTTCCTGTTTGTATTGAAATCTAGAAGTTGGTGAGGCTATGCAAAAAAATGATGGAAATCAATATGTCTTAATAAAAATGAATATTTCGTCTCATCCGTCAACGCATTCCTTGAGCCGGCGCAAACAGGCCGTCCGATCAGCCCGGCATCCGCCTTCCGTCCACCACGCCTTCACCGTCTGCAAAAAGCCCGCGACTGAAGGGCTGGCGGCAACACCAAGGTCAAGTACATCCTGACCACGCAGCGGAAAAGGAATTTCCTCCCATTCATCGGCTACCGCGATGATGGCTAGCCAGCCATCGGTTTCTTCGCGGAGCAATTTCGGGGTAATGACCAAACGTCTGGACCACTCCAGCAGCGCCAGATCGATCACCGTTTCAGCGCCCAGTTGATACAATCGGCGGCGCAATTCGTTTTCGGAAACACCAGGATCAATTTGCCATTCTGGATCAATTATCGCGCATAGTCGTTGGCGCTCAGCGTTTGGTAGTTTGAGCCGGTCGCAGAGTGCCTCGGCATCTGTAGATTCGGTATCGATTAGTGCCGCCAACCGGCGCAGAGCAACCGGTTGAACGGCATCGAGTTTGATGGCGCTGGTTTCCAGCCAGGTCACGCGGCGCAATCGTTCTGAAAGCGTGGCTTCGGGCAAAATATGGGACATCACACCATGATTAATCATCAGACGTACGGCATCGAACTGGTTGTCGGAGGCGAGAATTTTGAACAGTTCTGACCGGATGCGTTCGGCCGACAGATCCTTTAGGTGATGGGATTGATTGATACAGGTCTGGAATTCGACGACGTCCTCGATACGCATGCCGTAAACGGCAATAAAACGGAAATAGCGTAAAATGCGCAGTCGGTCTTCTGCGATACGCTCATCGACCCGGCCAACAAAACGGATAATCCGGTTGGCCAGATCTTGGATGCCGTTGAAATAATCATGAATCATGCCGTCGGGCGTAGCGCTTAGGGTATTAAAGGTAAAATCCCGGCGGGCGGCGTCGGTCTTCCAGTCTTCGGTAAATTCGACAACGGCGTGGCGGCCGTCGGTCTTAATATCTTTACGAAGTGTGGTGATCTCATAGCTCTGATCGCCAACCACGGCCGTAACCGTGCCATGGCTGATCCCCGTGGGAATAGCCCTTATACCGCTTTCCTCCAATAGTCTCATTACCTGCTCCGGCTTTTCTTGGGAAGCAATATCAACATCGACAACCGGCTCTTTCATCAGGGCGTTGCGCACACAACCGCCGATAAAGCGGGCTTCCTTACCGTCTTTGGTGATCGCCGCCAACACGGATTTAACTGCCTCGGTCTCCATCCAAGGCTGCACGGCAATTTGGCCACCCGGCCCCTTGGACCATTCAACGATCAAATCCTGACGTTGCGATTTTTTCTTGAGCTGATTCCGGTGCCGGTTGTTCTTGCGCCGGGCAATCATGAACATAAGAAAAATAGCGCCGACCACGCCGAGGGCCCATTCGCCGGGTCCTTCGATCGCATTCAGGAGGTCGTCAAATGACATGGCTTAAATCCACCAAGTTATTTGGAGAGAGCTATTTGAATCGTCCAGGCACCACTTTCCCATCTTCCAAACGTGGTGACTGGTATTGAGCGCCGGGGTCCGCCCCAAGGGTGGTCAGGTAAATCAAAGAGGAAGCCGCGAAAATAAATCCGGCCACCAAAACCCAGAACCAATGACCTTCTTCCCAATCCGGCAGGCCTTTGCCCTTGCGTTTGCCGTCGATATAGGACCACAAGGCATAAAGGGAGATGGGCGCTACCAGCGGCAGAAAAACGTGCAGAAAAATTCTCATTTTTACGTCCTAAGATCAGGATCGATCCTGGGCGCCGAACCGTCAGACAGCCCCAACAACCGTTCCGACAACACCCGAATCATGCCGGCGGTCGCCCCCCAAATGAAGAAATCATTCCAGGTAACGGCGAAATAGCTCATCATGGATCCGTAGAACTCCCGTTGATGAACTTCAAAATTATTGGGATCGATCAAGTAGTCGAGGGGCGCTTCAAAAATTTCCGCCACTTCGTGATCATGGGGATCAAGCTCAAAGGGTGGATCGATGATTCCCATGACCGGCGTCACCAGAAAGCCCGTTCCGACGATGAAGTCGTCAAGCCGGCCGATGAGTTCAAATTGCTCCGGTTTAAGACCTATTTCCTCTTCAGTTTCCCGTAAAGCGGTATGTTCGGCGTTCCGGTCGGTTTCGTCGACCCGGCCGCCCGGAAAACTGATCTGTCCGGGATGCTTGTCCAGGTGATCGGTTCTTTTGGTTAGTAAAAGAGTCAAGCCTTCGGGCCGATCCACAATGGGAACAAGAACCGCCGCTGATTTTAACGGCCGGTCACCCCTAATCCACGGATTCCGGTTCTCAAACGGGGGCAGCTCGCTTTCGGCTTCTTCGTTGGACCGCCGCCGACCGGAGACGGGAACTTCCTCGACCCGGTGCAGCACGTCCTCGCGGGAGAGCGGGCTTCTCAAGCTTCCGTTATTTTTCCGATCTGAAAAAATTGTCCGTTACTCCAAACACCATATATTCTTTCGTTGTTTATCACTTCCTCGACCCCTAAATCTACCAATTCGTAGAATACGGGCCTATTCAATCTGGCCTCCAAACGGTCTCTCACCAATATATAGGGCGAAGGCTCCCCGGTCTGCAAATCCTCTTCGATACGCAACGGGTTATCTTCTCCGGCGATCACAATATCGTCAACATTGGTGAAAAATTCTAAACTTTGCTCTTTGCCCTGCCCTGTCACCGTCATCTCAACGGCAAGGAATGCAACGTCTTCCACCACTATTTCCCCCTTTTCGGCGGGAGTAATCAACCAGTGGCAGCCCTCTTCATCTTTATGCAGTACGGAAGCAAAAAGTTTCACGAGTTCTTTGCGGCCAATGGGTGAGCCGTGATAAAACCAAAGGCCCTCTTTGTCGATCTTGATATCGAGATCGCCGCACAGGGTTTGGCCAATTATGGTTTCTAAGGTTTGTTCATTCATCACCGATAACCGTTCAGCCACCCACTATACGTGTTGACAGGGACGACCGCAAAGACCGAAGGGAGTTCAAATCGTGACCGACGCCGCCAATATTACAGATAATCCGGAAAAACCGGAAATTCTCGATGAGCTTGAAAATATCAGCAACAAATTCACCGATGTCCGCAACAATGTCGGCCGGATAATATTCGGTCAGCAACGAGTCGTCGAAGAAACACTTATCACGCTGCTGGCCGGGGGGCACGTCCTGTTGATCGGCGTACCCGGCCTGGCCAAGACCCGGCTGGTGGAAACCTTGGGTACGGTTCTGGGGTTGGCCGAACGGCGGGTGCAGTTTACGCCGGACCTGATGCCGGCGGATATCCTCGGTTCCGAGGTTCTGGAAGAGGCCGATGACGGTAAACGTTCTTTCTGCTTTATCCAGGGACCGGTATTCTGCCAGCTCCTGATGGCGGATGAAATCAACCGGGCCAGCCCGCGTACGCAATCAGCCCTGTTGCAGGCAATGCAGGAAAGACGCGTGTCCATCGCCGGTCACTACCACGACTTGCCATCGCCGTTCCATGTCCTGGCGACCCAGAACCCGTTGGAACAAGAAGGCACTTATCCGTTGCCGGAAGCACAGCTCGACCGCTTTCTCATGCAGATCGATATCGATTATCCCCAGCTAGCCGCCGAACGGGAGATTCTTACCGCAACAACAGGCGCCAATGAAGAGCAACCGTCCAAAGTGCTGGAAGCCGCCGAACTTATCGCTGCCCAGCGCATGGTACGCCATGTGCCGGTGGGTGAATCGGTCATGTCGGCCATATTGGAAATGGTGCGCTCGGGCCGACCGACTTCGTCCGATATTCCCGACGTCATTGAGCACGTAGCCTGGGGACCAGGGCCGCGGGCCAGCCAGGCTCTGATGCTGGCGGTCCGCGCCCGGGCAGTGATCCAGGGGCGTTTGGCGCCCTCCATTGACGACGTACTGGCCCTGGCTCATCCGCTACTGCGCCACCGCATGGCGCTAAATTTTGCCGCCCGTGCCGAAGGCGTGACCTTGGAACAGATCATCGACAAGCTGGCAGCTAGGGTAGGATAGGAAGCGCAGGGTAGGATTAGGATAGAGAAAGATCGGACTTCGATGGCTTCTCCCCAACAGAACTTAAAGGCCGACCTGCACCATCGAGCGGAGGTGCTCTCGGCAAAGCTGCCACCTCTCATGGTGGCGGCGGAACGCGTTGCAGCAACGGTGTCGCAGGGGGTTCACGGCAGGAAACGGGTCGGTCAGGGAGAAACATTCTGGCAGTTCCAGCGTTATGAACGGGGTGATCCGATCCAGCAGATCGATTGGCGGCGTTCGGCCAAATCCGATGTTGTCTATTTACGTGAGAATGAGTGGGAGGCGGCGCAAAGCGTCTGGCTTTGGTGCGATGCGTCGCCGTCCATGCAATACAGTTCATCTAAACAGTATCCGACCAAGGCCGAGCAAGCCGAAATGCTGACTTTTGCTTTAGCCTCGTTATTGGTTCGAGGTGGCGAGCACGTTACCCCGCTGGGCGCGGGCATTACACCGACGACAGGCCGGACAGCATTGTTTCTTTTGGCTGCCGCAATAGAGATCATAGAAGCCACATCAAAAGATCAACCGAGCCAAAGCCTACCACCTTTTGAGCCAGTTCCGAGCTACGGCCGCATTGTTCTTATGAGCGATTTTCTCGAGCCGCTCGATGATATCAACCGGGCCGTGGGCGCGCTGGCGGATAGAGGGGTCGACGGACATATTCTGCAAATTGTTGATCCCGCCGAAGAAGACCTTCCTTTTAAAGGCCGCACCAAATTTGAAGGTATGGAAGATGAAGGCGATGCCTTGATAGGCAAGGTCGAAGGCGTGCAGAAGGATTACCAGACCGAATTCGCCGCCCAGCGACAGGGTCTGCATGCCATCGCCCGCACCGCCGGCTGGAGTTTTGCTAATTATGTCACAGATCAATCCGCTGAAACGGCATTGCTGAGTTTATATATGGCGCTAACGGCGTCACGCGACCTGACGGGGATCGGCTAGATGTTTACTATGGGCGCCTTGTCATTCGTCGCCCCGGCGGCATTGTTGGGCCTGGCTTTTCTACCTGTTCTCTGGTGGCTGTTAAGGGTCATTCCACCGGCACCCAAACGTCTCAGATTCCCGGCCATTCGCCTAGTCATGAAACTGGTCAACCCGGAGGAGGAATCCGCAAAGACACCGCTATGGCTTATCCTGCTGCGGCTGGCTATACTGGTCCTGATCATCGTGGGGGCGGCACACCCGATATTCAACGCCGGCAGCAAAATGGTCGGATCCGGCCCCTTGGTCCTGGTCGTTGACGATGGCTGGACGGCGGCCCAGAACTGGCGCAAGCGGCAAACCATTTTCGCCAACTTGGTGGACCAAGCGGAGCGTAAGGGCCGCCCGGTCTCGGTTATTACCACGGCGCCGGTGCCAATCAATGCCAGCCGTGACCCTGCGGGCCTAATGACCGCTGATGCGGCACGACGCCACCTGGGCGCCTTGCAACCAAAACCCTGGCCGGTGAACCGCCAGGCGGCATCGGCCATTCTCAGTAATCTGAACATCGACGCGGCGGCCAACGTATTTTGGTTGAGCGACGGTATCAAATCGGTTGGTAAAGATGAAGACCTGCCCGCCTTTATCAATGAGTTAAAAAGGCTTGGTAAGGTAACCATCGTCGCCGAACCACCGGCAGAGGCACCGCTGATCCTAATGCCGCCGGTTTCGGAACGCGCGGGATTGAAAATGATCTTCCGGCGACTCGAACGTGCTGCGTCGGAATCCTGGAAGTTACTCTTCCGGGATGAAAAAGGCGGCGTCCTGGCGCAGCGCGATGTGACTATCGGAGGCGGGAGCAAAGAGGGCACCTACCTTTTGAAGGTCCCGGTGGAACTGCGCAACCGAATCACTCAGATTGAAATCCAAAATCAAAACACAGCCGGCGCCACGGTTCTCGTCGACGAACGCTGGCGGCGGCGGCCGGTTGGGCTGGTCTCCGCCATCAAACGGAGCGGCGACCAACCCCTTCTGGACAATCTTTACTATCTCGACCGGGCGCTTGATCCCTTTACCGAAGTCCGCGTCGACACCATCAAGAAACTGCTGCGACGGGAATTGTCGTTGATGGTGTTGGCCGATCCCGGCAAAATAGGCAAAGAGGATCGAAAAGACATTGCGCGGTGGATGGCCGACGGCGGTGTGGCTGTCCGCTTTGCCGGCCCCAACCTGGGCTCCAAAAAAGGTTTGGCGAAGGACCCATTTCTGCCGGTGCGCCTGCGCCAAGGCGACCGGGAACTGGGCGGCGCCCTGTCCTGGAGCAAACCAGCCCGCTTTGCGGCATTTGATGAGAAAAGTCCCTTTGCCGGGATTTCCATACCGGGAGATGTATTGATCCACCGCCAGGTTTTGGCCCAACCGGCAGTTGATTTAGCCGAAAAAACCTGGGCGCGCCTGACCGATGGCACGCCTCTCGTCACGGCGGAGAAACACGGCCGCGGCTGGCTGGTATTTTTTCACATCACGGCCAGCCCGGCTTGGTCAAATTTGCCGCTTTCGGGCTTGTTCGTTTCAATGATGCAGAACCTTGTCCAAATGAGTCGCGGTATTACCGGAAATTCAAGCGACAAGCAGCTGAAACCCATCCAGTCGATCGATGGCTTTGGACGTCTCGGCCCGGCCCACGCCGACGCCTTGGCCATAAAAGGCAACGAATTTATGGATCAAAAGCCAGGCCCTTATCATCCTCCGGGATTTTACGGCGATACCGCCGCCCGGCGCGCCTTCAATCTTTCTTCTTCATTAGGGTTGTTGGCAAGCATTGGCGGGCTTGATTCCGGAATCGACAGGACCACCTATCAGATATCAAGGGAAAAGGATTACCGGGGACAACTGCTGACGGCCGCGCTGGTTCTAGCCATTCTCGACATTATTGCCAGCCTGGCGCTTCGTGGGTATTTCACCATGGCACGGGCAACGGCGATCCTGATCACCCTTTCGCTGGGCATCGGAAGTATCACACCAGTAACGGCCCAGCAGCAAAACCAGCCGGTTAAAGGCCTAGATGATCTATTGATGTCTTCGACGCTCAAAATCAGACTAGCCTACGTTAGAACCGGCAACCGCCAGATCGATGAAACCAGTTTTGCCGGTCTTTCCGGGCTGGCCTTCGTTACTAACAGCCGCACCGCCGCCGATATGGGGAGGCCGATTGCCATCGATCCGGCAACGGACGAACTGTCCTATTACCCATTAATTTATTGGCCCATCAACGAGGATGCGGAAATTATCGGCGCCACCACGGCAGCGCGCCTGAACCTGTATTTGAAATCCGGCGGCACCATATTATTCGACACCCGGGATCAGGGCAGCAGCGGTATAAACGCAGACCGACTTGAGGAGATTACGCGAAACCTCGATTTGCCGGCCATGACGGCTATTCCCTCCGACCATGTTTTGACCAAGGCCTACTATCTGCTGAGAGAGTTCCCCGGCCGCTGGACCGGAGGACGCTTGTGGGTGGAAAGTTTAAGCGGCCAATCGGGTGGCGCATCGTCGGGCGGACGCGTCAATGACGGTGTTTCCTCAATCATCGTCGGCGCCAACGACTGGGCCGCCGCCTGGGCGCTGAATGACGCCCGCAAACCTCTTTATCCCGCCGTTCCGGGGGGCGAGCGCCAGCGGGAAATGGCCTATCGATTCGGCATCAACCTGATGATGTATGTGCTGACTGGTAACTATAAAGCCGACCAGGTTCATTTGCCAGCCATCCTGGAAAGGTTGGGCCAATGACGGATTTTACCAGCCTCGCGCTTACGGGTATTGCGTTTTCGCCGCTGGCGCCCTGGCAGGCAATTGCCGCATTGGCGGCCATCGCACTCCTGTTGTTGCTGTACGGTATTGTCCGCGGGGCCAGCTGTTCGATTCTGCGCCTGGGCGCCCTCGGTATCCTGGTGCTGGCGCTGTTCAACCCGCACCTGACCAGCGAGAACCGCCGCCGCCAGAACGATATTGCCATTGTCGCCATTGATGAATCGAGCAGCCAGAATACCGGTGACCGAAAGGTTCAATTGGCGGATACATTGAAAAAGGTGCGGGAGAAAATAAGTCAGTACAAAGATCTGGAATACAGGATCATCAACACTCGGGAAACCGACAACGGCACCGAATTGTTCAGCGAATTAAACCGGGCTCTAACTGATTTACCCAAAGGACGGTTTGCTGGCGCGGTGGTAATTTCCGACGGCCAGATCCACGATTTACCTTCCGATTCAGCGAAGGAATACGGCAAGAAAATTGGCGGTCCCCTGCATCTGATGCTCACGGGCCGGAAGGGTGAGCGCGACCGGCGTCTGATCGTCGAACGGGCGCCAGCTTATGGCATTGTCGGCAAGAAAATCAAAATCAGATTACGGGTCGAAGACAACCCGAAAAAGCCAACTTCTTCAACTTCCGGTAGAACCGCCCGGTTAACCATTCGCCTGGATGGCGGCCCTAAAATCGAAAAAACCATG
>PBQI01000085.1 GCA_002725625.1 Rhodospirillaceae bacterium | reverse complement strand
GGTGGTGCAGAGCTTCCAAGCAATGATATAGCGTGAGTAATCATCCAAGATGGTCGACAGATACATCCAGCCCCAGCCAATGACCTTGAAGTAGGTAAAGTCGGTCTGCCACAGTTGATTGATCCCCCATGCCGTTGCAGGTCTGGAACAGCATTCCCCGATGATATCAGGGAGCGGATCGTTAATCTGGCTTTGGATGAGCCTGAGTTATCACCGCGTGAACTAGCGGTCCGCTTCACTGACACGGAGAATTACTTTGACTCAGAAGATTCGGTCTATCGACTGCTTAAATACGGTGATCTATGTTCCTCAAATCGAGCTTTTAAAGCCGTCTGAACTATAACATTAGATAGCAGCCGACTACCCTGCATCTGAGCCGGTTTGGCGTAGGAGGATATGAGGCTGGTTCAATTTTGCTTTAACAATAGGGTCGGGAATGATAGTAGTGGAACCTTAACTACAATTCGACATGGGAGGTTGAAGTCGTGTTAAATCTACGTAAATTTGTCCTTTGCGGGGCGGCCTTAAATATTGCAATAGCGATTAGTTTAGCCGTCAGCACCGTTTCCTTCACCACTTCGGCAAGTGCTGGGGACACCAACTTAAAAATGGCGTTTTTCGCCAGCCCTAAACATCCGATTTGGTCGCGCCTGATGGCGCCCTGGGGTAAAAAACTCGAAGGTGGCGGCGTTGGAATTAAAGTCACCGGTTATCCCGGCAGTCAGATTGGTGGTAAACCGCCGGGAGCCTTCAAGCGAGTAGTGAACGGTATTGCCGATATGGAATTCCATATTCCGGGCTACACATCAACGCTGTTCCCCCGCACTTTGGTTATGGAAATTCCGTTGCAATATGAGACTTCGGTGGAAGCGACTAAAGCGATGTGGAGAATTTATGACAAGCACATCGCGCCAGATTATAAGCGGGTGAAATTACTGGGCCTTTGGGGCACGGATGTACCGGTTGTTATGACCAATAAAGTGGTCCGGACGCCGGATGATTTGAAGGGTCTCAAATTGCGAACGCCGTCCCGTAATCAGGCTGCAATCATTAAGGCTTTTGGCGCCATTCCTGTCGCCATGCCCATGCCGCAAACCTACGGCGCATTGGAAAAAGGCGTGGTCGACGGCGCCATTGTCGGTATCTCGGTAGTAAAAAGCTTTAAGTTGGCGGAAGTGGTTAAACATTATATCGTCGATCTGCCTATGGGTTTTTCACCTCAGATCATCGCGATGAACCGCAACTCCTATGATAAACTTACGCCTCAGCAAAAAGTTGTTATCGACAAGAACAGTGGCCTTGGCCTTAGCATTGACGGTGCGAAAAATTACGAAGCCGCCCGCAAAGGCGGTATCGCGACCATAACCAAACGGCCAGATACATCGATTACCAAATTGACCCCAGCCGAGAAAAAACTATGGGTCGATAAATTGAAGGGCGTGGTTAAAGTCTGGGTGAAGGATTTTGAGAAACAAGGTCTGCCCTACGGTCAAATGGTTGCCGATTATTTGAAAAAATAACGGTGGAAAAAACAGATAATGTAATCGTTCGCGCCACGCAGCTGCTTGTAACTATATCGGCATACGTCGCCGGCATTGTGCTGGTGATGTTGATGCTGTTAACGACAGCCGATGTGGCCGGACGATATTTTTTCAACAGCCCAATCACCGGCGTATTCGACATTACCCATTTCGCCGTACTGATCATGACCTTTTTGAGCCTAGCCTATTGCGGATTCTATGGGGGGCATGTGGCTATTGATATTCTTTACAATCATCTCAATCGAACTCTTGCTGGAATTTTAAACCGGGTCGTTAATCTGATCGGATGCGTGTTGTTTTCTTTGATTTCGTGGCGCTCCCTTGTTCAGTCGGTAGACGTAAAGGAATTTAACGAGGCGTCGCAACTAGTTTTGATACCCTTTTACCCATTTTATTATATCCTGACTTTTGGCGCGGGCTTGTTTGCGTTCGTCATGGCGTTGCGGATTTTTATTCCCGCACCCGAAGTCGCACCTCAATTGGAAGAAAATAAGTCGTGAGCCCCACCGTTGTTGGCCTGCTATCCCTTGGCGGGCTGTTTATCTTTATCTTTATGCGAATTCCCGTTGGCATCGCCTTAGGCGTCGCAGGGTCACTTGGCTATTTTACGCTGAACGGCCTGGATACGACCTTGGCATTGCTGGGCAGTATTCCGTTTGAGATCAGCTATAATTACGACCTCAGCATCATCGCCCTCTTTGTCCTGATGGGTAATTTCGCCATGGTGTCGGGGATGAGCCGGGACCTTTACACGATGGCTCGGAGTCTGGTCGGTCATTGGCCGGGGGGGCTGGCGTCGGCGACGATTGTAGGTTGCGCGGGATTTGCCGCCGTATCCGGATCGAGCCTTGCCTCAGCGGTTACTATGGGGCGGGTGTCTCTACCGGAGATGGATCGCTATAAATATCATCCCCGTTTGGCGACCGGATGTGTTGCTGCAGGCGGTACGCTGGGAATCCTCATTCCACCCAGCACCGGATTTATTATTTATGCTTTGTTGACTGAAGAATCCATCGGCCAGCTTTTTCTGGCCGGAATTCTACCCGGGATTTTGCTCACCGGGTTGTTTATGATAACCATCTATCTTCTGACCCGCATGGACCCGTCTATCGGACCGGCAGGCCCTCGTTTGGACTGGCGCGGAAAACTGGTGGCGGTGAGGCGCGCCAGCTCCTTAATCGGTATTGTCGTTGTCGTGCTGGGCGGTATTTATCTGGGCGTATTCACGCCCGTCGAAGCGGCGGCAGTCGGCTCATTTTTAACTTTCGTTTTGATGATCGTGCGCGGCAAAATGAACCTGCAAACCCTGCGGTTCTGTGTGTTGGAAACCATCAAGACCTTCGCCATGGTCTATCTGATTGTCATCGGCGCCTTTATATTCAATCCTTTCCTCGCGATTACGCAATTGCCGGCCAATCTGGCCGGGTTCGTCGCCAACCTAAATTTAGCGCCGACTATGATCCTAATTTTGATTATTTTTGGCTATATCGTCCTCGGTACTTTCCTTGAGGGGTTTGCCATCATGGTTCTGACCATTCCAATCGTATTCCCAATGATCGTGAATATGGGATTCGATCCCATTTGGTTTGGTGTGCTCTTGGTGGTGGTGCTGGAGATGAGCCTGATCAGCCCACCTTTGGGATTGAACGTCTTCGTCGTCAAAGGAATTGCTCTAGGCGTTCCCATGGCGGAGATATTCCGGGGAATTATTCCCTTTTGGGCGGCCATGCTGGTCTGCGCCATTCTCCTGATCGTATTCCCGCAGATCGCGCTCATTCTTCCGGAAACCATGATCCGCTAAAGGAAAGTGTATCCCTACTAGGAACTTTTGTTCCTACTAAAAAATCTGGGTATTCTTACGTTAATTCCGTGGTGAAGACGATTTTCATGGATTAGCATTGGTTATTTAGAACATATCTTCCCGTTCGAAGGTGCTGTCAGAAAAATGCGAACTCGTCTTTTTTGCTACTAGCCCGGAGTGCTTTTTCTGCCCATCGTACGGATATTTCGTTCATTAGACCGCCAACAGACGATCCTTTTTTGAAATGGAGCATTTTTTAGAGCGCTGAAGCTAGCTGATCTGTTTTCCCAACCGGCCCGCCAGATCCTGGATGAACTGCCAGGCAACCCGGCCGGAGCGCGATCCGCGGGTCATAGACCATTCCAGAGCTTCAGCGCGCAATTGCTCTTTATCAATATCCAAATGGTAGGCGTCAGCATAGCCTTCAATGATTTCGAAGAATGTATCCTGTTTAACCGGATGGAAGCCCAGCCAGAGACCAAAACGATCCGAGAGGGAGACTTTTTCCTCAACCGCTTCCGCCGTGTGGATGGCCGTCGAGCGCTCATTCTCGATCATATCCCGCGGCATCAGGTGGCGACGGTTGGAGGTGGCGTAAAAAATAATGTTTTCCGGACGGCCTTCAATACCGCCTTCCAGAACCGCTTTGAGGGACTTGAACGTGGCGTCCTCCACTTCGAATGACAAATCGTCGCAAAAAAGTAGGCAACGCCGGTCTGATTCACTCAAAACATGGAGAAGCCGGGGGAGCGTCGGGATGTCTTCCCGGTGAATTTCCACCAGGGCCAATAGGCCAGGTTCTTTTTCATTCAATTCGGCGTGGGCCGCTTTGACCAATGAGCTCTTGCCGGTGCCCCGTGCCCCCCACAGCAGCGCATTGTTGGCCGGCAAGCCTTTGGCGAACCGCTCGGTGTTATCCAGCAGAATTTCCCGCTGCTGTTCAATACCGTGTAAAAGATCGAGATCGACCCGATTGACGTGGTGAACCGGTTGCAATGATTCAGGATTGGAATGCCAGATAAACGCGTCGGCATTGCCCAGGTCGTGTGATTTTTCGGCCGGCGGGGCTAGCCGGTCCAAAGCATCGGCAATCCTGTTCAAAATGGGTGTCAGCTCATGCTCCGACATTTTACGCGTCTCCATTAAGTTAAGGCGGCGGACACTAGCATAAGATTACCAGTCGTCAATAATATTGGCGAACCACCATTATTAGGCACCCCTGAAATTGACCTGCAATAGCCAATCCCGCGCCTGGGCGACGGCAGGTTGGTCCAGATTCTCCTTTCGGGTAATTAAATACCAAGCATAATCTTCCGGTTGGTCAAATTTGAAGGCTTCAACCAGCAGTCCATCCCTAAGATCCGGCTCGACGAGTATTTTTAGTACCAATGTTATGCCGAGCCCCTGATGGTGGAGGAAATGGCCGGTGCCGCATTGTCAAAATGCAGGCCGCTCATAGGGTCGATGTCTTTCATACCAGCCGCAACCAGCTAGGTCCGCCATTCTTGAGCGGTTTCGCGTTCTGGAATATTTCCGTGAATCAATTGAAAGTCATAAATTTCAGTCAACCGATGCTTGTTTCACTTGCCGGAACAAATCTGGATTGCAGACCAGGATTATGATGTCTTTCAACAGGAGATCACAGTGTTTGTCGTGAAATGGTTGGGTGCCGGGCAACAGAGCCTTGCCGGCCATCATCAATTGAACAACCCGGTTCTTTGGAATGATATTCGATGAGTCTGGTGAATGTGTTGAAATTCCCCGGCAGAAGAACGTTCCTAACAATGCCAAGGTAAAATCCTATCCGGTGGTCGAAAAAGATCGATGGATCTGGGTCAGGATCGAAGATCCAGAATTGGCAGACGGAAAATTTGATCGAAAGGAAAACAGCGTAACCGTGACCCGCTGGATGATCGAGACGCCCGCCCCGCCAACTTATGTCAAAGCCAGGGGCTCCACATCGAAAGAAAGCGCTTGGATAAATGGTTGCGACTTGACCTTAGACGGCGGTTCCAATGCCATGACAATAAGCGACCAGTTGGGGTAGCAGAGTTGTTGGCGGCTATGAAAGATACCTTTGAACCTTCACTTTTCTTTCCGATCTAACACTCTGGCGACTAGTTTATTCGCCAATTTTTCGTGAAAACAGGCCCTTAGCGATTGCATTGACGGTCAGGCGGGCTATATTCCGCGCGTCATTGTTTTTTTTAGGGAGTGTTTCATGTTTATTTCGCCAGCCTTTGCCCAAGGTACCGGAGGAGGAGATGGTAGTATAATGACTCTTTTACCGCTGGTACTGATTTTCGTCGTCTTTTATTTTCTGCTTATCCGACCGCAGCAAAAGCGTGCCAAGGAACACCGTGCAATGTTGTCAGCTGTCCGGCGGGGCGACAAGGTTGTGACCGGCGGCGGGATACTCGGCACGGTTACTAAAGTCGTCAATGATGACGAGTTGGCTGTGGAAATTGCTGAAGGAATCAAAATCCGCGTTCAGCGCTCCCTGCTTGCCAATGTTCAGTCCAAAACCCAGCCGGCTTCCGGAGATTCCGCCGGTGGCGGCCAGACCGCTCAAGCTGCACAAGGCGGCGGATTGCTCGGTAAGTTGATGGGCGGCGGCAAGAAATAAAAAAGCTCCGGTAAAGAAAGCGCTGCTGACCCCATGGTCTATTTTTCAAATTGGAAGATCTTCATCGTCCTTGGTATCGTGGCTCTGGGCTTCGCCTTTGCCGCGCCGAACCTGACGGATCAAAAGACGGCAGAGTGGATACCGGACTGGCTGCCCAACGAACAGGTCAGCCTCGGCTTGGACTTGCAGGGTGGATCGCATCTGCTGTTGGAAGTTGAAGCCAATGCCGTTGTCAAAGAGCGTCTGGAAGCCATTGTCGATGCCGTTCGCATCGAACTGCGCAAAACCCGTATTCGCTACACCGGACTGTCCATACGCGGTAACGGCGTTACGGTCATGGTGCGTAAATCGACTGAACTGGAGAAGGCGAAAAAACTAGTTGCCGAAGTGGAACAAGGGTTGGAAAGCTCCGCCGAGGGTAATCGCATTACAGTCAATATGACCGAGCAGACCTTACGTGATATCCGCAGCTCTGCGGTTGATCAATCAATAGAGATCGTACGGCGCCGGATTGACGAGACCGGAACCAAAGAACCGACCATCCAACGCCAAGGTATTGATCGGATTTTGGTGCAATTGCCCGGCGTCGAGGATCCCGAACGGGTGAAGAAATTGCTCGGCAGCACGGCCAAGATGACATTTCACCTGCTGTGCCTGAACGCCAATGTAGAGGATGCCGTTCAAGGCCGCATTCCACCGGGTTGTAATCTGCTGGATGCCGATAGATCCAATACGGGCCACGGGGAACCGGAACGCTATCTTGTAAAAAAGCGTGTTTCTGTCAGCGGCGACCGTCTTGTTGACGCCCAGCCGGGCTTCAGTCACCAGTCCGCCGAACCCATTGTCACCTTCCGTTTCGATCCGCTCGGCGGCAAGAAATTCGGCGATGTGACCAAATTGAATGTCGGCAAACCCTTCGCCATTGTCCTCGACGGTAAGGTCATCAGTGCGCCGGTAATCCGGGAACCCATTCTGGGCGGCAGCGGACAGATCAGCGGCAGTTTTTCCGTCAAGGATGCTCAGGATTTGGCGTTGATGTTACGGGCGGGCGCTTTGCCGGCTCCTTTGACCATTCTAGAGGAACGCACCGTCGGTCCGGGGCTTGGCGCTGATTCGATTGCTGCCGGTAAGATCGCATCGATAATTGGTCTCGTCCTTGTGGTTATTTTCATGGTGCTAACCTACGGCATGTTCGGCCTGTTTGCCGACGTGGCGCTATTCGTCAATATGGTGTTGATCCTAGGCGGCCTGTCTTTGTTGCAGGCGACGCTGACGCTGCCAGGAATTGCCGGTATCGTGTTGACTATCGGTATGGCGGTGGATGCCAACGTCCTGGTGTTTGAACGCATCAAGGAAGAGGTAAAAGCCGGGCGCACACCCATATCGGCCATAGACGCCGGTTACAGCCGTGCCATTACCACCATTATCGACGCCAACCTGACAACCTTGATCGCCGCTCTCATCCTATTTTACCTAGGTTCGGGGCCGGTGCGTGGTTTTGCCGTTACCTTGTCCATCGGCATCATCACCTCAATGTTTACGGCGATAATGTTAACCCGTTTGTTGGTCGTTACCTGGCTGCGTAAGCGCAGGCCGGCTGAGCTGCCGATATAGGAGGGTGAAGTGAAACATCTACGCCTCATCCCGCATCAACCCAATGTCGATTTTATCGGCAGGCACAAAATATTTTTTACATTTTCAGTCTTTTTGATTTTGTTTTCGGTGGCCTTTTTCGGTGCTAAAGGTTTGAACTACGGTATTGATTTTCAAGGCGGCATATTGATTGAAGTCCGGATGCCGGAGGCTGGTAAACTCAGCGAAATGAGAAGATCTCTGTCTCAAATCGGTCTGGGGGAAGTCTCTCTGCAGGAGTTCGGTGCACCGACCGATATTTTAATCCGCGTTCAAAAACAGGATGGTGGTGAAAAAGCGCAGCAGGTGGCGGTCGAGAAGATAAAGCAATCTCTAGGTCAAAACGTTGAGTATCGCCGAACGGAATTTGTCGGACCGAAAGTCAGTGAAGAACTATTCTGGGACGGTGTTATCGCCGTTATCTGTGCCATTACCGGTATATTGGCCTATGTTTGGTTTCGCTTTGAGTGGCAGTTCGGCTTGGGTGCGGTCGTCGCGTTGGTTCACGATGTTCTTTCCACCATCGGCATATTTGCCCTTACGGGTCTGGAGTTCAATCTTTCGACGGTAGCAGCGATACTGACCATTGCCGGTTATTCCATCAACGATACAGTGGTGGTTTATGACCGGGTTCGTGAAAATCTGCGGAAGTACAAAACCTTGTCGATGTTTGAGTTGCTCAACCAGAGTGTCAACGAGACATTATCGCGAACGGTGATGACTTCTGTGACCACTTTGCTGGCGCTGGTCTCACTTTATGTGCTGGGTGGTGAAGTCATCCGGGGATTCAGTTTCGCCATGATCTGGGGCGTTTTGATCGGTACCTATTCGTCGATTTGCCTTGCCGTGCCTTTGCTGCTTTACCTGAATATTAATCGCGGTACGGCAGCTCTGCCCGAAAAAGGGGCTTCGGCGGAAGAGGAATCTTAAGCGAAACTGCAGATAAAGGAGACGGTTCCTGTCGCTCGATATTACGACTTCGATACCGACCGGTCGTAAACTTATCCAAAGCTATGGCGAAGGCCGGTTTCGCGTTAATAGGGAAATTTTCGACCGTCCGATTATCGTCTTTCCGGAAGCGGTAATTACGTGGGATGTCGTTTCATTTGAAGCGTTGTCGTCTGCTCATTTCCAGCCTGTCATCGACGCCGCCGCGGAGGTGGATATCCTGCTTCTGGGGTGTGGCCCAGCCATGCAGCTCGTGACTTCAGGTATCCGGGAAAAACTAAAAAAAGCCGCCATTACTATCGAGTCTATGGATACGGGCGCCGCTTGCCGTACGTACAATGTTCTTCTTACCGAAGAGCGACGGATTGCTGCTGCATTGTTTCCGCTCGATTGAGAATTGTGAAATGTCGATAGCGACCGATAAAATCGATCCACAGCCGGTACTCCCCCGAATCGTTGAGAATTCTATGTCGGCCGAAGCGGCTCTATCGATCGGAAATTATCCGTTGGCCTATGCCGCGGCTGGACACGACAATACCAAGGCCTGTGCTGAATTATTGTGCGGCGCTATTGCCCCCGGTTTGAAAGCCTTGGGATCGCTCGCCGACGTAACGCCCGAAGAGAGATTGATCCAGGCCTACGGACTTTGGTGTCAGGAGGCTAATGGCGAAGCAACGGATATTTTGGCCGGATTGGGTTCGGCGGCAGCTGCTTCTTTAGCTTCATTCATTTCCGGTGGTGCAAATATTTTGGTTTTTACCATGCCGGACACGGATATTTCGGCCTTTGAGCACCTTAAAGGTTTCCGGGTTTACCATGTTGCTTTGATGGCAGAGGATTTCGGTAAGCCGATGGAAAAGGTACTGGCTGACCTGCCTACCGATTTCGAACCAGCCATAGTACTAAGCCTCGGCGCGTTCGGCCCCTATCTTCCGGACGGTTTTCATCAGGCTGCTATCCCCAGTGTGTTCTGGGTCGGTGACCACGATTATTTCTTCACCACGCGCTACGCCGATCTTTCCCAGGCGGATGTCATCATCGTCAACAGTGCCGGCGAACATCAGGAATTATCGGATATTTACGACGCCCGGATTGCGGCTATACCGGGTCACGAGGGATACGGAAAAAGCACAGATTTTCCCGATGACAGCGGTATCCGGGATACTGATATTATGTTTACCGGCCGTGCCTTCACACCTTATATGCGCGACAAAGCTCAATTCCTTTTTCGTTTGGCAACGATGGAGAAGGAAGGTGTAAGCATTCAGTTCCGGGATGGCTATCTGGAAACTGAAGAATACGTTAAAGCCATGAACCGAGCTAAGTTTGTACCGCTTTATTGGCGCTATGCCGGCGGTATACAGACCCGCGCCATCGACGCCTTGCGGCAAAACGCAGCCGTGCTGTCGCCGGAAAGTCCAATATGCGCGCCTTTGTTGGGCGGCGAAGAGGTTGGCTTTCTGAGTCTGTATGACAAGGCGCCGGAACAACGGATGCAGAAGTTTTTTGATGCGTTCGATCGGCAAGCGCAGCAACATGTCAGCTATCGGCAAAGATTCAGAGAGCTCTTTTGGCCCTCACCGGAGCGAGAAAGTCGTTTTCTCAAATTCTGTCTGCTGCAAACCGTGTTGCGAAAGAAATCAGATAAGCTACGACCGTTGGATTCAGCAACACCGGTGGAGCTTCGTGGGTACGGATTATCGCAGGGGCTTGCCATCTATACGGCCATCATGAAAAAGAATTCAGAGGCAGCGGAACAATCGGCCGGCCATCTCAATTACGCCATGGCGGCGATTTTTTATGCGGCCATTCTGGTACAAGACAACCAGAAACTTGGTGAGCTTGCACTTGATCTCGCCCGGTTTGCTACCGAAACGTATCCCACCAACCTGGCCCTGCGATTCAATGCGGCCAGGGCTTTCTGGACTTTCGGTCTCAGGGATAAATCCATCGAGCATTTCAGTCATATTGTGGATTGCTTCGAAGATATGGATTTTGATCCACAATCTGATGCCCTCTTCAGTCACCGGGTCCGGCCATTGGCGGACATGTTTTCTTATGGTGACTATTATCGGGCAGTGATGAACGATCAATGTTCGGGCGGGAATGATGCCGGGCAGATGATTTTGAGCGCGGTCTTAACCTATATCGGCCTAGCAGCCTTTGAATCCGGGGACAATACCAAAGCCAGGGACTGTTGCGGGCAGGCCATTGCTTTGTCGGCGGTGAATTTTCCGGCACACGGGCTTAATGCCCGTATATCATTCGGCGAGGACGGCACAGGCAGGGGATCCTTGACTTCATTTTATCAGGCGGTAAATCTTTATCCGCCCCTAATCGACGACCTTTTGGCAATCGGTCTTGCGGGAGAAATGGCCGGTGAAAATAAAACCGCTGCGCAGGACCTGATACGTCATTGGGTTTTGTACCATACGCGGGTGCGTTCTGCCGATGGCCAGCTTCGTCCAATCGACGAACAAGCCATTGATGCCGCGAAACAATATCGTGATCATATGCCGGCAGTGATCGCCAAATTATTTGACGAACTGGCAGAGGAGGCGGCACAGTAGGCGCCATGGAAATCTCGATTGCCATCACCACCTGCAATCGCGCCACCAGTTTAGCCCGGACGCTGGAAGCGTTGGCAGTCCAGGATTTTCCGCCGGGAGATTTCGAAGTCATTGTAGCTGACAATGGGTCAACAGATGATACCCAGGATGTCTGTGGCGCCTATGGGAAAAAAATCGATAATTTTACTTATATCTATGACAACCGCCCCGGGCAGTTGGTCGGCTGGCACCGGTCGTTGAATATCATGCAGGGTGAGGTCGCTTGTTTCATTGACGATGACGTTCGTCCTGCGATCACTTGGTTGAGTTCCCTCAAAGAAGTTTATGACAACGAATCTGTAGGATTGGCGACCGGGCCTATCAGATTGAATTATGAAGTTAATCCGCCGGACTGGATAGCCCATCTGACTTTGGGAGAGCCGGGTGCTCTGACCTTACCGGCGTTCGGGCTTCTGGATTGCGGCGAAGAAATTTGCGAGATACCCGGAAATTTTGTCTGGGGAACAAACTTTACCGTTCGCAAGAAATTGGTGCACGCTGCCGGTGGATTTCACCCTTGCGCGATGCCTGGTCGTTTGTTGCATTTCCACGGTGATGGCGAAATTCACGTCGGACGTTGGGTCGATAACGCCGGACACCGTGTCATCTATCATCCCGGTGCGAGCGTCGATCATGATATCCCGAGAACCAGATTGTCTTTGAAGTCGCTTAAATCCAAATTCGTCACCAATGGTTTTACCCGGTCGTTTCAGACCATTCGGGAAATGGGAAGCACCTACGATCCACCCGATGAGCGTAAAATTCGGGTGATGGCCCTACGGTACTTTCGTGATCCCGAGCTTGCGCCCGTTAAAATCCTGTCACTTATTGAAGAGGGTATTCGAGAAGGACTGGCCACGCATATACATCACTTCCAGAATGACCCGGCTTTCAAGGAATGGGTTTTGCGGGATAATTATTTGGATTTGGATGCCTGCTATGTTCACCCGGATTTAACGCCGGTTGACGAAAAAGATAACGCGGTTAAGGACTGGCGGGAGGGGGAAGAATAGTTTTGCAAATAATTGAGAACAGGACTGGCACTACACTGAATAGGCCGTTACGCATCCTATCTATTCTGCGGGGACAATGGGACCGGCAGCGTGCGCCTGCTCTGCAGGCCTTAGCCGATCTCGGCCATGAAGTAATTTACGTAGATAAGATTCTACCAATCGACGGTTACCGCAAATTGGTGGAACGCCTGGATTTCGATGTGGCGGTCCTATGGGGCAGTTCCCTACAGAATTTTCTCATGTCCAGCAGCGAGCCGTTTTTCCTAGAAGAGTTAAATCTACCCTACGTCTCTCTCTGGACGGATAATCCCATCAAGCATTTGTTCCTTCTCAAAGATGTCAGAACGCCCCTGCACCGGGGGATGTTTGTCGCCGATAGCCGCGTGATCGATCAGTTGAAAGAACTAGGGTTCGAGAACATCTTCTATTTGCCGCCTTGGCACATCGATCCCGAGATATTCAAACCGGTCGACGCCCAACCGGCATATCAATGCGGCGTAAGTTTCGCGGCGACGGTAAACTCCTATGATGCGGAACGATCAAAATGGCGAAATCTTTGGAATTATCACATGAATGCGGCGGCCGATGCGGTGATTGAAAAATGTCGGGAGAGCCGGGATCATGTGGATGTGTTCGATGCAATTGGGGAGGGCCAAGACGTCTGGTCGCTGTCATTTTCGTTGATCTCTCATGCCATGTATTTTGAACAGAAGGTGTTGGCGCGCGAACAGCTTATCCTGGCTCTTGAGGATCGGGAAGTTCACATCCATGGCATTGGATCTGCCACCACTGACCGACAGAATATAATTATGCATGAGGGACACGAGTGGCATGATCTTTCACCATTGTTCTGTTCGTCGGCGGTGAATTTAAATTTGACGCCGTGGCCTAAATCATGTCACCACCGGGTTTTCCAGACTACAGCCAGCCGGGCCCTGGCAGTGACAGATTGGCGGGAGGATTCTCTCTCGCTTTATGAGCCTGACAGAGAAGTCATTTACTTTAAATCGCTTGAGGAACTGCCCGGAATTGTCGATCATTATACCGCCTATCCGGCGGAGGCGGCGGTTATTGCCGAAGCTGGATACCGGCGATTTTTAGCGGAACATACGGCAGCGCACCGAATGGCTGAATTAAGTAAATATCTCTACGAACTTATTTAAAAAATTGGGGAAGCTATAATGAAAGCTGTTGTTTTAACAGACCCGTCCAAACTGGAAGTAAGAGACGTTGAGAAGCCAAGTACTTCGGAAGGGGAAGCGCTCATTCGGGTCACTCATTCCGGTATATGCGGCACGGATACAAAAATTTTCAGCGGCGGTATTCCAACGCCGCATCCGCTTATCATGGGGCACGAGATGTCCGGCGTATTGGAGGAGGGCAGTTCCGCTGATGGTACCAAACCGGGTGACCGGGTGCTGGTGGATCCTGTTACTTTCTGCGGCGAATGCGCTATATGCAAAAAGGGGCAGACAAATCTTTGCATCAATGGAGAGTTGTTGGGCCGGGACATTGATGGCGGTTTTGCCGAATATTGTGTAGCGCCTTCGCAAAATATCTACCATCTTCCCGATGACATCGATGACGTTCAGGCGCCGTTAATCCAGGTTCTGACAACGGTCTTGCACGCCTTCAATCAGGCTGGTGTCGTTGATGGCGATATTGTTGCGATACTAGGACTAGGGGTTACCGGTCTCATGCAGGTGCAATTGGCCAAGGCCCTTGGCGCATCAAAAGTTATTTGTGTTTCGCGGAACGCCCATAAGCGGGGACTGGCGGAAAAATTCGGCGCCGATGTTTCTGTTACGCATGGTGAAGAAGCCAAAAAAGTTGTTATGGATATGACCGATGGGATTGGCGCCGATATGGTGATCGAATCCGTCGGCCATTTGTCGATATTGGCTGAAGCCATAGATCTGGCCCGAACCGGCGGCAAAATCGTACCATTCGGTATATATGCCGCCGACGAAGGAAAATTGCCTTTTTATGAATTTTATTTCAAAGAACTGGCTATCATCAATGCCCGTGCTGCCAAGGGGGAAGATTTTATCAAGGGTATTGAATTGGTGCGGTCTGGCGCGGTCGATCTGGGACCATTGATAACCCACCAGGTTCCCTTCACTGATCTTGCCGAGGCGATACGTCTTTTGATCGAACCGAGTGACGAACGGCTAAAGATTATTTTGGATCATTAGCCAATCAGGAGCGCCGCCCGCCCAATCACTTCGCCTTTTTCCACCCGTTCGTGGATGGCTTCTGCTTCCTCGAGGGGACGAATATCTGAGACAATCGGCCAGATTTCACCGGCGGCGATAAGGTCGTAGGATTCAAGTATCTCGGAACGTGTGACATAACGGCTGCCCAGAAGATCCTGCTCCTTGAGCAGCATGTCCATTGAACTCGCCGTAAAATCCTGACCGGCGCCGCCCAACGTAACCAATCGGCCGTGCCGGCCCAGTGACTTGGCAGCAGCTTCCAGGGTTGATGTGGCGGAAACATAATCGATAGCGACATCGACGCCCTGGCCGCCGGTTAAATCCAGTAATGCCTGAACGACGTCCTCTTTTGAGGGATCGACGGTTTCGTCCGCCCCCGCTTCTCGGCAGGCCTCAAATTTTTCAGCGACAATATCGACGGCGATGACCCGGGTGCGCGCCCACTTGGCCATCATGACCTGGTGAATGCCAACGCCACCGCCGGCGCCGAAGACCGCCACCGTTTCGCCGGCTTTGACCCGGGCGCGTTTTAAAACTTTGTAAGGAGTAGCCACGGCATCCATTACGACGCCGAGTTCCGCCGGGTGCTGTTTGTAGTCCAACCCTTCAGGCAGACGGAGAAACAAATGAGCCGGTAATTTTATATATTCGGCATAGCCGCCGCTACAATCGCGCCCCACATTGCCGCCGGAATTCTCGCACAAGGGTTCTAAATTCGCCTGGCACCAACGGCAATGACCGCAGTTGATATAGTAGTATGACGTAACAATATCGCCGACATCAAGACCGTTGACACCAGCGCCGATCTCGACGATTTCCGCTGTTATTTCATGGCCGATAATACGGGGGAATTCAGCTTCCATGCGGCCGGCTTTAACGTGCTGGATAGTCAGGCCAGCACCGCAGGCATAGACTTTGGCGACAGCCTCACCCGGCCCGGCAACTGGATCGGGAAGGTCTTTGAGCACGAAAGGCGTGTTCGGCGCCTCCAATACCATGGCTTTCATATTGCTATTCCTCAAACATAAATCTAGCGGCCTTCAGGAATAGAGTCCGGTTAACACCATCGGAATGTAGGAATGCGGCAGAATCGCGCATCAGTTTGGCCACACCAAATTCCTTCATGAACCCATGGCCGCCGTGAATCTCCATGCACCAGGTGGCGATTTTCCAGGCCGCCTGGGAAGCCATTGCTTTGGGCAGAGCGCCTAGGGTTTTGTCCCAGCCTTCCTCCTGGTGATCAGCCAGATAACAAGCCCGGTGGATGTAGGAACGGGACGCGTCTAGCAGCATCCGCATTTCCGCAAGCTGGGCTCGGATACCGTCATGCTCCACCAGAGGTTTGCCGCCCTGAACGCGGATTTTAGCCCATTCCTCAGCTTTGGCGTAACAGGCTTCGGCTACGCCCAAGACGCTTGCGCCCGCATAGGCGTTGCTCTGGGGAAAAAAATCAGACAGCACGTTGTAGCCGTTGCCCACGGTACCCACGACGTTTTCATCAGGCATGAAACAGTCCTGGAAAATTAGTTCCGCGTTATTGGCCAACCGTTCGCCCATTTTATCGTGAACGCGGCCGATGGTGAAGCCGGGGCGGTCGCGCTCGACTAGGAAGCAGGTGGCGCCGTCGGCTAGATTTTTACCCTTCTCGGTCTGCACGAACAGAAGGTAGAAGCTGGCTCTATTGCCATTGGAAATAAAGTGCTTCATGCCATTGACGATCCAACCGCCGTCAGCACGCTCGGCCGAGGTGGCGAACGGTGTGGGGTGGGGTATGAAGTAGTTGGAGGCATTGTCGGGCTCCGTAATACCGATCGCCAGCATCCCTCTAGGATCCTCGGCAAATCCAGGCAGAATCCGCGTCTGTTGTTCTTCGTTCAGCGCCTTTTGCATGATCTGGGCAATTTTCAAGGTCTGGGCGAATATGACGGAAATACCGAGATCGCCTTTACCCAATTCCTCGATTACCATAGACGTGGTGAGAGAATCCGTACCGAGCCCACCGTACTCTTCGCTCAGGGTCATGGTGCGGATACCCACTTCATGGGCCTTTTCGACAATTTCCCAGGAAAATCCATCTTCGGGATCTTCTTTGGCATCAAGTTCGGCTGCCCGCGGTGTGACCTCGTCTTCTACGAATCTTCTGACCGTATCAAGGATGGCGCGTTGATCTTCTGTTTCAATAAATATTTCGTGCATTTTCTTCCCCGGTTATTTTGCGCAGCTATGTTAGATTAATAGCGCCGGGAAGCCAGCAAAAAAAGCAAGCGGAGTATGGTGCTAGGTATCTGAATATCCGATGGCGCCATGCAGATTGGACGCCGCTGCACTTTCTATGCTCAACCATTCACAACTTTCGTGAAGTGACGAAAATTCAGCGTACTCCGCTTTAATATCGTCATTTGTCCAGCCCCCTTGTTATGTACCAGTTTGAAGTTATCGTATAGGCAAGCGGTATGGTAGAGGATTCTAAAACCTTATAATCTGAAGCATTGAAGGTTAAAGGGTGCTGTCAGACAAATGCGAACTGGTCTCTATATGGCGAGAAAGCACCTCTATTATACGGCACAAAGTTGGCACCACTCCGCAAGAGCAGCGTCACGTTGAAGTTTAAATATTTCTCTTGAGTTGATGTGCCGTTCTTTGTTGAAGTGGTTCTGGACTGATGAGTGAATTGAGGCGAATTTTTGCAAACTTCGCATCCGCCTAAACTTCAGCATAGCGTATTCTCTTCGTCGAAACGGAAGATGGAAATTCTCAGCGCGGTTGTTAACCCAACGCCCTACTTCCTGTGCCTTGCCATTACCAATTTCATCCATAGCAGCACGATAAGATCGCAATCTGTCAGTTACTACAACTTGTGGTTTTCCATGGCGCTTCATAATTTTCTTGAGGAAAGCCAGCGCAGCTTTTCGTTCTCTGCGCTTGGATACAAAGACTTCGAGAACTTCGCCTTCATGGTCGACTGCACGCCAAAGATAATGGGTCTCACCATTAATTTTTACAAAGACCTCATCAAGATGCCACTTCCAGTTTGAATGATTAGGAATTGGATACATCCGCTTCTTGCGAATCTCGCTAGCGAAAAGTGGACCAAACCTATTCCACCAATAGCGAACGGTTTCATGACAGATGTCGATACCTCGCTCGTGGAGTAGGTCTTCTACATTGCGAAGAGAAAGTGGGAACCTGATATACATCATCACGGCGAGGCGAATAATCTCAGGTGACGTCTTGAAATAGTGAAAGGGATTGGGATTTTTCATCCACAAACTCTATGGATTTAGTTGATCGACGTCAAAGTAGGTTTTCCTCTGACAGTGCCGCCAAGGGGGCTTTACAATCGGTCATGGTGACACTACTTTGACCTAGTAAG
>PBQI01000084.1 GCA_002725625.1 Rhodospirillaceae bacterium | reverse complement strand
GCCATTTACGTGACACTGTTTTTCGGCTTGCTCGGTTATATCATGCGAAAGCTGGATATATCGGTGCTGCCCTTCGTCATCGCCTATATCCTCATGGGTAACCTGGAGGAAGTGATGCGTCAGGCCTTCGCCGCCACTGGCGCCGATCCCTGGTTCTTGTTTTCCAGCTGGATCTCGGTCTCGTTCATCGTGCTGGCGGTGGCGGTTGTTGTGTTTTTTGCCCGGGGCCGTAAATATTAAAGGTCTAAACAGGATTACGATTATATGAGCCCACAAAACCTTCTCTTTATTATGTCCGATGAACACAATGCCCGCATGCTGGGCTGCGCCGGACATGACCAGGTTAAAACACCAAACCTGGACAAGCTGGCGGCGCGGGGAACCCGTTTTACCGCCGCCTACACCAATTCACCCATCTGTATTCCCGCCCGGGCCGCTTTCGCCACTGGCCGTTATACCCACGAGACCCGTTATTGGGATAATGCCATGCCCTACGACGGAGAAATCAAAGGCTGGGGGCACCGTTTGCAGGAAGAAGGCATGCGGGTTGAATCCATCGGCAAACTTCATTACCGGGACGAAGCCTCGCCCACTGGATTTAGCAAACAGATCGAACCGATGCACGTCATGGATGGTATCGGCCAGGTCTGGGGATCGGTGCGCGATCCGTTGCCCGAAGGACGGGCGGTGAATATGCTGAAGGATATCGGTCCCGGCGAATCCAACTACAACCGTTATGATATGATGATCGCTGACAAGGCCTGCGACTGGCTGGATGACGCGGTGAACAGGAAGGACAAAAAGCCCTGGGCACTTTATCTTGGCTTCGTTGCGCCGCATTTTCCCCTGGTGGTACCGGAGGAATTCTACAACATGTATCCGTTGGACTCTTTGCCGCCCCGCAAGCTTGATCCCGAAGAAGGGTTTGTTCAGCACCCTTGGATGAAGCGGCAGAATGATTTCGCTCAGGTTGACCGCCACCTGTCACCCGAACGAAGACAAATGGCCGTCGCTGCATATTTCGGGTTGTGTTCATTTGTCGACCATCAGATCGGCCGGGTAGTGGACAAGCTGACAGCAACCGGCTTGGATGAAAATACGCGGATTATCTACACCAGTGATCACGGTGATAATGTGGGCGCGCGGGGCATGTGGGGAAAATCCAATATGTACGAGGAAGCCGTCGGTATTCCCTTAATCATTGCCGGCGACGACGTGCCGACGAGCAAACTCTGCAACACGCCGGTCAGTTTGTTGGACAGCTATCAAACATTCGTGCAGGGCGTCGGGCTTGAACCTACAGCCGAAGAGGCGGAACTCAAAGGCAGATCCTGGTTTGACATTGCTGTGATTGATGATGATCCGGAGCGCATCGTCTTCAGCGAATACCATGCCGCTTCGTCGCCGACCGGCGCCTTCATGATCCGCAAAGGTACATACAAGCTCATTTACTATGTGGATTATGAGCCGGAACTGTTCGATTTGGAAGCCGATCCGGAAGAGACGACAAATGTGGCCGATCATCCGGACCATGCCGATGCCCGCCGGGACTGCGAGGCGGCGCTGCGGGCGGTTGTTGATCCGGAAAAAGCCGACCGTCAGGCCAAGGACGACCAGAATGCTCTGATCGAGAAATTCGGCGGCCGCGAAGCCGCACTCACCACCGGCACCCCCGGTGCCACGCCGGTGCCGGGCTTGGGGCATGAGTAAGGTCAAGAATGAGGCTTAAAGCAATTCCACCAGTTTGCCTTTGATGACTTTGCGGGTCGCCGTGATCGGCATGGCGTCGATGATCTCCAGGCGTTCCGGCCATTTGGTTTTCATAATGCCTTTGGATTCCAAATAGTCGCGTACATCGTCCAAGGTCAAGGTCTGTTCCGGGGCCATAACCAGGAACAAACAGGCCCGCTCTCCCAGCAGTTCATCGGGCATCGGCACCACCGCCGACTGAATCACATCGGGTCGGTCGTCCAAGAGCACTTCAATATCTAAAGGATTGATCTTGATTCCACCCCGGTTGATGACGTCTTTGACCCGGCCGGTCATATTGACCCGGTCGTTTTCGTCGATCATCACCATATCACCCGTTTTGAACCAGCCATCCTCGGTAAAGGAGGATTCATTGGCCTTGTTGTTGAAATAGTAGTTCGACAGCAGGAACGGCCCGCGTATTTCCAGTTCACCCTCTTCGTTGGCTTCGAGAATACTACCGTCCTCGTCCACGGAGCGCACCTCGTGGCCGATGGGCGGCGTGCCAAGGAAGGCTTTGCGGTCATCGAAACTGGCGTCGAGGGGCAGCAGAATCGGCATCAAGGTTTCGGTCATACCCCAAACCTGCATGGCTTTGCCGTTGGGACACGAGTCCTCGATCGTATTCATAACCTCTTCGGTACACATGGCGCCGCCCATAAATATATACTTCAGAGATTCCGTATACTCTGCATCCCACAGGCCGGCGGCTTTTCCCGCCATCACGTGGGCCGGACCACAACACAGTATTGTCGACTTGGTGTACCGTAGAATTTCTGCCAAGGCAGGCGGCGTATAAACAGGCATCATGGGAGAAGCGCTGCCGGCGGCGATGGCGGACAAAGTGATCATAACGCCGAAGGCATGCGTAAAGGAGGGTGCGCACATGACCATGTCGTCCTGACCGTATCCCATATCATCCGCGCCATGCCGGGCGCTTGCGCACAAGGTTCGATAAGGATGGACAACCGCTTTGGGGGCAGAGGAAGTACCAGACGTGAAACATACCATGCCAGGATCGTCTACGGTCGGTGGATCAGTAATCTCGACCGGCTCCGACAATAACAGATCGGCATAGGATGCAGCGCCATCCGGCGCGTCGCCGCCTATAACTATAATTGTCTCCAAGGACGGGCACGAATTCTTCAAGCCTTCGAATGTGGCCGGGGCGTCGTAGGCTTCGCTGGCGGCCAGACAGACAACGCCCTTGGCTTCCACGTGGTTGAGAAGGGGTTCCAGTTCGGTCGCTCGGTAGGGGATGTGCATTAATGATGGTACCGCGCCGATGGCTTGAATGCCTAAATAAGCGACCAGGATTTCAGGGATATTTGGCAATTGAAAGCCGATAACATCGCCTTTTTTGAAACCTAGCCCTAGCAGCCCGGCGGCAAAGCTATCGGCGCTTTCGCGAACGTTCCGGTAGGTGAGTGTCTTATCCATGCTGAGGGCAGCAACAGCCTCGGGCCTTTCCGAGGCCCATCTATCCACCCATTTATTGGGCGTGTCGTCGTTCCACCAACCGTTTTCCAGGAACTCTTTTCTATCTTTTTCCGAATAATTTAAGCCTGAACTCAAATCAGTCATTATTTTCTCCCCTTATTTCTTCACCTTGTCCTTGCCAAGGGAAATGTTCCCCAGTCTCTCCAGATGTTCATCGGTTTTATGGGCGATGGCCTGATAGGTCGCCGACATTTCCAGGAGCGTATCCAATCGTACATGAGCCGCTTCCCGCATCAGCCGTTTTGACATGCGTAGGGTGCGGGCCGGGTTCTTGGCGATGCGCGCCGCCAGATTTTTGGCTTCAGCCATTAAATCATCGGGCTTTACGATTTTCGAAATTAGACCGCATCCCAAGGCTTCTTCCACCGTGATAACGTCTCCGGTAAAGGCCATTTCGTAGGCTTTTGAAGGACCCACTGCCCGTTGCAGTAGCCAGGCGCCGCCGTCACCGGGAATGAGTCCCAACTGCACGAAGGACTCGGCGAATTTAGCCTTTTCAGAAGCGATACGGATATCGCACATTAGGGTTAGATCGCAGCCGGCGCCGATAGCGGCACCGTTGACAGCAGCAATGGTGGGGGCATCGACGTTGAAAAGCGCCAGTGGGATTTGCTGGATCGAGTAGCGGTACTTGTCGGCGATGGCCATGGCATCTCCCTCAAAAAGTCCCCTTTGATCCTGCATATCCTTGACGTTACCGCCGGCACAGAAGCTGGAGCCCGCGCCGGTAAGGATCACCGCGGCAATCTCCGGATCCCGGTTGATCCGTTCACAGGATTCGACGATCTGCATATATTCATCATAGTTGGAGAGGGCATTGCGGGTATCCGGACTGTTCAACGTCAGGGTCACCACACTGCCTTCCTGTTCATAGATAACGAAATCACTCACTTGTTATTCCTCACTATATTAGCGCACGGTCAGATCGGACCATAAATTTTCACTGCCTCTCTCGATGGTCGCTCTTCCGAGTTTCAAGGCCCAGCGGCTTGCGCTGCCGAATTCGGCCCGCCATGACCAAATACGGCGGGTAGCATAATTTAAATGGTGTTCGCGGGTAAAGCCGATAGCGCCTAAAACTTGATGGGCGGTGGCAGCAACCAAATCGCCCGCTTCACCATTGCGGATTTTGGCGGCGGCAATTTCGAACCCGGCGTCACCTTTGTCAGCGGCTTGAAAAGCTAGTTCCGCGGCGCAGCCGGCGGCAGCGGTTTCCGATGCCATGACGGCCAGGCTCTGCTGAATGGCCTGGAACTTGGCGATAGGGCGCCCGAATTGTACCCGGTCGTTGGCGTAAGCTAAGGCTTCCTCTAGGGCTTTTTCCGCAGCGCCGGCTATTTGGGCCGAGCGGATCAGGGCGCCGCAATGTTCGGCTGCGTCGGGAAGCGAACCAACTGCCGTTTCGACCGATTGATCTTCAAAGGTCAGATCGTCCCGTGGCTCGCCCGCCACATTCGCACCGTGATCCAACCGGCAGCTTTCCGTCGACGCCATGACGATCCGGTCTGCCACGGAAAATACGACATGATTGATCCGGCGACCCCAGGGCACACGGTGCAGCTTTCCGGTTAGCTTTCCTTCTTCGTTTAAAACCACCCCGTCCGTCGCCCGACAAAGTCCGATCGGACCCTCCGGTACATCTATTCCCGCTTGCGACAGCAGCCAGCCGGCGGCGGTTGTTTCGGGCAGGGGGACAGGTGCCGAAAAATATCCGGCAGCTCTGACAATGACATATGTATCGCGCCACGTTGCGCCGACCCCAGCACGCTCCTCCGGGATCAAAGGTTGCGTGAGGCCGTTTTCTTCCAGTGCCGCCCAAAGGTCTTCCGGCCAAACACCGTTCTCGGCGTCCGATAAAACTTTCTCCGTCACCAGATCACCGAACAGACGGGTGACAGTTTGCTTCAAAAGGATGGCCATCTCGCTACTCATCTTAGGCCGAGCCCCCGGGCAATGATGCCCCGTAGAATTTCCCGGGTGCCGCCACGGAGGGAATAGGACGGTGCCGCCTGGATCAATAAAGCGAGCATTTGCTGCAAGTCCGATCCGCTTTCTGGGTCGGGTTCCAAATCTATCAGGGACTGAGCGATATCCGGCAGGGTCCGCTCGAATCCAGTGCCCAGATCTTTAACCACCGTGGCTTCCAGACCCGGGTTCAGGCCCTCTTCAAGCATGCCGGCGAGGGACAGCGACATGGTTCTGAGGGTGGCCAATCGGGCCATCAATTCGCCAATCACCAAGGCTCCCCGATCACTGGGATTCTCTTTCAAAACGTCTACCAGCGCCAACAGAATCTGGAATGAACTGAGATATCGTTCCGGGCCGGATCGTTCGTAGGCCAGTTCGGCCGTAACCTGGTCCCAGCCGCCGCCCTCGGTACCGATCAGGCAGTCGTCGGTGATGTGGACACCGTTGAACACGACCTCATTGAAATGCTCACGCCCCGGTAAATCAACGATGGGATTGGTTTCCACACCCGGCGTATTCATGTCGATAAGAAACTGAGACAGACCACCACGCCGGTTGTTGGGATCGGTAGAAGTCCGAAACAGGCCGATCATGTAGTTAGCCTCGTGCGCGTTGGTGGTCCATACTTTTGAGCCGTTCAGAACCCAGCCGTCATCGGTTTTTTTAGCTGGGCTCCTAAGTGATGCTAGGTCGGAACCGGAATCCGGTTCGCTCATACCGATGCAGAAAACCAATTCACCCTTGGCAATGCCCGGCAGAATTTTCAGCCGTTGTTCTTCCGTTCCGAAACGCAGCAGAAGCGGTCCACTCTGGCGGTCGGCGATCCAATGGGCGGATACTGGAGCACCGGCAACTAGGGCTTCCTCCAGCACCACATACCGTTCCAATGCCGATCTTTCGTGACCGCCATATTCACGCGGCCAGGTCATTCCGATCCAACCTTTTTCGCCCATTTTCAGACTGAATTCCTGGTCGAAGCCATCCCAGGAGGTGGCTCTCTGAACCTGTTTCTTCTGCTTCAGTTCTGTGCCGAAAAATTCTCGTACTTCCTGGCGCAGTTCTTCGGCTACCGGCGGTAACCGGCAGATGTCAAAGCGGAAAGCGTTCATGCGGAAGCTTTTCCGTTTTTATCTATAGCTGAATTGATGGTCCCCTCCCGCTAACTCTTGCTAAGTCTTTAAATGGTCGATCATTTTATGCAATTGCCGTTTCATTTCATTGATCCGGCCAACGCCAAACAATTCGGCAGTTTCCTTCTCAATCTGCTCGCTTAGTTTGACCAGTTCGCCGATCTGCCGCCGACCTTCATCGGTGAGAAAAATATGAGATTTGCGGCGGTCTCTTTCTTCTGGCCGCTTGCCCAATAATTTAAGCTCCACCAACCGTTCCACCAAACGGGTCGTCGTTGATTGCTCGCAAAACACAATGTCCGATAGCTCGGTCAAGGTCATGCTGTCTTCGTCCCAGAGACTTCCCATGACCCGCCATTGCCGGGCGGTGAAGCCGCGTTTTCTCACTTCAGCCATGAACTTTTCGCTTAAACTATGACTAGCACGCGCCAGCAGATGGGGCAGCAATCGATCCCTGAACTTATAGCGAGTATCCTGGCCGGCAGGCTCTTCACCATTAGGTTTTTGATCATCAGGCATGATATGTGTTACCAGCGAGGTATATGCAAATGCAAGTTTTTTTAATTGACTTTCAGGGTTAATAGGCGCTCTATATGAACTATATGCATTTGCATGTTGTTTATATATTAGTTCCTAAAGATGGTTTGGGAGACGATGAATGATAGCCGATAAAAGCAAACTTGTTGGCAGAGGTATGAGGGACGGTGCCAAGCTGTTCCGCAATTGGTTTGGCGACCTTAGCCGCGCGGCCGAGGAAAAGCAGGGCGCTGCCTATGTCTTTGTTCTGGGCAGTATGAATGAAGTCTTCAAGACTTTTGACATGCCGGTCAGTTTTCCCGAGGTCAACGCGCTGCAGACCGCAATCCGCGGCGTTTCCCGCGATTATCTCAACGAGGCCGAGGATTTCGGCTATTCACCCGATATCTGCGGTTACGTGAAAGCCGATGTGGCCCTGCAATTGCGCGGCGGCGATCATCCCATGGGCAAGGTGCCAATCCCCAATATTATGGTCGCTACCAACGGCTGTAACACCTACATCAAATGGGCGGAAATATGGGAGCGCATGTATGATGCCCCCATGGTAACCTTCGATTTTCCCGGCACGCGCGGCACCAGTATCAAAAGCCAGCCGGGTAGCGAGGATTTCGCCTATGAAGCCAAATATGTCGAAGGCCAGGTCAAGGAACTGATCGAAACCTGTGAGACAGTAACCGGCAAGAAATTCGATATCGACAAATTCCGGGAAACCCTAGGGTACGCCAACGAAATGAGTCTCGGCTGGCAACGAGTCCAGGAATTGAACCAGAACTCACCGGCCGTATTCAACGCTCTGACCGACGGCACCATATATTTGGGTGTGGCCAATGGTTTTCGTGGTCTGCCGGAAGGAGCCGCCTATTTCAAAGACCTGGTGGAGGAGATGGAATATCGGGTCGAGAACCAAATCGGCATTCAGGAGAAAAAGAAAGAGGGTACTGAGACCCTTGACCAGCAATTCCGCCTCGCCTTTGTGGGGGCGCCTTGTTATCCCAGTTTCCGCAGCTTTAACAACATGTTCTCCGACTGGGGCGGTGTCTTCGTAACGTCGTCTTACCTATGGTACGGGTCGGGCGGATCGTGCACCGGTTACCTCTTCGACCTCGACCGGCCGTTGGAAAGCTACGCCGAAGGCCAGTTGCTGATGGTGCGGGAAGCCATGGACAGCATGTTCCATCAGGCGTTGATGCTGGAAGACACGGCTAAACCATTCGGGCTGGACGGTGTGGTTTATCATCCCATTAAGAGCTGCCGTACGGTATCAACCGGGTTGGCCGACCAACGCCGCTATATCGCCGAGAAAATAGGATTGCCGACGCTGTTTTTTGAATCCGATCTGATGGATCCGCATGTGGTATCCGAGGCGCAAATGAAAAATCGCGCCGATGCCTTTTTTGAAGGATTGATTTCCCGGCGGCAGCAGGCGACTGTATAACCATTCAGCAGCTGGGGGGCGGAAAAGTAAATGGGCATTGCCGAAACGAGCATGAACAAGGCTGTGGGCGTTCCCACTCCGTTGATCGACGGTATTGATAAGGTAACAGGCAGCGCTAAATACACGGCCGATCTGGACGCCACGGGTGCCTTGGTTGGTAAGATTCTTCGCAGCCGCTGGTCACATGCCAATATTCGTAATATTGAAATCAGCGCCGCCCGGGCGCTGCCGGGGGTTGCCGCTATCCTCACCGGCGACGACTGCCTATCGACGTTCGGAATTTTGCCGATTACCGAGGACGAATATGCCCTGGCCAAAGAGCGCGTGCGCTACAAGGGCGATCCCATTGCCGCCGTTGCTGCTGTTGACGATGAGACGGCTGAAAAGGCGCTATCCCTGATCACGGTCGACGTCGAAGAACTACCTGCCTATTTCACACCAGAGGAGGCTAGTCAGCCTGGGGCCGTCGATATCCATGAAGAAAAGCCGGGAAATCTGCTGCGTGAACAGTCCTACGAATTGGGTGATGTGGACGGCGGATTCGCGGATGCCGATCTGGTTTTCAGAGGAACCTTCAGCAGTACCGAAATTAATCACATGCAGCTGGAACGCAATGCAGCCCTTGCCGACTATGATCCGGACCGGGGGTGGCTGACGTTGCAGTCGGTTTCCCAGGTTCCCTATTACCTCCATTTGATGCTGGCCCAATGCCTGGACATGGATCGCAGTCGAATTCGCCTCATCAAGCCATTCGTCGGCGGCGGGTTCGGTGCCCGGGCAGAAGCCCTCAACTTCGAAATCATCACCGCCATGTTGGCTAAGGCGGCAGGCGGTAAGGTCCGCCTTGAACAAACCAGAGAGGATTGCTTCCTTACCCATCGGGGACGGCCGCAATCCGAACTGAGCATTACGCTGGGGATGAAAAAAGACGGCGGGATTACCGGCTGCAGCGCTGACGTTGTGCAGGCGGGGGGGGCCTATTCCAGCTATGGCATAATTACCATCCTCTACGCTGGAGCTGCTATAAATGGTCTTTATGAAATGCCGGCGTTCCGCTACCGGGGAAACCGGATGTTCACCAATCTGCCCACCTGCGGACCGATGCGGGGTCACGGCACCATTGCCACCCGCTTCGCTTTCGAAACCCTGATGAGCGAAATGGCGGAAAAACTGGGCCTGGACCCCTTTGCGGTCCGGCGCAAAAACCTCCTGACCGTGCCTTTTGAAACCATCAACGGCGTCAAGATCAATTCTTACGGCCTGCCAGAATGCCTCGATTGGGTGGAAGAGGCCTCCGGCTGGAAAGAGCGTTTCGGCAAATTGCCCAAAGGTAAAGGGCTTGGCATGGGTTGCTCCCACATGCTGTCGGGCGCACCGAAGCCCGTGCACCGGACGGGCGAGCCTCATGCGTTGATCAACCTGAAATTGGATTTTGACGGCGGCATTACCGTTTTCACCGGTGCACCGGACATCGGGCAGGGATCATCGACCATCCTGGTACAGTCGGTGGCGGACGTGCTTGGTGTTGATATCGAACGCATCCGCATTATTGAGTCCGACAGTGCTGTCACGCCCAAAGATAATGGCGCCTTTTCATCTCGGATTACCTTCATGTGCGGTAATGCGGCCATCGATGCAGCAGAAAACCTGAAAGAAATTCTGGTGGCCGCGGCGGCGGAAAAACTTGATGCCCGGCTGGAAGATATCGAATGTTTGGGTGAAGTCTACCGCGTCGCCGGCAGCCAGGATCCGGGCATTCCCTTCGCCGACGTGGTGGCTCAGGCGCTGGTGGATACGGGCACGATTACCGTCAAGGGCACCTTTACGGCGCCTAAGGAATATCAGGGCACCGTCAAATTCAGGGGCTCTGCCGTTGGGCCGTCTATGGGATTTTCCTTCGGCGCCACGGTGGCCGAGGTCAGCGTCGACGAAGAGATGGGGGTGGTCACGGTGGATCAGCTTTGGACCGCGCTCGACTGCGGTTTTGCCATTAATCCGTTGGCCGTCGAGGGACAGATCGAAGGCCAGGTCTGGATGGCCGTCGGGCAGGCCATCAGTGAAGAACTCAATTATCTCAACGGCTTGCCGTTGCAGGCCAATGCCCTCGACTACCGGGTACCGACTATCTCCGAATCACCGCCGATCGAGGTCAGGATTATCGAAAGCCGGGACCCCAACGGGCCGTTCGGTGCCAAGGAAGGCAGTGAAGGTGCCCTGGCCAGTGTCATTGCCGCTATCGGTGCGGCGATTTACGACGCCATCGGCATCCGCCTCCACGACCTGCCCTTTTCACCGGACCGCGTATTGGCGTCCCTGGAAAAACACAAAAAGTAATTCAGAAATTTAGTCTGATCTCCAAGTTTTCCAAGCCGCTTTGAGTTCATCCCTGAATTCTGGTGCGGCAATATCAATGAGAGAAGCTGTCCGGTCGTCTGGATTCTTGTAGCGAATATCGGCAACACCGTGCTCGGTGACGACATAGTCAACGTCAGATCGGGGGCAGGTGACGACATCCAGTTTCGGAACAATTTTGGAGACGGTTCCTTTGGCGGCGCTGGCGGGCAGAACCACAATGGACCGTCCGTACTTGGCCAGCTTGGCGCCCTTCATGAAATCCGCCAAGCCGCCTTGGCCGCCCACCTGCTTGCCGCCAATGGTCTCGCCATTAATCTGCCCGAACAAATCAATTTCGATAACGGAATTGATGGCAACGAAAGTGTCGTTTTGCTTGAGAATATCTGGGTTGTGGGTGTAGGAGGCTGGTCGGAACAGAATATCGTCGCGTCCGCGGATAAATTTATGTAGTCGAGTAGAGCCGAGAGCAACGCCGGTGACCACTTTGCCTGTATCAATATTTTTCCGGGTGCCGTTTATCACGCCGCTACTGATCAAGTCCGCCATGGCGTCGGAGACCATGCCCGAATGAACGCCGAGATCGTTTTTGCTTCCCAGCGCTTTCAGCACCATTGTCGGTAATTTTCCAATACCGGTTTCTATGGTTGCGCCATCGCTGACAAGATCGGCTACCAATCGGCCGATGGCGTTCTGATCTTCATTGACGGCAGGCTCTGCAAACCCGGCAAGAGGATGATCGGTTTTAACGGCATAGTTGATGCTGTCGAGCAGAATGGTGGGGCTGCCGGGCAGGTGCGGCATGGCTTCATTGATCTCGGCGATCAAAGTTTTCGATTTGGATAAGATCAGAGGGACAAAATCGACTGACGATCCGAGGCTGCAGTTGCCGTCGGCATCCGGCGGGGACACTTGGATAAGGGCGAAGTCGAAACCGTCATAATCGGAAAAATATCGTGTGATGCCGCTATAGGAAAGCGGGATGAAGGATGTCTTTCCGTCTTTGAAGGACCGGCTTGTCTCCGGCGTGATAAAAAAGCTGATAGCCTTGGCGTCGACACCCAACGACGCTGGGTCCGTATGGTTAACGCCCGGCAACATAATCGCCGTAAAGTGAACGCTGTGCCCCGACTGGTCGTCTTCAGCGATGGCTGCGGTTAGATCGGTCGGCTCGCCATTGGCAGCCTGGATAAACACGGTGGCGCCCGGCAGGAGAAGTCTGGCAGCTTCTTTGGCGGTAATAAATTTGGTCAAATTCAATAACTCTTTTAAGGCAGAATGTTAGAGGTGATTTGAAAGGAAGAGACCGCAAATATCAAGCGCCCTTGTCAGGTCTCAAGCCGCCGCATTTAAAATTCATTTCATTGTGACTTGATCCGTCCGGAAATTTATCCGATTTAAACGTGACGAGGAACCAATGCCTGCTGATCAAACCACAGAAAATGAAATCAAGCCCGACTGGGCTCAGCCCGCCGCTTTTGAAAGCGTCGCCCGGCTGGATGTGCGGCCGACTTTGGCCAGCGGTACGGACCCATTTGAACAAATTATGAATTTTATGTCAGAGCTGAGGTTGGATGAAAATTTTGCCGTTATAGCTTCATTCGACCCCCAACCGCTGCGCCGGCTTCTGGCTGCCAGAGGCTATGCCAGTTACGGCGAACAAATTGAACCGGATCATTGGCAAATTTTGTTTCGCTCGGAAGATGTTGCAGACGGGTCGGGTGATACCGTTGGCCAGGAACCGAAAACCTGGAATGAGGAAAAATTGCTTCACGTCGATCTAAGGGGATTGGCGCCGCCGGGACCTTTGGTCTTCATTCTTAGTTTGCTCGACCGGCCCGGAATGAGTAAAGAAGTGATCGTTCATCTTGAACAAGACCCGGTTTATTTGTATCCGGAGTTGAACGAACGAAACTGGGACTGGGAACGATTGGATGGCGACGCGGACGAAATCCGCCTCCGACTATTCCGCCCGAATTCGGATTAACCTCAGAAAGAAGAAACAACGGAGACAACCAGCAATGGTCCAGGACGTTAATCCCGGTACTATTCTCATGGGCGCCCAGTTGCGCCTCTTGCCGCCGTCACTGCCCTTTCGGTTTTTTCTGGCGGCTGCGGTGTTTCATTTCTTCTTCTGGGTCACCATAGGATTTTCCTATGAAGATGTTGCCGGCTTCACGGGTGGGCCGGGCCCGATACTCTCGGCCATTCATGTACTTACCCTCGGCGTTTTCGCGATGACCATCATGGGGGCGGCTTCACAGTTGACACCGGTGGCCACCGGCCTGGCGCACCGGTCTTTGTGGCCGACGCAAGCCGCTTGGTGGCTGTTTCTGCCCGGGACTTTAATTTTTTTCACCGGCCTTAATTTATCTGATCGATGGATTATGCATGGGGGTGGCATGCTGGCAGGCCTAGCATTGCTGATTTTCGGCTTCTCCCTCGCCGATCTGCTGCGCCGCTCGAAGAAATTGAAAATACCGGTCCGCTTCGCCTGGTTATCCCTGGTGTCTTTACTGGCCCTGGTGATATTGGGATTGCTTTTGCTGGAGGATTTTGTCCACGGTTTTCTGCCCGATCATCAGGCCATCGCCACCAGCCATTTGATTTTAGCCGTATTCGGGTTCATGGGCATGTTGTTGATGGGTTTCAGTAATATCCTGGTGCCCATGTTCGCCCTCTCCAAAAGCCCGCCCGCCTGCAATCAGCAAATCGCCCTGTGGCTGGCGCCGACAGGTCTGTTTTTGGCCGTCGCTGGGGTCATGGCGAATGTGGAGGAACTGATCGCTGTTGCTGTACTGGCCGGGCTGCTCTCAGTTCTGTTGCATATCCAGGGCATGCTGTGGTGCTTGAAGACAGGTATGCGCAAGAACCTGGGTCTTTCTTTTGTGGTGGTGAAAGCCGGTTGGATTATGCTTGTTGTCAGTCTGATCGCCGGCGGGCTGCAGGCCTTCGACAGGCTGGGCGAACAGGGACCAGCACTCTTTGGTGCAATAATATTGATCGGCTGGCTGATGACATTTCTGTTGGGTATTCTGCAGCGGATCGTTCCGTTTCTGGCGGCCATGAATATGTCGAAAAAGACGAAAAAGCCGCCGCGCCTGTCTGAACTGGGGGATGAAACGACCCTCAAGTCACATGCCATTTGTCACGGGTTGGCCTTTGTGTTAGTCACCGGCGGCATTGCAATGGATCAATCCCTGCCTATCTTAATAGGCGCTGTGATCGGCGGCATCGGCGCCGTGTTATTTGCCTGGTACATTGTTTCGGTAGCCCGCAGTTTTATGGCCTATCACCAAGATGTAGACGCGGTACCAGCCCCGACCGAGTCAGAAAGCTGATCAAATTTTGTCACATCACTAGGAATTATTATGCACGATTTAGAACTCGAACTTTGTAAATCTCTTCACGAAGACCATATGGCTACATTGCAATTGCTGGAGCGCCTGGAAACAGCCCTGGGTCCCAAGCACGGCAGTGTGCCCGATGCCACTAGCGGCGATTTCCGTAATCTGCTAACCGATCTGGTGACCACCATGGAAGCCGAGGTCAAAGGCCACTACGCCTTTGAGGAAGAGCATTTGTTTCCCCGCTTCGCCGCCGAAGTTAACCCGGCCATCACCGAAATGCTGCAGGGCGAACATGAAATCATCCGCCCCATCGCCACCCAGATAACGGAACTGACCCGCGCCGCCCTGAAGGAAGGCTTTACGGCCGACGGCTGGGATGAATTCCGCAAAGCCGGTATGGAAATGGTGGAACGGGAAGTCTTTCACGTGCAAAAGGAAGAAATGGGTTTTCTGCCGGCACTTGATGAAATTCTCGATGAAGACGAAGACCGCGAGCTCAATATGGCCTACCTATCCGCCAAATAGCCGAATTTTGATT
>PBQI01000083.1 GCA_002725625.1 Rhodospirillaceae bacterium | reverse complement strand
TGAGCAACGACAATAAAATTTCAAAAAACTTGAGTATTGCGGACCGTAATTTAGCGGTTTGGCGCCTCGCCGGACCTATCATCCTGGCAAACATTTCTGTGCCCCTGCTGGGCGCCGTCGATACAGCTGTTATCGGGCACCTGGAACATGCGTACCTGCTTGGTGCGGTGGCGATCGGTGCCATTATCTTTCAGTTCATCTATTGGAGCTTCGGCTTTCTCCGCATGGGTACGACCGGACTTACTGCGCAGGCATTAGGAGCCAGCGATCTGGAGGAGACCCGAGCAATCTTTCTCCGCGCCATTTTAATCGGCGGTTTCATCAGCATTGCCCTTTTGTTGTTCCAATGGCCGATCATCAAAATTTCTCTTCTGCTGTTTGAAGCCAGCAATCATGTCGAGGAAAATGCCGAGCTTTACTTCTTCATCCGAATATGGAGCACCCCGGCCGTTCTTATAAACTACTGCCTAGTCGGTTGGTTCATCGGCGTCCGCAATACCCGCGCCACTTTGATTCTGCAAATCTGGATGAATGGACTAAATATCATATTGGATCTGCTCTTTGTTATCGGTTTTGGGTGGGGTGTTGCCGGCGTCGCCAGCGCAACGGTCCTAGCGGAAGTCAGCACCGCTCTCGGCGGTCTCTTACTTTACCGCCGACACCTCCGGCGCATAAACCCGAAAATTGGACCGATCATTGGGATAGAAAAACTGTTTGATAGAGCCAAGATCAAGCACATGTTCAGCGTCAATTTCGATATATTCGTCCGGACATTTTGTCTTATTTCAGCATTCGCTTTTTTTACCGCCGAAGCAGCCAAGTTTGGCGACGCTACTCTTGCCGCCAATGCCGTCCTTATCCAATTTCAGCACTTCCTGTCATTCGGTCTGGACGGGTTTGCTCATGCAGCCGAGGCCCTGGTGGGTGGCGCTGTTGGAGCCAAGGACAGGCAGACGCTTCGATCGGTCGTTAGAATATCGAGTTTGTGGGCACTACTTGTAGCTGGATTCTACGTATTAACCTACGCCCTGCTGGGCGGAATGATCATCAATTTACTGACTGATATCGAGGAAGTTCGCCGCCATGCCATGGAATTCCTACCATGGCTGATCATCTCTCCCATTTTATCGGTCTGGTCTTTTATGTTGGACGGAATTTTCATTGGCGCCACCCATACAAGGGAAATGCGTAACGGCATGCTCATCTCATTGGCTGTCTTTATCGTCATCGCCTTTATTCTTAAAAGCGAATACGGCAATCATGGACTATGGTTATCGCTGATGATTTTCATGGTGGTGCGAGGCGTTACACTGGGAATGTTTTACTCGAAACTCGAGCGCTCTATCACCAACCGATAGAAAATACCTAGAACTTGTATCCGTACCGAATTCCGAAGCTTTCCAGCCCTTCGTTCGTACTGCACAGTTTTGCATTGGAAATATGATTCAAATGCACCATGAGCGCATGGGTATCGTTGAAACGATATCCCAAGTCCAATGACTCTCTGAACAGTACGCTACACCCGAGTGATTTTTTATCCAGTTCTTCGGTTTCTGTTTCACCCGTGTGGTAAGCACCCCCTAACGAAAATCCGAAAAACGCTGACTTGAAGAATTCCCATTCCCACGACAAACCGAGATAAGCCTGATGCGTATCGCCCTGGCTATTGATTTGGATACCCAGGTGAGGACGGGGCTCCCAAACCGACTTTAAAAAATCCGGAGACTTAAAAATAAATTCTAAGCTGCCGTCATAGCCGCCTTCCTTGCGGTGACTGAATGGTCCCTCATCATGGATCAATGCACCGAGCCTGATTTCCGAAATAATGTTGCTGCCGCCTCGGTGCGCCGCAACTGGCTCACGCGAGGCTGGAACTACAACCGGCGGCGGCGCATCTGATTGCGGATTGGCCGGCGCACGGACCGTTCGGCCGGCACCGAAGGGCCATGGCGAAGAAGGCGTATTAATGAACGGATGCGATTCATTCAGCAGACGGGACATATCATAAATCCCGCCACTAGTACCCGCCTTTGAAGCATTTGCACCAAAGCACGTGACCGTTAACACGAACAAACCAATAGCGGTTTTCAAAAAATTCACAACGCCCCCGGTTCTAAGGAATATCTGATTTCGTATTTCACAGGTGATTTGCCGTTTTTTACCCATTAAGAGGCCGGTCTGTCCAGTCATTAACGGCCGATTGCGGGTAAGCTATTGCTTTTATAATAGAACAGGAGCGCTATAGTTCCAGTAAGCCAAAGTAAAAAATACCAGGGAGACAGACGTGATATACGAATTTCGTACCTATGATCTCAAACCAGGCTCGGTTCAGGAGGTTATCAAGCGCTTCGGAGATGCCTATGAACATCGCCAGAAACTCTCGAAGCTCACAGCCTTTTGGTATACGAAAATCGGTCCGCTTAACCAAATAATCCATGTGTGGCCCTACGAAGACGCCGCCGAACGTTCCAGAATTCGCCAAGAAGCCGGAACCAAAGATTATTGGCCGCCCAAAATTGCCGATTTTATTGTCCACCAGGTGTCGGAAGTCATGGTGCCCTGGTCGTTTTCCCCGGCATTGATGGCAGGCGATCATGGTCCCTACTACGAATTGCGCAGCTACGAACTGGTTCCCGGAATGCTCAAAAAAATGCAGGAGCGCTGGCAGAGCAATTTGGAGAAAAGGGTTGAGCTATCGCCACTGGGCGCCGTCATGAGTGTAGATCTGGGAACGGTCAACAAGATCGTCCACGTTTGGCCCTATAAAAGTCTGGACCAAAGGGCCCTTGTCAGGAAGGAAGCAGCGGAGAAAGGTATCTGGCCGCCAAAAGGTGGGGGTAAGGATTTTTTCAAACAGGAAAATAAAATCCTACTGCCGGCGCCATTTTCGCCGATGCAGTAAGTAAGCAAACTAACCGACGACTAATGTTCGCGGCATAATTTTCCGGATCCTGGCGAGATGTCTGGCAACGGGGTCATATTTGCGCCAGCGCTCTTGTGCTGCAATGGCGTGTTTATAAGCATCAGACTTTGATCCATGGACACCCATGATTTCATCTGCATTGGCGCTATCGGTGACTTGCCATTTTTTATCGCTATATTGGTACCTTACTGAGTAACGCATTCTGCGGTCTCCTCTTGATGTCTAAGAGGAATTTTAAAATAAGATTCTTTAAAAAAGATGAACCGGAAATTTTGCTAGAACTATTCTTTTCCGTTTAACGATAATACGACAGGATCATCGACGTGTGCAAAGCACCGACATACCATACCGGCTTCCATGGCACCGGCTTCAATTAACTGCATATAGCTGCTCACCGGCATAATGAGATTTTTAATATCATGAACGAATTCACGTTCAAGTTGCCGCATTTCAGTCCTGAGGGAATCATTCTCCTTAATCACTGACTCAAGCGCAGTTTCGGCCTTGCGAAGTACCTCTTTCGCTTCGTCGATATTTGACGGATTCATATTATTCCCAGGGTATTTTTATCGGCCATCGTTTAAAAATTCTATTAAAAACAAGGCTATCTCGATAATTTGAGAAATGCCACAGCACCTAAAATCGAACAACACGTAACTACTACTACAAATATACTAACAAATATCTTGCTTTTGATAACCGCATTTAACGACAAACTTCTTGGAATTATTCAACCAGCCTGATCAAGGATTTGTGCCATCACTATCCGCTGTAAGCCATGTCCTTGCTACAACACATCAGAGATTTAATTTTACCGTGATCATTCGAGCATTTTTAAATCTGGATAACTGTACTGTCATCCAAATTGAGACTATCGTTCACCAGTGGAACGTAGTCTTGCGGCTAAACAATCTCGTTCAAAAAAGACGCCCCTTTCGGGATGTCGGTAGAGCTAAAATTGGCTCAGTATGCCAAAGAATTATATCATTGCCTATCCCGGGTAACTGGCCAGCTAATTTTAATCCTTTTCCACATAAACATATAGCTAGAAATACGATATCCTGAATCACTACAAGGTTAGTTGATGGAGGTAATAGTTTACGTTATCATTTAATTTCCGGGTTGCCTAAATCCGATTAAAAATATGGAATCCTGATCCAAGCGCCCCAGCTGATTTGTGAGACTGAAATGGAACGATCTTTTGCAAAAGAGATAGAATTATTGAAGCTGGGTGATGGCGAGGTCTTTCAGGGCGAAGGTATTCTCGCCGTTTCCAAGGCCTTGCTCCAATCCGGTATATCTTATGTTGGCGGCTACCAAGGGGCGCCTATCACTCATTTGCTGGATGTTTTCTTTCAAGCGGAAGATCTGCTGGAAGAACTCGGCGTCAGTGTCACCACCTGCACCAGTGAAACTGCCGCTGCCGCCATGTGCGGCGCGTCCATCAATTACCACCTGCGGGGAGCTGTCTCCTGGAAATCAGTCGTCGGCACTAATGTCGCTGCCGACCCGATCTCGCACTTGGCATCATCGGGTGTCACCGGTGGGGTTTTATTCATTATTGGTGAAGATTACGGCGAAGGCGCCAGTATCATGCAGGAGCGTTCCCATTCCTTCGCCATGAAATCTTCTCTTTGGTATATCGACCCCAAGCCGAACCTGACGACCATTACCGATCTGGTGGAAAAAGGATTCGAGTTGTCGGAAATTAGCAACACACCGGTGATGTTCCAGCTCCGCATCCGTGCCTGCCACGTTCAAGGTAGCTTCATCGCCCGTGACAACAAGCGTGGTCAGTTTTCGGGCAATGCTAAGTTGTCCCAGCACGATTTCGATTACAACCGCCTCTGCCACCCGCCCTCCACCTTTGCCCAGGAAAAACACAAAGTCGACATCCGGATCAAAAAGGCGCAGGAGTTTATTCTCGACCAAAATCTCAACGAGATCATCGACGGCGACTTCAATGACGTGGGACTGATTCTGCAAGGCGGCCTCTATAATAGTCTGCAGCGCGCCCTCGTCATGCTGGAACTATCAAATACCTACGGCGATTGCGAGTTTCCTCAGCTTATCCTCAACGTCACCCATCCTCTGGTTCCCAGCCAGATCGAAGAATTCTGCCTGGGTAAGAAAGCTGTGCTGGTGATCGAGGAAGGCAATCCCGAATATATCGAACATCAGATCACCGCCATCTTGGGCCGGGCCGATATCCAGACCAAGGTTCACGGTAAGGATTTCCTGCCCATGGCCGGTGAATACCGGACGGAAGTCATTATGGAAGGGCTGACCAAGTATTTCGCAGCTGTCAGACCACAGGGCCTCAACACTAATCCCTTGCAGAATTTGACGGACGGTTATCTGGAACATAAGGAAATCGGCACTACAGTTTTCAAAGAGGAACTACCCGGACGGCCTCCGGGCTTCTGCACCGGCTGTCCCGAACGGCCCATATTCAGCGCCATCAAACTGGTTAACCAGGAGCTGGGAGAAACCCATGTCAGCGCCGACATCGGCTGTCACGCCCTGGCCACCTTGCCGCCTTTTAATCAAGGCAACACCATCATGGGCTACGGCATGAGCCTAGCCGGTTCCATGGCCATCGCGCCCAATTTCAATAAGCGGGTGATCAGTATCATGGGCGATGGCGGCTTCTGGCATAATGGTCTGACTACCGGAGTCGCCAGTACCATCTTCAATCAAGACGACTCCATCCTGATTATTATGCGCAACGGCTACACTTCGGCGACCGGGTGGCAGTACCTGCCCAGCAGTTCCCGCAACCGGTTCGGCACCGATTTTGACATGCCCATCGACGAAGCTGTTAAGGGTCTGGGCACCAAATGGGTGCGCACAATCGACAACTACAACACGCCCACCGTGGTGAACACTATCCGCGAAGCGCGGACCACTACGGAAAAAGGCCTCAAGGTCATTATCGCCGAAGGTGAATGTCAGCTTGCCCGGCAGCGTCGGCTAAAAACGGAGAACAAGGAAATCCTTGATCATGGCGGCCGCCTGGTGCGGACTCGCTTTGCCGTCGACGATGAAATTTGCACCGGGGATCATTCCTGTATCCGGCTGTCGGGCTGTCCTTCTCTTACTATCAAGCCTAATCCGAACCCATTGAAAGAAGCGCCCGTAGCCCATGTCCAAAATGATTGCGTCGGGTGCGGCCTCTGCGGGGAACTGGCGCAAACGGCAACGTTGTGCCCGTCCTTCTTCAAGATCGATGTCTTGAGCAATCCCAATTGGCTAGATAAAGCTTTCCACGGGATGCGCCGGGCGGTGATCGGTTGGCTCCAGGGCAATCAGACGGCGGCGCAACAATCATGAGCGAACACAATCGACCCATTCGAATTCTGGTCTCCGCCCTCGGCGGCGAAGGTGGCGCCGTGTTAACCGACTGGATAGTTAACGCCGCCCGGATCAAGGGATTGCCCGTGCAAAGCACCTCGGTGCCGGGAGTAGCACAGAGAACCGGCGCGACCACTTATTACATCGAACTGCTGCCATCGCCCGACAACGGCCAAAACGGCAGCGAGCCAATCATGGCTCTGAACCCGGCGGTCGGCGATGTTGACTTGATGGTGGCCAGTGATATATCTGAGGCTGGCCGCGCCATTCATGCCGGCTATGTATCACCCGATCGAACCACAGTTATCGCTTCGACCAACCGGATTTACTCTATTACTGAAAAAGTAAAAATGGACGATGGACGCTTCAGTTCTGAAGAATTAATTGACGCCATTAGGGACCGGAGCTACAAAGCCTATCTCTTCGATTACCGCCTAGCGGCCGAGGGCATCAACGCCAGCCTCAACGCATTGCTGCTGGGATTGGTCGCCCGCTCCAAACAGCTTCCCATCGAAGTGGAACATTTTGAAGGGGCCATAAGAAAACAGGACCTCGCCGTCGATGCCAATTTGCGCGGATTTGGTGAAGGCCTGACGGAGATCGAGAAGACTTCGGTCAAACAGCCTCACGTCGCTCGTCCGGCTTCTGGTGCGACAGGAAGCGTAGAACAAAGAGTCGCAAACGAATTTCCGGCCAAATTGACAACGGATATTCTTGAAGCCGTGCGGCGCCTTACGGATTTTCAGGATGATCGGTATGCGCAGCTTTATCTCGATCGGCTCAGTAAAGTATTGGCTATCGATTCTGCGGATCAAGGATTTCGCCTAACCGTGGCCGCGACGCGCTATTTGGCGGCACGAATGTCATTCGAGGATATTATCCGGGTGGCCCAATTAAAAATTAAACCGGAGCGCTACCATCGTATTCTCGATGAAGCCCAAGTCGAGGACGGCCAACTGGTACGCGTGACCGAGTATTTCAAGCCCAGTTTGAAAGAAATCAGTGCCATCGTTCCGGTTGGATTGGGCAGGTGGCTGCTAGGAATGCGCAAGGAAAAATCCGGCGAAGCGAAATCGGGGCTAAAAGTTCGGACGACGACCATAACGGGATTCCTGCAATTATGGTTTCTGGCCAGCCTTCGTCGCTGGCGGCGAAGTTTCCTGGGCTACAAAGAGGTCCAGGCAGCAATAGAAGAGTGGTTGAACATGATCGATCAGGCCAAAGAACAACCGGAACTGGCATTTGAGATTGTTCAATGCGCCCAACTGTACAAAGGTTACGGCGATACTTACGAACGGTCACAGAGAAATTTTACCATCATTCAGAATGAAATAATAAAACCCGCGTTAAAAGATAAGATAGATCCCGTTGTAGCAGTTGATGCCATCGCCAATGCGCGGGTAGCGGCTCTGACCGACGCCACCGGAGGTGAACTGAAAAAGACACTGGCCGCCATCGATCAAAAACTGAAAGTGGCCTGATCGCGAAGAAAATTCCCGAATTCCCTGGCTTAACCTTGTACCTGCCATCAAACTGCTCCAGAATAAACGACACCTCCTGCGGCACCACTGCACCAAATCGAAACACCTCGTTTTTAACATAGTATAGCACACGGAAGCCCTTTGGTTTCGGTACACCCTGATGGTACCGGTCCAGTTCCATGAAGATGAGGATTCTTCACCGGCAACCGAAAGCCGTCTGCAATTCATGGTGACGAAGTAAACGTTGTGACGCAGCGCGAACAATTGAATAAGGAATACGAGACCTACATTCTTGTCGGTGAGCGAACGGTGGATGAGACTAGCGGTGAATTTTTATTTGAGGAACTTGGAAACCTTAATCTTCGCGGACGTAAAACTTCGAGCAGGATTTATGCCCTACACGATGCGAAAACTGAGAACGCCCCCCCTAAAGAACTACTCGCCAGGCACCATGGCCAGAACCCGAATCGGGCTGCCAGAGCCTTTGGTGATTTTTAACGGTGGCGTGACGATGACCGTACCAGTGGGCGGCAGCTGGTCCAGGTTGTTAAGGCTGGACATGCCGAACTTGTTGGCTTCGTGCATCAGGTAGTGGGCCGGAAACACCGGATCAAACATCCCCGCATTACCGTGATCGGTGCCGATGGTCTCCGTTCCGTAACCGCAGGCATCGCGCTTGATCAAATGGCGGACGGCCTCCGGATTCGGCCCTGGTGAATGGGCGGTACCGTTCTCATCCTGGTTCAGGAACGAATCGGCATCCCCTACCCGTTTGCCCCAACCGCTTCGCAGCAACAACCAGCTGCCGACGGGAATTTCCCCATGTTCCTGTTCCCAATCTAGCAAATACTGTTCCGTCAGGATGAAATCCTCATCAGCCTCGACTTCCGCCGTGCAGTCGATGACACAGGCCGGCGCGACATACCGCTCCACGGAGATAGACTCCGTATCCGCATTTTCAAGATCGGCCCCAGTATACCAGTGGCTGGGAGTATCAAAGTGGGTCCCGGCGTGCTCCGCGGTGACCAGTTTGCTCCAACGTGAAAAGCCGCCATCGTCGGTGTAGTTGGAGATATATTCGAGGGAAACCTGGGGCGGCTGTTTACCATGACCTTCGGGCACCTTGATCATGGGTGTGTCGGGCCCCAAAGGATGCGACAAATCAACGACCTTGATCCCACCGGAAGAGATACCGCCGATCAATCCGGATAGAACTTTACCGCTATTATCCATCAATCAAACCTCCTTCAAAAAATTTAATGATGCCCGGCATCATATCCCCAAGGCATGAGAACACGTTCGGCAATAACGACGGCCATATAAAGAATGATTCCAAGCAAACTCAACCCTACCAAAGAGGCCCAGGCCAACTCCGGGTTAACCTGCGAGTTTGCGACCAGTTGCAGAGCGCCGAGACCATCGGAGCCGCCCAAATATTCACCGATCACCGAGCCAATTACCGCCAGGGTCACAGCAACTTTGGCGCCGGAAAAAATAAACGGCAACGCTGACGGGAAGCGGATTTTAAAGAAAATCTGGAAATAGGAACACCTAAGCGACCGCGCGAGTTCTAGCAGTTCATTAGGCGTCGCCCGTAATCCAGTGGCCGTGTCCACCACCACGGGGAAAAAGGCGATAAAAAAGGCGATAGCCAATTTTGATTCCAACCCAGTTCCGAACCAGATCATCAGGATCGGCGCAATGGCGACCTTGGGGATAGACTGGGTGGCGATCAACAAGGGATAAAACATCATGTTGAGGACACGGAAATCCGTCATCACCACCGCGATGGGGATGCCGATAATCACCGCCAGGGCGAAGCCGTAGACGCACTCAAGAAGCGTTGTCCAGCCTTCATTCAATAATTGGGGAAATTCATCGACGATGGCCACAAATACGTCACCTGGCCGCGGCAGTACCACGGGAGAAATTTCAAACTGCACAGCGTACTGATCCCAGACGAGAAAAATAAGCAGCGTCCCAATAAGAGGATAGATTACTTTTCCCAAATTATCCCTATTCATTCTGCAACGCCCCTCTTCTCATAATTCTCCTCAGCGTTTGATACATCTCACCGCGTAATTCCGAGGGCCTCGCCGGCCCGGTATTTAAGATTGTTGAAATGTTCACCGTATCGTATTTCCGACGACCGCGGATAAGGAATATCAATATTCAACTCAAGCGCTATGCTTGCCGGTCGCTTGCTGAACACATAAACGGTATCGGAAAGATAGACTGCTTCGCTTATACTATGAGTCACAAAAATGACTGTGGTCTTCATTTTTTGCCGGACATCCAGCAAAAGAGCGTTCATTTCCAAGCGCGTCAACTCATCAAGGGCGCCGAAAGGTTCATCCATCAGCAGGATTGCCGGATTGTGAATCAGTGCCCGACAAAGCGCCACGCGCTGCTGCATGCCACCCGACAATTGATTGGGCCGGGACATTTCAAAACCATGCAGGCCGACCATGTTTAACAGTTCCATGGCGTATTCCCGCGACGCCTTGTTCTTGGCCGGTAATACTTCCATGGGAAAAAGAACGTTATCAAGGACCGACCGCCACGGCATTAATGTCGGCGCTTGGAACACCATCCCAACATCTGGGTAGGGGCCAGAAACATCGGAGCCTGCGATCGTGATAGCGCCGCCGGTGCGTTCGATCAAACCGCCCATCATTTTAAGGACGGTCGTCTTGCCGCAGCCACTGGGGCCCAGCAAAGAAATAAACTCGCCTTCTCTGAAACTGAAGGAAACGTCCTGAACAGCGATGACGTCATCACCTTTTTTGGACAGAAAAACCTTGTTGACCTTTTCCAATTGCCCGATGGGAGCGTCCGGGTCCTGGCCCGCTCCCATGGGCATTCTTATGAGCTGTTCATTCATTGCCGATCCCTGCCCGGAATAAAACCGGATTTAGGGCAGGATCGGTTTTTTCGGCAAGAATCTCAGATCATAAAGATCGGTCGCTTTCGGTGCCTTGGAAGCATCCAAACCGGCATTCGTAACCATATAGTCACGGGAAGCCTTGATTTTTTCCCCGGAGAACCAGCCGAGACCATTCTTCTTAGTATCAGTCGTCACCGCCAATTTTTTCAAAATCGCGATCTCTTCAATGGTGATCTGCTCATTCAAACCCTTGGCATATTGCTTTTGCAGCTTTGCCGCTTCCGCCGGATTGGCGAAGGTGTCTTTCCAACCTTTAAGAGAAGCCCGGACAAATTTTCTAACCACCTCAGGATTGTTCTTGATGAACGATTCCTTAGCGCCGATACCGTTGGAATAGAGCTTGAGACCAAAATCCGCCAGCAACAAAGAGCGGGCCTGCTTCCCCGATCTCTTAGCTATGCGTGTGATCGCCGGTTTGGTCATGATGAAGAAATTGATTGCTTGAGCCTTACCGGACGCGAGCATGGGAATTTGTGCCGAAGGTGCAGCGCCTTGGATTTTGAGCTTGCTTGGGTCTAGACCATGACTGCGCATAAACGCTTTAATGATATTGGTAACGAAGCTGCCCGGTGCGGAAGCTAGGGTCAGACCTTCCAGATCCTTGGGTTTCGTAACGTTGGCTCCTGGGTCCAATGAAAACACGCTATAAGGCGCTTTCTGATAATTGATGGCCACCATTTTGATGGTCGATTTATTAGTGCGGGCCAAAGTAAGACTGGGCACATCAACAAAGCCGAGTTCGGCGATCCCGGATTCCACGTTGCTGATAACACTGGCTGAGCCCTTGCCGGGGATAATTTTAACGTTCAGCCCTTCATCTTTGTAGTACCCCTTAGCCAAAGCGACATACCAAGGCGAATGACGGCCTAAAACAATAAAATCCAGTGAAAAGGTGAGGTCTTTCATACCTTGGGCCTGGGCCGGTGCCGGACTTTGCCCGAGGATAGTAAAACCGACCACGATGGCCGCTGCCACGACGGTGAATAACTTGGTTTTCCTGAACATCATTGATTTTCCTTCCTATTATGAAATCGAAGTGACCGCTTTGCCGCGATTCTGTTCTAAATTTCATTGCACAATAAATATCACGCCCCGATTGATCAACGTGACAACATCCCTTACGATTATGTTGGAGAATCGAAAGTAGTTTCCCCTCCCAACTATAACTCTTTCTGGTCACTACTGCGAATATAGTTAGGCAATTAATTTACATTGTCAACTATTTATATTGTAATTTAAATTAACAGGCGTATTATATACCAACGCGAAACTCAATGTCGACCGGAAGCGAAAAGAGGCTGGGAGAATACTCTTGTCCAAATCTAATCTAGCGGTTCAGGTAGAAGATTTCTCCGCCGATGACGTAAGCCGGGACAGCATGGACCTGTTCAGCCATCTCCTCGGCTATCAGTTGAAACGGGCAAAATCAAAAGTCTATGATTCATTTGCCGTTCATTTAGCCGATATCGGGTTGACGACGGGTCAATTCGGCGCCTTGATTCTGATAAATATTCTCGAAGGCATGTCTCAATCAGAATTATCAGACCGATTGAGCAACAACAGGTCGCAAACGGTGCGGTTTCTGGATAGTCTGGAAGAGAAAGGCTTGGTGGAACGTCGCCGTTTGAAAGAAGACCGCCGAGTACAAAATGTTTATATTCAACCGGCTGGTCGGGATATGATAGAAGGCCTTATCGATAAAGTCTTTAATCACGAATATCGAATTGCCGGTCATATGACGAAAGAGGAACTGAATACGCTTGTCGCCTTGCTTTGTAAATTGAACGACGGCTAGGCATGATCAACAGGACATCACATTAAATTCCGGTCGGTTACGTGCCGATCTGACTGCAGTAGATACGATCCCGCCCTAATCGTAACAATTGAAAACAGTAAGCCCCGTAATCATTCGGCGGCAAAATAAGGGGAAATGGAAAATGTTGAGAACTGCTGGAACATCCTCGGGTCGGGTCGTTGGGTCCCGCATCCCTCTCATTGATGGTGTTGAAAAAGTCACCGGCAAAGCCAAATATACTGCTGACCTGCAAAGTCCGGATACTCTAGCCGGCAGAATATTTCGCAGCCCCTACAGTCATGCCGAAATACTTGATTTGGATGTCTCCGAGGCCAGAGCCCTGCCCGGCGTCGTTACCGTGATTACGGGTGAAGATACACCGATCGCATTCGGCATGTTACCGATTTCCGAAAACGAATTCCCATTGGCCCGCGACAAGGTCCGGTTCAAAGGCGATTGCGTTGCCGCGGTGGCTGCTATCACTGACGAAATTGCCGAGCAGGCCATCGGACTGATCAAATTCAAGGCCAAGGAACTGCCGGCTTATTTCACGGCGGAAGAAGCTCAGGCACCCAACGCCGTCAATATTCATGAAGACCGGCCCGGCAATCTGGAACGGGACGTCCATTGGGAACTGGGCGACGTGACCAGCGGCTTTGAAAAGGCCGATGTCGTCTGCGCAGACACCTTCCATTGCCCCGAAATAAGTCATGGCCAGATGGAGCCGAACGCCACGGTCGCCGAGTATGATCCGCTGAAAGACCATATGACCGTCCATTCCAGTACCCAGGTCCCCTACTACGTCCACCGCTCCTTAGCGCAGGTTCTGGATATGAGAAAATCGCAAATCCGTGTCGTGAAACCCTATATTGGCGGCGGTTTTGGCGCGCGCACAGCGACCTTCAACAGTGAACTCATCGCCGCCGTACTAGCCCGCGCCGCCGAAGGTAAAGTGTCCCTAAAGATGAAACGGGAGGAAACCTTTATTACCCGAGGTGGCCGGCCCGATACCAAGACGAAAATGCGAATTGCCGCCACCAAGGAAGGGCGCCTGCTGGCTTGCCAATGCGAGGCCGTCCAACTCGGCGGCGCTTATGGCGCTTACGGCATTATCACCATTCTTTATAACGGCGCTTTCCTCAATTCGATCTATGATATTCCGGCGGTGAAATATGACGGTTTTCGGATTTACACCAACACGCCGTCACTGGTGGCCCAGCGTGGCCATGGCGCCGTCAACGTCCGCTACGCCTTTGAAATTATGCTGGATCAGCTGGCAGAGGAACTCGGTATTGATCCCTTTGAAATCAGGCGGCGTAATCTTTTGCGGGCACCCACGGAAACCCTCAACGGCGTAAAAATTGAGTCCTATGGTTTGCCGGATTGTATCGACTGGGTGGAACAGGCAACCGACTATGCCAACCGGATTGACAACCTGCCGGCCGGCAAAGGACTCGGCATCGCCTGCTCACACTATATCAGTGGTGCACCCAAACCGGTCCACTGGACGGGCGAACCCCACGCCATCATCAATCTCAAGATGGACTTTGATTCCGGTATTACCGTCCTCACTGGTGCTGCTGAAATAGGGCAAGGCTCTTCGACCATTCTCGCCCAATCAGTAGCCGAAGTACTCGGGGTCGAGATGAAACGGATCAAAGTGTTCGCCAACGACAGCGACATCACACCCAAGGACAACGGCTCCTATTCCTCCCGTGTCACTTTTATGTGCGGCAATGCAGCTATCGACGCGGCGCAGGAAATGAAAGCGATCCTGAACCAGGCCGCGGCGGAAAAACTGGAAGCCGAGCCCGATGACATAATCTGCGAAGACGAAGTCTTCAAAGTCAGCGGCAGCCAGGATCCCGGCCTGCCCTTCGAAGAAGTGGTCGCCCATGCCATGATCGACCGCGGCGCCTTTACCTGCAAAGGCACCTTCACTGCGCCCCGCGAATACCAGGGCACGGTGAAATTCAGGGGCTCCGCCGTGGGCCCGTCGATGGCCCACACCTATGCCGCCTGCGCCGCCGAAGTGACAGTGGATGAAATCACCGGCAGCGTTATGGTCAACAAAGTCTGGGTGGCCATGGATTGCGGCTACGCTATCAATCCCTTGTCGGTGGAAGGCCAGATCGAAGGCGCCATCTGGATGGGCGTCGGCCAGGCCCTGAGCGAAGAAGCGGCATTCCGCAACGGCCTGCCGCTGCATTCCAGTTTTCTCGATTACCGCATACCAACCATCAAAGATTCACCGCCCATCGAGATCAAAATCATCGAATCCATGGATCCCAACGGTCCTTTCGGCGCCAAGGAGGCCAGCGAAGGCCCCAGCGGCAGCATCGCCCCGGCCATCGCCAATGCCGTCTATAAGGCAGTGAAAAAACGGATCAATGAATTGCCTTTGACACCCGAGCGCGTCTTCGCCGCCGAAGACAGAGAGGAAAAAAGAACGGCCAAATTCGAATGGCGGTAAATCCGGTGTACTGAACAGGGGGATGTAGATGCCTGTTCGGCAAGTGGTGTCCCTCGTCAGCGCTTATGGCACTAGATTGTAGAATTTGATAAGAGAGAGTTTCTAGCTCATCGTAACGCTATAGGAGTTATGAATGAGACAGAATACAAGAACGTCATCTTACATCACACGACAATTTTAAATTACAACGTAG
>PBQI01000082.1 GCA_002725625.1 Rhodospirillaceae bacterium | reverse complement strand
GGTATTTGCCATAAAACAGTGCGTTATTGGTGGAAAAGATTTGATTCATTGTTCCGTCAGATCACAAGCTCGAAGTTTTTGGTGTGCCTTGGGGCACCCTTGCCACCGCTTTCATCATCAGTATCTGTTGCGGATGGGGCAGGGCATTGACCGCCACCGTGGTCCGGGCCGGCCCGTCAGTGGCGAAAAAACGGGAGTAGACTTCGTTGAAGCCGGCGTAGTCGTCCATGGTCATCAGGAACGCTTCAATCTCAATAATGTCAGACAGGGATGAGCCGACGCTGCGCAGGACGTCCCTGATATTCTCGATGGTGGCTCTGGTCTGCTCCTTGATGTCGAGCTCTACCTCGCCATTCCTCTTCACCCGGGCACCGACAAAGGTCTCGTCTGAACGGCGCGAACTGATTCCCGAAACGAAGGCGAAATCGCTGACCCGTTTGATATGAGGAAAGCTGCCGAGCGGCGCCGCCTTGTCGGGCAGCACCTTGCTTTCGGAGTAAAATAGGGTGCCCAGTTGCCGAGCCCTGTCCTGCATTTTCTCAAGGTACGAGTCCATCCGGTCCTGCGTCATCCTTGAAGCCGGACCCGATACGGAGAGTGCCGCAATTACGTGATCGTTGCCGTCGAAAATGGGAACGGCCAAACAGCGCAACCCTTCCTCCAACTCCTGATCATCGACGGCATAACCTTTTTGCGCGACGTTAACGATTTCCTGCCGCAAAGCGGCGAGGTCGGAAAGGGTGTTAGGGGCATATTTGACCAGCTCGATTTCATGGAGCAACTCCTCCCGCTCCAGTGTCGGGAGGCCGGCCAGCAAGACCTTGCCTACGGCGGAACAATAGAGTGGCAGTTCCGTATCGGTGCTGTGCCCGATTTTGAGGGAACGGTTTGCCTCAGCAGTGGCAATGTAGATGACGCTGCCAACGTTGAGGATCGCCACGCCGACGGCTTCCTGGAATTCCTCGACCAGCTCGATGACGTGCGGTTCGGCGAAATCCGCCAGCCAATCGTTCTTCTCTATGCCCCGCGCCATTTCGGCAATGGCGAATCCCAACTGGAAGCAGTTTTGATCCGTCCGGGCGATTGCCCCAACGTCCTCCAAAGTGATTAGGAAGCGGTGAACCGTCGCCGGAGTCATGCCAGCGGCGGCGGCGATTTCAGACGTGCTGAGCGGCACTTCGCTAAGCGAGCACGCATTCAGTATTTGAAATGCTTTAATGACGGAGTTGTTTTTAGGAGTTGCCAATTTTTATACCCTGCCAAATTAAGTTTTCAGACGGTATGAATGCTCCCGGACGGTTCGATCCGCGGTCAGGAGCCGGAACTATCCGACTTATCTGGACCCTCCTCTCCCATTTTGGTGATGAGTGAAGTCAAACCGGTGCCGTCGGCGGGCGACAGACCAAGCTCCTTGATCAGCGAATCGACGACCGGCGCCTGGGCGCGGTAGCGAAGGGCGCTGGAAATAACCTGATCGGCGGGATTGCCAGAGCCTGCGCCATCGCCGTTGTTTCGGCCGCCGCCTTCTCCCAAACCGTCAACCTGTAGAATTTTGATATCGTCGATCTGCTCGATGGGTTTGGCGCTTTCGCGGATTATGTCGGGCAGAGCATCGATGATGGCTTGCTTGATTTTCATTTCGACCTGCTGATCGGAGATCTTGTTGTCGGCTTCGTTCATGGCCTGCTGGGCGACCGCTTCGATGGCGGCCCGGATTTCCTGGGACCTGGCCAACAGGGCTTCGGCCTCGGCCTCGGCCTGGGCAATCGCCGTAATGCGTCCTGCTTCCGACTGGGTGCGGATGGTGGCGGCTTCGGCTTCCTCGGCGGCTTGCAGTTTTTCCGTTTCGGCTGCCGATACTGCGGCAACTGCCGTTTTTTTGGCGTTGGTCTCGGCACGAATGAGTTCCAGTACCTTATCGCGTTCCTCACGGATGGTGTCCCGCGAGGTCTGCACCTGTTCCTCGGCTTCAACGACTTTCAGTTTTTCCTGACTGGCCGCCGCCACTGCCTGGGATTCCTCTTTCGAATGTTCGGCGACGGCGATTTCCCGCTGCTGCTCGGCGATGGCCAGGGCGCGCTGCTGATCGATCCGGGCCATATCAATGAGCTGTTCCGCCTCGATAGCCGATTGTTCCACCTCGCGGCGCTTGCGCACTCGGTTTTGCTCGACCGCCAGCTCGGCTTCGATCTGACGCGACTCCACCTCCTGTTTAGCCACCACATTGGCCACGTTGACTTCCTGGCGGGCGGTGATCTCGGCTTCCTCGGCTTCTTTCTTCTTGGCCGCCTCCTCCTGGGTGATCATGCTGGTTTGTTCGGCCCGGCGTACGGCGACTTCCCGTTCTTGTTCCAGGCGGGCATATTCCTCCTCGCGGATAATCTCAAGGCGCCGCTTTTCTGCTTCAAGATTTTTCTGTTGAATGGCCACCTCGGATTCCTGCTCAATTTCATTGCGGCGCTGGCGGCGCTCTTCGATCTCGTCGGTCAACTTAGTCAAGCCAGCGGCATCAAAGGCGTTGTTGGGATTGAAGAACTCACGGTTAGTCTGATCCAACGATGTCAGCGAAGCAGATTCGAGTTCCAGGCCGCTGCGGGCTAGTTCCTCAGTTACTTTGCTGCTGACCTTTTGGATGTACTCTCCGCGATGCTCATGAAGTTCCTCCATGGTCATTTCAGCGGCAACGCTGCGCAAAACGTCGACGAACCGGCCTTCGAGAAGCTCCCGCAGGGATTCCGGCCGCATGGTCCTCGTGCCCAGAGCCCGGGCGGCGACAGTAATAGCCTCTTTATTGGCATCTACCCGGACATAGAATTCGGCGGTGACGTCGATCCGCATTCGGTCCTTGGCAATAAGGGCATTATCTTCATTACGAGCCACTTCCAAACGGAGGGTGTTCATATTGACTTCGGTAAACTCATGCAGCACGGGAATGACAAAAGCGCCGCCGTTGAGAATAACTTTCTCACCTCCAAAACCGGTTCTCACCAGGGCAATTTCTTTCGTCGCCCGGCGGTATAGCCACCAGAAAATGACCCATAGCACGATGATGGTAACGACGGAAACGAAAATTGCCAAAAACAGGAAACTGAAAATACTCATGTGAGCCTCTCTTATAACTTTCCCAGAAAAGTTTAATTATTTGTTTCTTATCGACAAGTTAAACCGGCCACCCAGAGGTGCGACCAGAAATTCTGGGGTTAGTATATTACATCAAACAAAAGATTGGAAGACGTCATCTCAATATAGTATAGATAATCTTATATATTGAGAATTCTAGTTAATGGATCATTAAAACCTGATTCATCAAATTTATCATGACCGGAGGAAAGGAGCCAAATTACAATGATTACTGAACTGGTATCGCCGTCATCGCCCAAAGCCAAATTCAAATACAGCCCCTTTGTCAAAGCGGGGCCATTTATCCAGTCAGCCGGTCTGGTTGGACTGGATCCAGAAAGCGAAAAGTTGATCACTGGCGGACCGGGTCCAGAAACAGGACAAATTCTAAGAAACCTCAAAACGGCGATGGATGACTTTGGATTGCGCCTGGACGATATGGTGATTGCGCACATCTACACCACCTCCATGGCGCGGTTTCCTGAAATTAACCAGGAATGGGACGGTTTCTTTACCGGACAAAGCATTTTGCCAGCGCGCACAGCGGTGGGCGTCAGTGCTTTGCCCATCAACGCATCGGTGGAAATCGAATTTCAGTTCTTTATAGATTAATAAATACCCTGCCTAATTTTCGCTATTGACAGATTGGGGAGGTATGATTACCATTTCTCAACAATTAATTATATATCTCATTAAATGAGAAATTATAATTTAGGCTTATATCTGGATCGATCTTTGGGAGGCAGAAAATTTGACGGCTACTGTGAATAGCGTTGAATGCGAGGCTTTGGTACTGGCGGAAAAGGCCCGGCCACGCGGCGCTTATCCCCACTATAAGCGGTCCGGACCCTTTGTCTTCATATCAGGGACCAGCGCCCGGCGAAGCGACAATTCAATTGCCGGGGCCGATGCTGATGCATTGGGAACGACAAAGTTGGACATCGGGACCCAGACCAAAGCCTGCATCGAAAACATCCGCGATATTTTGAAAGCCGCGGGTGGTGACCTCGAAAATCTTGTCGAAATATCGACGTTTCTGTTGAGCATGAACGATTTTGGCGGATATAACGAAGTCTATAACAAGTATTTTTCTTCTGATGGACCGGCGCGGACGACCGTTGCCGTCCATCAATTGCCGCACCCCCATCTTCTGATCGAGATAAAGGGGGTCGCCTTTATACCTTAGTTTCAGGCACAATTGTTAAATCTGTTAACTCTAACAGGAGTGATTAGCATGGCTAATGGTGAGATTCTTGCTGGATTTATGGCGCCGCATCCGCCGCATTTGGTCTACGGGGAAAACCCGCCGCAGAACGAGCCCCGTTCGGAAGGCGGTTGGGAACAGCTGCGCTGGGGCTATGAAAAAGTCCGCACCAGCATTGAAGAACTAAAACCCGATGTCCTCATGGTTCATTCGCCCCATTGGATCACCCAATTGGGGCATCACGTCCTTGGTGTTCCGCGTTTGAGCGGTAAATCGGTTGATCCTGTTTTCCCCAACTTGTTCCGCTACACTTTCGATGTGAGGGTGGACGTCGAACTGGCTGAGGCTTGTTCGGAAAACGCCAACCAGATGGGGCTGCTTTCCAAGGTCATGCGCAATCCCAAGTTCAGGGTGGACTACGGCACCATCACCACGCTTCACCTGGCCCGTCCGCAATGGGATATTCCCATTGTCGGATTTTCCGCCAACAATTCGCCCTATTATCTGACCACCGAGGAAGGTCTGGATGAAATGGATAAACTGGGTAAGGCCACCCGTCAGGCGGTCGAGGCAACAGGCCGGAAAGTGGTCTTGTTGGCATCCACCAGCATGAGCCACCTACATTACCGGGAGGAACCTGAGCTGCCCGAGGATATGCACCACGAAAGCCCCTACAACCACGGCGCCTATCAGTGGGATATGCGCATGATCGAGTTGATCCGCCAGGGCCGGATGAAAGAGGTATTCAATCTGCTGCCTCAATTCATCGAGGAAACCTTTGCCGAGGTCAAAGCCGGCTCCTTTACCTGGATGTTCGCCGCCATGGACTATCCCGAACTGGCCGGCGAACTGCACGGCTTCGGAAACGTCATCGGCACTGGCAACGCAGTCATCGAATGGAATATGGTAAAAGCCAGCCTGTCCCGGATCGCCGCCAGCGGCGGCACCAACGCCCCAGCCTACGCAAGCATGGATCGCGACGTCCCGGATGTCGGTGGTCAGGATGCCGGTCTCGCGGCCGATGATTGGAGCAGTGGCGGCCCGCGCGTCTATAACAGCAGTCCCTCGCCGGTTAACGCCCGCTAAGTGGCATCGCCCTTTAGCCCCAGAGAATAGGCAATGTCATGACAGTCGTCTCAGCTTTTCTCGTTCCCGGATCGCCGCTGCCATACCAGCGCCCGGACAATCCTCCCTGGAGCCGCTTGGCGGCGGCCTATCGTGCCGTCGGGCGGGCTCTCGTTTCGTCCCGTCCCGATACCATCGTCCTTTATTCCACCCAATGGGGCGCGGTCCTAGATGCCCTATGGCAGACCCGCGCCCGGTTGACCGGTACCCATGTGGACGCCAACTGGTACGAATACGGTGATTTGGAATACGACATCAGGATCGACCAGATGTTGGCGGAGGCCTGTGTCGATGGTTCTCGCGACATCAACATCAGCACCAAACCGGTCGACTATGATCAGTTTCCCATTGATACAGGGACCATTGTCGCCAACGCCCTGATGAATCCGCGGGGATCCATTCCCTTGGTGATCGCCGCCAACAACCTGTACCACAGTTGGGAGGAAACCTATCAACTCGGCGAAGTGGCCGCCCGGGAAGCGGACAAATTGGGCCGCCGGGTGGCCGTCCTGGGCGTGGGCAGCCTTTCCGGTACCATCTTTCGTGATGATATTGATATCCGTGAGGACGGGATCGCTTCGACCAAAGACGATGAATGGAACAAACGGATGTTGAAGCTCATCGAGAGTGGTGACGTTACCCAGGCCAGAGACCTTACACCAGAATATGCCCAGGAAGCGCGGGTCGATATGGGCTTTAAGCATTTCGGTTGGATATTAGGCGCCCTCGGCGGGCGTTTCCACGGTGCCCGAATTCATGCATACGGGGCCGTCTACGGCAGCGGCGCAGCCGTTGTTGAATTTAAAATATGACACCAAACTCAACTACTTAACAGGGAAAATAAGGAGTAACAGACTATGAAGAAATTATTCGTTGGAATCGGGCTAACGGCATTGATGCTGACGGCCTTGCCTCAGGAAAGTTTTGCCCAACAATGTTCGGTCACGGTTGGGCGTGTAGTTCCGATCACCGGACCTTTGCTTGATATGGGGCGGGAAACCCCATGGCTTGACGAGAATAAGCTCAAGCAGATTAATGCCACCGGCGGCCTTCAGGTGGGTGGTAAGAAATGTATGATCAAATACAAAATATTCGATTCCAAAGGAACCATGGGCGGTTCCGGTCAAGCAGCGACCAAGGCGATTTTGGATTCCAAGGTGGATGTGGTGTTTGCCCAAGGAACGCCAGATACGACCAACGCGCCTTCGGAATTGTGCGAGCGCTATAAAGTTCCATGCATCACTTCAAACACGCCGGTTGAAGCCTGGCTGTTCGGTCCTGGCGGCAAACCCAAGAAATACAGCTACACCTATCACTTTTTCTTTGGCGTACCTGATCTGGTGGCCAACCATGTGGGTATGATCAAGGCCCTGCCGGGCGGTTTCAACGGCAAGATCGGTTATCTCTATCCCAACGATCCAGACGGCGTGGTGTTTGCGTCCCTGTTCGATCCTACCTTCAAGAAGGAAGGCTGGAAGCCGGTTGATCCGGGCCGTTTTGAACAGGGCCTACCGGATTTTTCGTCGATCATCAACAAGTTCAAGCGGGGCCGGGTGCAGGTTGTGACCGGTGTTCTTGCGCCGCCTGACATGCAGAACTATCTGCAGCAAGCCGCCCAGGCCGGGTTCAAGCCGCGCATGTACATCATCGACAAGGGAACCGGCTATCCGGAACCCATGCGGGCGCTCGGCAAGCACGGCATCGACCTGTTGAGCGTGAACTTCTGGTCGCCGGCCTATCCTGGTAAGTCCAAGTTCAGCGGCTATACTGGCCAAGGCCTAGTGGACAAGTACGAAAAGGAAAATCCGGGCAAGCTGTATTCCCCGCCGCTCGCCTATACGGACGCCTCTTATGACGTTCTGTTCGATGCCCTGCAGCGGGCCGGCTCGACCGATCGGGCGGCTCTGTTAAAGGCGCTTGGCACCACTAACCTCGACACCGTGGTCGGCAAGGTCAAGTTTAATGCCCAGCACTTCTCGGTGCAGCCCCTGGGCGGCGCCCAGTGGCGGAAAAATCCGAAAACCGGCAAGCTGGTTAAGGAGAACGTCTTCAACAAAGTCTATCCGTCGGTGAAGAAGACCGCGGAAATGAGAGTCTACCAGAAGTAGCTTTCACCTATTGGCGGCCGGGCAATCCCTGTCTGTGGCGTTGCCCGGCCACCCTTATCAATATCGCTGTAAGACGCAAATCAGATCATGGCCCCTCTGTACCGCAACTTTGAATCGCAGGCTGATATCGACCGGGAATACGATATCGAAAGATCGGTTCCAGATTTCATGGTCTATGCCCGGCAGTATGAGAATTCTAGCGCCGACGCGCGCCGGCACCTCGATCACCGCGCCGACGTCCGTTACGGGGCGACCTGTGCAGAATATGTCGACATATTTCCGGCGGCGCAGCGAAAGGCACCGGTGCTGATCTTTATTCACGGCGGCTACTGGCGCATCCTGTCAGCTAAGGAATTCAGTTTTGTCGCCCTGGGGCCTCAGGCTGCGGGGGTTACCACTGTCGTCGTCAATTACGCGCTTTGTCCCAATGTTACGCTGGATGAAATCGCCCGGCAGATCCGGGCCGCCATCTATTGGACCCATGAAAATATACACGATTATAACGGCGACCCGGAACGAATTTATGTTTCTGGCCATTCTGCCGGCGGCCATATGACGGCGATGGCTCTGCTTACGGATTGGCGGGGTGACTACGGATTGCCAAGGGATTCGGTCAAGGGCGGTATTTCCATCAGCGGCCTGTTCGATATTGCCCCCTTGCAATTTTCCTCCATGCAAAAGGAATTGCAACTGGATGCGGGAATCATAGAACGTAACAGTCCGCAGTATTTTGCCCGCCACGTACCAGCGCC
>PBQI01000081.1 GCA_002725625.1 Rhodospirillaceae bacterium | reverse complement strand
CCGATGCCGGACCAAACCATTTCCGGCTTCATGTCGTCGCCGCTGTTCCAGGAATAATCCTTGGAGAATTGAGGCTGCTTGTCGTTGAGCTCCTGGGCCACCCTGGCCGTATAGTCATCGTGCTGCTTGAGCATTTCCTCGTGGGGGAATTCAACGCCCAGTTCCTCGAAGGCACCGGCCAGTTGGTCCCGCCCTGGCGCCTTGGAATGATAGGCGACCACGTCATTCATGAAGGACACGCCCTTGCCGATCTTGGTATGGCCAATAACGGCGAACGGCTTGCCACGGCCCGGGGTCAGCCCCTTGTCGTAAGCGTCGAGAACTTGGCTCATGTCATTGCCGTCGATCTCGATTACCTCCCAGTTGAAAGCCCGCAGCTTATCGGCCAGCGGCTCGAGCTCATTGGTATCCTCGATGCGGCTGTAGTTCTGGATGCGGTTGAAGTCGAAAAAACTGGTCAGGTTGTCCAGACCATGGGAGCCGGCGAACATGATGGCTTCCCACATGCTTCCTTCCATCGACTCGCCGTCGCTGTTGAGGGTGACGACCCTGTACTTCTTACCACGGAGCTTGGCGGCAAGGGCACAACCGACGGCGACACCCAGGGCTTGGCCCAGGGAGCCAGAGCACATATCCCAACCCTTCAGGTTGACGTCGGGGTGGGCCTGAAAGGGGCTGGCGTAACGGCGGTAGCTCGCCGTCTCCTCGCGCGTGTAATATCCCTTCATGGACAGCAAGGCGGAAATGCCTGGTGTAATGTGGCCTTGGCCAACGAAGAAACGGTCCCGGTCGTCCGAATCCAGATCGGTGTTCATTTTGTCAAACCAACCGGCAATGATCCATTCGGCGCTGGACATGGCGCCGCCGACATGGCCTGCGCCGGCCGCGGAACTCAGGGTCATGGCATGAGCCTTGAATTCTTTTACGATATCTTTGAGTTCATCAACTGATTTACCCATTTTTTCCTCTTCAACCTCCTTCTAGGTTACGTGTGATTTTGATCCACCCCGAGGTGGACCTCCACCGGGTTAACGGCGAAAAAACCCAATTCCATGAGCCTTCCTAGCCGCCGATCATGATTGTTGGTGCCCGCAACTCGGGAACCTCGTATTTGCTTGTCAGCGGCTTCCCTTGCTTTCAAGTATTAATTTTCCCCCTCCAGTTTTGTTAATCCCTTAATCTTGTTTCATGCGGAATGTGCGGTTTACGAGGTCAAGCTTTCTTTGTAATTCCATTTTCTAACACCCCAACATAAGGTTGCCAAAGCTGTCATGACGAGAGCCCCAACCCAAACCGTACAGGCCATGGAGCAAGCCCTCGTAGTCTGGATGGTCGGCCTCGATGAAGCCGTGCCTTATCAGGAAATCAATACCGACCAGGGCACAGTTGAATTTGAAGTCTTCGCCGTCACGCAAGGTTTTCTTCACCCGGTCCATCGGCCAAAGGTAGAATTCATCGACTTCGCCATCGGTATTGGCCGGTGGGAAGTCAGCTGGCACCTCGAGATCAAAATTGAACAGCGTTTCACGGCGCAATCCTTCAGGGGTTTCGATTGCATAGGAAAGGGCGCCACTGGGGACCGCTTTTGCCGCCAGTTCGGCTGGGATGCCAGCCTCTTCGGCGCATTCTTTCTTGAGATTGTCGCGTACCGAAATGCCCGCCGGTTGGCCGCCAGCGACAAGCTGATCGAGCTTTCCCGGCTCCGTCGGCTTGGCGAGGCTGCGCCGGCCAATCCATATGCTTAGGCTGTCGCCTGTTTTCACGTACCCGTTGACATGGAGTTCGTAAGCCCGAACTCCCAGCAAAGGCACTGCTGCGCGTTCCAGCAAGAACAGGGCTGGAGCCGGGAACGAAGTCGCCACCGGATAGGCTTCATCCCGCCATCCGGTGATCACTTTTCGCGCCGCCAACTGGCGCATGACCGCATCCACGGCATCGGTTCTTTGTTCAAACCCGGACAACCCATCGGCCAATACGACGGCCGCCTCGGAGACCCGAAAAACATCGGTAAATTCAGCGAGAATTTCCACGGCCTCCTTTTTCACCGATCCGACATCGGTTCCATCGACACGGAACGGCAAATACCGGGACAAGTCGCCGGCGCCGGCGATGCGATCAAGGTAGCTCATGAAAAATTGCCCAAAAGCCGTTCCGCGAACTCGCGAAGCATTTTGTAACCGGAGCCCATCGCTAAAAACCGATGCTCTGGGTAAGGTGATAATTGGCCGTGCAATCGTCCCACCGCGAGTAATCCACGTCACGGTTGTAAATCACCATGGGCACACTTGCTTCATGCAGTGAACCGTGGGTCCGAAAGTCGTTGGGGAGATCCTCGGTGGCCTGGTCCAGGGGGCCGAAAACGGTGTTTTTGTCCCCGATCACTATCATATCGCCGATGCGGTCCGGGTGCAGATGGAAGCGCGATGAGGCTTCATAGCGGCTGTATAGGTTTTCAACGCCTTCGATCCGGCGAATGATATCCGCCGCCTGTTCGAAATCCGTCGCCGAGTTGAGCCAAAGGTAAGCTGTTCCGCCAAAGTTCCGATGGTGTTTGATATAAGGATCGCGCTCGGCCGACATGGCGAAAAAGATGTCGAGTCCCTTTTCCGGCAGGTACTTGTTCAGATCATGACAAAGGGACTTGAAGTTCATGCCGTGATCGGCGGTCAGGTAGACCTCTAAGTCGGGGTGGCCGTTAAGGATTTCGCCGAAGAGCTTGTCTATTTCACGCAGATGAAACTGTGAAAGCTCACCCATGTGATCTTCCATGTGCATGGGAAAATCAGTGGTGTGGTAGTAGATCAGATCGACATCGTTATGTTTATCGAGCAAGAGTTGGACGGCTTTCAAGAGCCAGTGATTGATTTCGGCGCTGTAAATCTCTGGGGCGGCGCCTAGCCTGTCGGTCCAGCGGATATCGGAGCCCGTCGCCCGCGATGGGAATTCAGCCGCCATCCCGATGTCTGCACCACTTTTCAGCAATGTCTGGGTTTTGCCCTTGGCTGTCAGCAGGGCCGACTTCATACCCTGTTTTTGGGCGCGCTCGAAAATCGTCGGGGCGAGGACAAGTTCGGCCTTGTCCATATACTCCTCGGTTTTTGTGGTGACGTTGAAATAGGAATTGGCGGTAATGCCGTGAACGGTGGGGTCGACGCCGGTGCAAATTGAAGTGTTGTTGACGTTTGTGACGGTCGGCAGGACGGCATTGACGGTTTTATAAAAGCCGTTCTTGATCATCTCCTTGAGGTTGGGCATTTCGCTCGCCTGGAGATAATTCGGGGAAAAGCCATCCATCATTGCAATTAAAATCTTCCGCTTGCTGTGCATGGCTCGGTTAACCAATTTGAATCCAGTTTTGGACTGGGAAACCAACTCATATTCACTCTAAACAGGTCCGAGTTTGTCTTTACCGCCTGCTCCCCGTTTGAATGAATATATGCCGCGTCTTGGAAAATCGTTCCCTTCGCCGTGTCATCCTGGTCCGTCTGAAGCACTGTCACCTTCGAGGATGACTGGATATCCAAACGGTTGCGGGAGAAACGGGAAGAAACGTAATCGCCCGGCCGGTGGTCCTTACGACTTCACTTGCTCCGCGTTGACCGCCATGTTCGGGACTTCTCCGTCAAGAATTTTCTGGCAGTTGTTGGCAAAAAATTCGTACCGCCCAGCGAGCGCTTCGTCGGAACAGTATGCGATATGCGGGGTTAGCATGGCGTTGTCGAGGCTGCGGAGTCCGCTGTTGGGATCGAGAGGTTCTTTCTCGAAAACGTCGATGCAGGCGCCGGCAATCTTGTTTTGCTGGAGAGCTTCGATCAGGGCCGTTTCGTCAATCACCGGTCCCCGGCAGGCGTTAGCCAGGACTGCCGTATCTTTCATCATGTCGAACTGTCCGGTGCTGATCAGTCCCTTTGTTTCGTCGGTCAGCAACACATGCAAGGTGATGAAGTCCGATTCTCTCAGCAACTCATCCAGTTCGACCAATTTCATGCCGCCTGAATCCTTGCAGTAAGGATCGTGAGCTATCACGTTCATGCCGTAGCCCCGCGCGATCGTCGCGGCGCATTTGCCGATATTGCCGTAACCAACCACGCCAAGGGTCTTGCCCTTGAATTCCGGGGCGCCGATGAAGTCGGTCGTTTTCCAACCGCCGTTTTTCATAATGTTGTCAAACTGGCGGATCCTATTCTTCAAAGCACTGAATGAGGAGAAAACTAGTTCGGCCACCGATTGCGCGGCGACGTTGGGAGTGACGGCGACATAAGAGCCGACGTTCGATGCGGCGTCCAAATCGACATTGTTGTAACCGGTGCCGCAATGAATGAGCTTTAGGTTTTGACCCTGTTCAATAAGAGCGGCATCGACATTAATGTGACCGGGAACGAGGACATTGAGTTTGCCAATCATGGCGCGCATCTCATCCTCGGTTTGCACAAGAACTTCGCATCCGGCGGGGAAGACGCCAGCCGTGGCTTCGACGGTGCCGTCTTTGTCATTGGTAACAAGTGATACCTTCAGTAAGGGCATCGTTTCATCCTCTTCGGTTTGTTTATGAACAAAAAATTGTAAGTGGAGATTTGAAATCAAAAGGGCAAAACGCCACCCGCGAGGCGGGAGCATTTATCCCCCATGATTAGCTCCTTTATTTGATAGTGAAGATAAAGCGCGGCATGGGCAGAGATCAAACGAAGCCTTTTCATGCGATACATGAACGATTGTTCATGCTTAAAACTCTTTATGGTGGATTATCCGTCCCCACCGCGGCCGACAAGGGAAGGTCAAAGTAAATACAAACGCGAGATACGGGATATAAAAAAACCGGCCTCCTCAATAACGCCCGGGCTTCGGAAGCCTGCTTAACCGGCGTCCTTGTCGTATTCCGCCTGGACGCTGGCCGCTTGCCGAAGAATCCATTCGCGAAAGGCGGCGATTTTGCAGTCGTTCTCCTTGCCGGCGGGACAGATGACGTAATAAGCAACCCGGGATGGGCAGTGAACGTTGAACAGTTTGACAAGATGGCCGGCGGCAAGATCTTCGCTGACATGGGCGCTTCGCGCCAAAGCGATACCCTGCCCATCCATTGCCGCTAAAAGAGCCATGTTGGCGTCTGGAAAGCGCGGGCCATCGGTCAGAACGACATTTTCGACGCCGGCGGCCTGGAACCAATTTTCCCAGCTTGGAACCAGCTGCTCGCTCAGGCGAAGCAAAAGAGGATAAGAAAGAAGGTCCGCCGGCGACGTGGGTTTGCCGACGCGTTCCAGGAACTGTGGGCGGCAGACCGGGAATACGTAATCCCGGAGCAGAAAGGTTGTATGCAGACCGGGGTAGTTGCCGAGTCCCAGCCGGATGGCAACGTCAACATCATCTGATGCGAAGTTGACCAGCTTGTCGCTGGTTGAAATCCACACTTCGACGTCAGGATGCTCCTCATGAAACAGGCTCAGCCGCGGGACCAGCCATTTGACGGCAAAGGACTGCAACAAGTTGACGCGCAAGGGGTCGCGGGCACCGCCGGAGCGTAAGGTGTCGAGGGTGGCTCCCATATTGTCGAAAAAATCCTTGACGATCGGCGCCAAGGTCTGTCCGTTGCGGGTCAGGGCTAGCCGCCGTGGCCGGCGGTCGAACAATTTCAATCCCCAAAGTTCTTCAAGGTGGCGAACCTGGTGGCTGATGGCGCTTTGCGTTACGTTCAATTCATGGGCCGCCATGGTGAAATTATTGAGACGGGCGGCGGCCTCAAGGGCTCTGAGGGCGGCAATCGGCGGCAATCGGGTCATCTTATGGGTTCATAAATGTTTGGGTTTATTAAGTCGGCCTACGCATTAGTAATAGCTCATGCGAACCATGTTATATGAAGCGGGACCGTTCAGATTTAAGCGAAATCAAAGCCTTTGCCTCCCGCCGCCAACCCGAAGAAAAATGTACGAAAAATTTAACTATACTATCTTACTGTGTCGGTTCCGGTGCTGTAAGTACCGAGTGGGGGTCAAGCGTAATGGCCGCCAACCCTAAACCGGATCAAAAAAATTCAGCGAATAGCGATCAAATCCTTCACCACGCTCAAAAATGCCTTGATCAAAGGCGAATTACGGCGCTCCTGCAAACAGACCACTTGTGAATGGAGGGTGATGTCGGCGTTGGTGACTTTGATCGATTTTAAACGTTTGTCCATCGATATTTCCTCCTCCAAGGCGATGCCGATGCCAATTCCCCTTGCAACCGCTTGGATCATGGCCTCGCGGCTGCCGATCTCCAACACCCTGCGGATGCTCACGCCGGATTCTTCGAGTTTTTTTTCAAATACGCGCCGGGTTGCCGAGCCAACCTCCCTAAAAATCATCCTTTGGCCGTCCAATTCTTCGATATTGATCTCCTTGCGTTGCCCCCATGGGTGGTCGTTGCCGGCCAGGATGACGACTTGATAATCGCCGTAGGGAATTGAGAAAAGGCGATGATCGTCCTTGACCCGCGCCAACACCGCCACGTCGCCAGTGAAATCGAAGAGGCCGTCCAATACTTCCTGGGAGTTGCCAAAGGAAACCGATAATTCCACATCGGGAAATTTTTGGCCGAAAGCCAAAATCATTTCGGTGACTTGAAAGGGGCCAATGGCGCTGATCTTCAGGTTGCCGATTTTTAATCCGCTGGCGGCATCCAGGAGCTCGGCGGCCTCTTTCTCCAGGCTAAAAATGCGTTTGGTGATGGCCAGCAAGGAACATCCGATGTCGGTCAGTTCGACGATGTGTCCGTGCCTGCTGAACAACTCCACCCCATTGCTATCTTCCAGGGACTTGATGTGTGTTGTGATGCTTGGCTGGCCGACGGATAGCGCACGTGCCGCCATAGTAAATCCGCCTTCCCTGGCAACCGCATGGAAGCACCTTAATTGCTTGAAATTTATTAATTGTTTCAGATTCATCCCCGTCCTGTTCAATAACACTGGAAAGAATAATGCAACATCAGTAGGCACATAATTCTAGCAATGACCACAATATAGATAAAGAGTAGAAATGGTCCTACGCCTAGCAATTTACATAAAAAACTCTAATGAAATTTATATGAAATGAACAGAAAATCAAATAGCTTTCATATAATAAATGAATTTGACCATTCAGACCTCTTATGCAATTTTCTTTCAGTACGGGGGAAATTTCTTCCAAGTAAACTTGCCACGTCTTTAGTATAGGGACGTTGCGGTTCGTAAAAATCTGGCGATATCAGAACGGTTTTCACCGTGCATTCGGGATCGCCGAGTATTCAAAAAATGTCGAGGAGTAAAATTCATGGCTGTATCTAATGAAGCTGCAGTTGGACATGCAAAGAAAATTCCATTCGGTGGGTATCATAGCAACACTATTCCGCCGCATGATCCGCTGATTACAGAAACTGATTCCGGAACGCCATTAGGCGAGTACATGCGCCGCTTCTGGCATCCAGTCTGTATGTCCATGGAGCTGACGGACACACCACGCTTTGTCGAGTTGATGGGCGAGGAGCTGGTGGCTTGCCGTGATAAGAGCGGTAACGTCGGCGTTTGGCATGCCCATTGCTGCCATCGCGGCGCATCCCTTGAGTACGGCATGATTCAAGACAAAGGGATTATGTGCAGCTACCACGGTTGGAAGTTCGATCTGGACGGACGGTGCTATGAAGTCCCGGCGGCGTTAGGCGAGGAAAAAGACGGCGAAGCTTTCGCGGCCAGCGTCTGGCAGGGTGCCTACAAGGCATTCGAGAAGCACGGTCTGGTATTTGTTTACATGGGCCCCCCCGAAGAAGAGCCACCGTTCCCGGACTGGGAAGGCGGTCTTGTCGCTCCTGGCGATGAAATAGTTGCCTTCAGCAACTTCCAGCATTGTAACTGGCTGCAGGTGCAGGACAATCCAGCGGACCAATACCATCACATCCCGCTGCACACCACCGCGGTGGTGCCTGGGCACGAGCAAACCACGACCTTTGCCGAGGCCGGCGCGACTCCTTTCAAAGTCAGGCCGGACTTGCAGTTCTTCAATATCCAGGAAGGCAGGGGCATCGCCTGGACATCTTCCCGGCGGATTAGCGATGACAAGATCTTTATCCGCGTCAACTCTCAGGTCCTCCCGAACTTGAGCTTCCACTCATACCTGTTCGAGACTGGCGAGAAGCGCAAAATCTTCAGCCGCGTACATATGCTCCGTTGGACAACCCCTGTTACTAACACCACCAGCAAGATGATCGGTTGGCGCATTGTTGGCCCCACCATCGACCCGCGCGGTCTTGGCCTCAAGCTGAAGCACCTTATCGGCTACGAGACCATTGACTTCCTTAACGGCCAAGTCGCGATGCGGCGGCCCGAGCGCATTAAGTATCTCGAAGAAGATCCCAATGGGCTTCCGCCAATTCCCGGTGATCACCGGACGCGTAAGGACTACAAGGATGCCCAGTACGCACCGGGCGATTACGAGGTGCAAATCACCCAGCGTCCGATCGCGGTGCATGCCCTCGAGAATCCGATGAAGTGCGATGGCGGTGTCTACATGTTCCGCAAACTGCTTCGCGACGCGGTCAACGGCGACAATCCCAAGACCTCGGCGGCGGCGTGGCGGGAATGGTTCCAGGAAAACAATGCCCGGAATACCTTCTGTCAGGGTAATATTCTGGAGATTCCGGGAGCCCCGACGCAAGCAGAAGAAGTCGAGAAGCGCCGGGCCATTGCCAAGGACGTCATCGCAGCGACTAGGGAGAGCGACAATCTCTCGGGCGATGAGCGAGTTAAGTTCATCGAGCAAAAGTACGCTGAAATTGAGAAAAAATATAGCTAACATAACGACTTTCCAGTTTGCAGTGGTCACCGCTTAATCACGTGCGGTGCCCCTGCTTTTCTCTCTTTCTCCGCCGCATGCCTAATCAGCTCATGCCTTAATCGACGAGGTGTGTATTGATCATGGTATTTGCGGAAGTTTAGTTTTTTAATTGCTGAATTCGCCAATCGGCTTCGACTTTATCCTAGGTTTTTTGTTTCATGGGATATGCCGATGAAGATGCCGGGGTTTCTTTATCCGCATATTTCGTCATTAAACAAGTAATGCACTGACTGAGTTGCGGACCAGAGCATTTGACCGAAACAGATAAATATCCCGAACACGGACTGCGTCCCCTCGTCCGTCAAGTGACCCAACAGGCCAACGACATCAATTCTTATGAATTGGTGAGCACCGACGGTTGCCAATTGCCGCCGTTTGAACCTGGTTCCCATGTAGATCTTCATTTCCGTGATGGCCGTGTTCGCCAGTATTCGTTAAGCAACGATCCAAGGGACAAGGATCGATACGTTATTGCCGTGCTCCGCGACCATAAGGGACGTGGCGGCTCGATCGCTTTGTTCGAGAGGGTGCATGTCGGCAGAACCGTGTCCATCGGCAAGCCGCGCAACAACTTTCCCTTGACCGATAAGGCCAAACGGTACTTGCTTATTGGTGGCGGCATCGGCATCACGCCTATGAAGTCGATGATGCACCATTTGCAGGCCACAAAAGGTGAATTCCTGACCTACTACTGCACGAAATCACCCGAAGATACGGCCTTCCAGGATGAGTTCGCCACTTTTGTCAAAGAGGGCAAGCTGATATATCACCACGACGGCGGCGACCCGAAAAATAGTCTGGATCTCAAGAAGCTCCTGAAGGAACCCAAGCCCGGCACACATCTTTACTGCTGCGGCCCTCCGGGCCTCATGAAGGCGGTTGAAAAGACCTCTTCCCATTGGCCGGAGGGAACGGTTCATTTCGAGCATTTCGCCCGCACGTTCGAGCCCGAGCCTGGCGATGAAGAGGTCGGGGCTTCCGAATTCGACATCGGCGTTGGCTTCCAGGTCAAGGTCGCCAGCACCGGCGAGATCTTTGACGTTCCCCTGGACAAAACCATTCTTGAAGTCCTGAAAGAGAATGGACACGAGGTGGAATTGTCTTGCGGGGCCGGTCTTTGCGGTTCCTGCAAGGTCCGTTATCTGGAAGGTCGGCCCGATCACAAGGACCTGGTCCTGAACAATGAAGAAAAGTCTAAATTCTTATCTGTCTGTATCTCCCGTTCGTATTCCTCCATGCTTGTCCTTGACCTGTAATGCCGGCTGGGTTCGGCGACAGCTGCGGACAAAACCGGTTTTTTCAACGCTTGAAAACTGGTATCGACGCGGATTTGCGCGTGCCTTTCGCGTTGGCTGATCTCTCGTCTGGTAAGGTAATTACCATAGGAATTGCCCGCTGACGGGCCTATCTAGCGGTCACTCCGAAGATAGGGTGCAAGACCCTGTTCCCCGGTAGGATGCCCAGCCACGCCACAGTCCCGGCATTGACTTCCAGCACCGCCCGCGCCGGCCGGTCGGAACGAATCTTGGCCGGCGACAAAGGCGTGGTTCGTTGGACGATGTTAATAATGCGGCCGTCGGCGGCGATGAAAATTATATCAAGCGCGAGATAAGTATTTTTCATCCACATAACGGTCAGTTGTGGAGGCTGGTAATCGAATAGCATCCCGGCATTCGACGCCAGGCGGTGGCGTCCTTGCAATCCCTGCGTCTTTTGCTCCCAGGTCCGTGCCAGTTCGACGGTAAAAGCAAAACGCCCCTTGGCTGTCTCCACGATTAACTCGGACGTCTCTAAAAGCGTCAGCGGAGCGGCTCGAACGCCGGCAACAACAACCGTTGAAAGCACCACCGCCATCATCACGATGTTCCCCGTGAAACGGCGTTTTAGCGTAATTCTATGCATTCCTATGCTGAAATTCCTATTTGGTGACTTTTTGCTTGGAAACGGAGGCGTTCTCGCGGGCTTCCATGGCGTTGTGGAGCTTGGGAATAAGCAAGTACAAAACGTGTCCCCCGCAGCTTTGTCCCCTCGGGCACGGAAGGCAGCTTTGGATACAAAATAGTTTTGTACGGATACTCAAGGTGCAATCGTTTAGGCATTATATGCATAGCATAAACAGGAAGCGGAAACCAATTGAGGATTGCTCGCATGGCATGGCAAGATTTCTCTCCCTGAGACCGTTTTGCAAATGTTTTTTGCTGGTATAGTTTTACTGGTAAAACTATTCTCAATGCTCCGGCAATACCCGCCAACGCAAATATTTCCGGTTTCCCAGGATATGGGGTTCTAGGGAAAGAGGAGGAGAAGTTTGTTGCTGCACAGGTTGAGCCTGGGTCTGGTTCTTTGCATTCTCTGGCTGCTGCTATCCGGCTATTTCTCCTCGGCCCTGTTGCTTGGATTGGGATTGGCCTCGGCGGCTGCTGTCGTCTTCATCGCCCACCGCATGGACGTGATCGACCATGAAGGCCATCCCATTCACCTGGGCTGGCGGGCCAGTACTTACTTGCCGTGGCTGCTGGGAGAAATTGTCAAGGCCAACATTGATGTCGCGTGGCGCATCATCCAACCGACAATGCCTATCGGTCCCAATTTGCTGCGCGTCAAGGGCTCGCAGAAGAGCGAGTTGGGCAATGTCATCTACGCGAACTCGATCACGCTGACGCCGGGAACGGTGACCGTGGAACTTGAAGAGGGCCTGCTCAGAGTCCATGCGCTTACCACCGAGGCCGCCGAAGAGGTGATGAGCGGCGAGATGGACCGCCGGGTTACCACCATGGAAGGGCATATAGAAACAGTTCCAATGAAGGTGGAGTGATGTTTGCCGCCGCCACCGCCATCCTCGTCACCATGGCGGTTGCCCTGGTCCGGGCGCTTGTTGGCCCCACCGTCTTCGACCGCATCCTGGCGGTCAACAGCTTTGGCACCCTGACCATGCTCCTCATCGCCGTATATGGATTTTTGAGCAGTCGCCCGGAATTCCTGGACATTGCACTGGTCTATGCGCTCATCAATTTCATCGGCACCATCGCCGTCACCAAATACGTCACCTTCAGCGACCTGGGCTATTCGGCCGATGAGGATGAACTGGGAGACCTGTAATGGCGCTGATTGCCGACATTTTAAGCTGGGTATGCCTGATCACGGGCTCGCTGTTTGTCTTGATCGGCGCCATTGGCATCATCCGCTTGCCGGATGTCTTTGCCAGAATGCACGGGGCCGGGATCATCGACACCTTGGGCGCCGGGCTGATCCTGGCCGGCTTAATGGTCCAGGCCGGCCTCACCCTGGTGACGGTGAAGCTGCTTCTCATTCTTCTGTTCCTCATGCTGACTAGTCCGACAACGACCCATGCCCTGGCGCGAGCGGCCCTGAACGGGGGCGTTAAGCCCCTGTTGGATAAAAAGAATGACGAGGAAGACGAGCCATCGAAGACCTGATTGCCATCCCGCTGCTGCTGTTCATGACGGTGACGGCTTTTGCCCTGGTGCGGCTACGCAACCTATTCGCCGTCGTCATGCTGTCGGGGATTTTCAGTTTGCTGGCGGCGGTACTTTATGTGGTGTTGGACGCGGTTGACGTGGCCTTCACCGAGGCTGCCGTCGGCGCCGGTATCGCCACCGTGCTCATGCTGGGAACTTTGGCGCTGACCACCAGCGTGGTGAAGGAGGCACCGCGAAAGCCCATTGCGCCCCTTCTGATCGTATTTTTGACCGGCGCGTTGCTGATCTTCGGCACCCTCGACATGCCGCCTTATGGAGATCCGATTGCTCCCATCCACCATCACGTGGCGCCGCGTTATATCGAGAAATCAGGCAGCGAGGTTGGCCCGCCCAACATCGTTACCTCGGTGCTGGCCAGTTACCGGGGCTATGACACCCTTGGCGAGGTGACGGTTATCTTCACCGCCGCCGTCGGCGTTCTGATTCTTCTCGGCCACGGCCGCGGCCGCCGGTCGAGGAAGAAACTCCGGCCGGTCGAAAAGGGGGCTCGGCAATGAAGTTCAAATCAGTCTTGCGGGTCACGTCCAAGCTGTTGATCCCCGTCATCCTGCTGTTCGCCCTCTATGTGCAGTTCCACGGCGACTTCGGCCCCGGCGGCGGCTTCCAGGCCGGGGTCATCTTCGCCAGCGCTTTCATTCTTTATGCCTTGATTTTCAATATCGATACCGCCCGCAAGGTGGTCCCGGCGTGGGTGAGGAGAGTGGGATTGGCCTCTGGCTTGCTGCTCTACTCCGGTGTCGGCGTGGCGGGACTGCTGCTTGGCGGCAACTATCTCGATTATTCGGTTCTCGCCGACGAGCCCAAGATTGGCCAGCATTTGGGGATCACCCTGATCGAGCTTGGTGTCGGCGTCACCGTCGCCTCGGCGATGATTACCATTTTCTACCTCTTTGCCGGTCAAAGCGGGCAACTGGAGGACCGCTAAGTCATGGAATTTCCCGGCCTCTTCAACTACTGGATCGTCATCGTTTTGATGATGACTGGTTTTTACATTGTCATCGCCCAGGGCAACCTGATTAAAAAAGTGGTTGGCCTCAATATTTTCCAGGTCTCCGTGTTCGTGTTCTACATCTCGATGAGCAAAATCAAGGGCGGAACAGCGCCGATCCTGGATGAAGGCATCGAAATCTATACCAACCCGCTGCCGCATGTACTGATCCTCACCGCCATTGTCGTCGGCATCGCCACCACGGCGCTGGCCCTGGCCTTGGTGGTGCGCATCCGCGATGCCTACGGGACCATCGAGGAAGAGGAAATCGGACGTCAGGAGAGGGAGGAGGAGGCGTGATCTCCAGCCATCTGCCTGTCCTTCAGGTGGTTTTGCCCCTGATGGCGGCGCCGCTTTGCCTGCTGCTCAGGCGCTCCACGCCGGCATGGGGCTTGGCTCTCGCAGTGACCTGGGGAACGCTGGTCATAGCTGTCGTGCTGCTTCTCCAAGTGCTTTCCACCGGCCCCGTCTCATATGAGATCGGCGGTTGGGCGGCGCCGTGGGGTATCGAGTACCGGGTCGACATGGTGAGTGCCTTCGTTCTCGTCATTGTCGCCGCCGTTGGCTCCTTGGTCATGCCCTTTGCCCGTTTGAGCGTCGCCCGCGAGGTGGCCACCGACCGCATCTATTTATTTTACACCATGTATTTGCTGTGCCTGGCCGGCCTGTTGGGCATCACGATCACCGGGGATGTTTTCAACCTCTTTGTTTTCCTGGAGATTTCATCGCTGTCGTCTTACGTGCTGATCGGTCTCGGCGGCGACCGCCGGGCGTTGACGGCGGCTTTTCGTTATCTGGTCATGGGAACCATCGGCGCCACCTTCTACATCATCGGCGTCGGCATGATGTACATGATGACCGGGACGCTGAACATGGCCGACCTTTCAACCCTTATTCCTGCCGTCGCCGACACCCGCACCATCCAGGTGGCGCTGGCTTTCCTGACCGTTGGGCTCAGCCTCAAGCTGGCTTTGTTTCCTTTGCACCTGTGGCTGCCCAATGCCTATACCTATGCGCCTTCCGCGGTGACGGCTTTTCTAGCGGGAACGGCGACCAAGGTGGCGGTATACGCCCTCATCCGTATCTTTTTTACCGTTTTCGGCGGCGTCGATGTCTTCGAGATCTTTTTCACCCGCGAGGTTCTGATGGGGTTGGCCCTCGCCGCTATGTTCACTGCTTCGGCGGTTGCTATCTTTCAGACCAACATCAAGCGTATGTTGGCCTATTCAAGCGTCGCCCAGATCGGCTACATGATTCTGGGCATCAGTTTCGCCACCGTCACCGGGCTTACCGGCGGCATTGTCCATCTTTTCAACCATGCCTTGATGAAGGGTGTTCTGTTCATGGCCATGGGCTGTGTCTTTTGGCAATTGGGCTCCGTTCATATCCGTGACCTGGCTGGCCTGGGGCGGCGCATGCCGGTGACCATGGCCGCCTTCGTGGTCGGCGGCTTGAGCCTGATCGGCGTGCCGCTGACGGTCGGTTTTATTAGCAAGTGGATGCTCATTCAGGCCGCTTTCGAGAAAGGCTGGTGGCCCATTGCCGTACTGGTGCTGATCAGTTCGCTTTTGGCCGTTATCTATATCTGGCGCATTGTCGAAGCCGCTTATCTTCAGCCGGTTCCCGAAAACGCGGAACCGGTCCAAGAAGCACCGCTTTCCATGCTTCTGCCGCTGTGGGTAATGGCCGGCGCCAGCCTGTATTTCGGAATCGATG
>PBQI01000080.1 GCA_002725625.1 Rhodospirillaceae bacterium | reverse complement strand
CTGCGGCGCTACAACGGCATGCCAAAACACCATTTCCATTTCTATCTCAAGGAGTGCGAATGGCGCTTCAATTATCGGCCAACTGCTAACCTGTTGAAGGTATTACTACAATGGGTCAAAATGTGAATACTTCGAACTTATCGATGTCAGCCCCATTCCGAAAAAAGGGTGACCTTACGGGCAAATGGACGGTCTTATGAACCAAATGGTAAAATGGCGCACCTATTTATCTGCAACCGCTGTTGTAGTATTTTTGGCTGCCTTGGGATTGATGTTGGTGCTGTCCGTGTCCCAGGCTCGAGCCGAGTTGGGATTTCTGGGCCTTGAGGTCCAGGGCATTAACCCCAAACTGGCAAAAGTTCTGGATAAAGGCTGGTCGGCGGGTGTGCTGGTGAAAGATGTTGCTGTCGGCGAGGCCGGCGCCCTGGCCGGTTTCCGGCGTGGCGATCTGATCATCAAATTCGCCCGCAGCCGCGTCCGCTCGTTTGACGATCTTCTTCAGTCCGTCGTAAAAACCAAACCCCATAACAAAATCGCCGTCGAGGTGATCCGGGATGGCAGAACAAAAATACTGATGTTGAAGTTGGGAAAACGGCCTGCATCATGGAAGGTGCAGAAAGCGGCATTTCACAACTACAGCGATATTGGATTTACCGTGGTGGCAATAAACGCCAAAGTGAAAAAAAGATTTTCCCTGCCCTGGGGCAGCGTCGGGCTGGTTGTTACCTTGGTCGACCCGAAAAGCGGCAAAGTGGCGACGGGCTTAAATGCAGGCGACATCATTGTTCAGGCCAATTTGAAGGACGTCTGGCATCCCGACCATTTGACCCGCATCATTTTCGAAGCGCGCAATAGAAAAAAATCGTCGATCCTGATCCTCATCCAAAGCGCCAAGGGTTTCCGTTATTCGCTTCTGCCGATAAACAAAAAGAAATAAATTTCCCTTAAAATAACAAATTCCTAACCTTTGTATTTAACCAAGGTTTCCGATATTTTGTTGACGAATTCCTTTGATTTTAATCCATTAGACGAAGATATGCGGTGCAGAATTTTTTTCTGCGAACAGGAGGAGGTTCTGGATTCGAATCCTAAGGTTTAAATTTATAGTTGGAACCGTTTTCAGCCTACATCCGGAAAGGCCCCCAGCCGTGAATATTCGTATCTCAACAGCCGACCATTCCTGTTATCCTCATCAACCCGTCCCTAGCCCTGCCATAAGTATTTCATTAACCGAACTAACACCAGGAGCCAAAGGATTGTCTTATGACCCACCATAAGGTTGATTATCAATCCGACCAGACCATTGATCTGACCGGCGACCCGGCGGCGGCGGATTATCTAGCCAAGCTCGCCGCCCGCAACGAAGCCCTGGCCATCTACAACAGTGCCTATTGCGCCAAGCGTCCCTCCCTAAAAAATGGTTGAAAAAGAAATAACCCGGGTCATCCAGAAGGCGACCAGCCTCACCCTTCGCGGGCTTCTTTGATCAGCTGTTTGAGGGTGGCGAGGTCGATGGCGCCGGGGATGATTTGGTTGCCGATAACAAAGCCGGGGGTGCCCCTGATGTCGAGTTTTTCCGCCAGCTCCCGGTTGACGTTAATCATGCCGGCGATGTCCGGTGCACCCATCTGCTTTTTAAGGCGTGCCACATCTAGCCCGGATTTGGCGGCCAGACTGAAGATCCGCCCGTTGCTTAAACTGCCTTTTGCCTCTATCAACCGCCGGTGGAAATCGAAATATTTTTCCTTCTCATACTTCCAGGCGACCAGAGCAACGCGGGCGGCAGTCTCTGACGATGGAGAGAGAATGGGAAATTCTTTAAAGACATAGCGGATGTTCTTGTCGTCCTTGAGCAATTTCTGGACGGCTGGAAACATCTTTTTGCAGAAGCCGCAGTTGTAGTCGAAAAATTCGACCACCGTTATGTCCCCCTTGGGATTGCCGCCGATGGGCGATGTCGGGTCGTTCAGCAACCGGTCTTTGTTGGCCACCAGATTGTGCAGCACCCGGTTCTGTTTTGCGGATCTTTCCCGGTCCTGCAGAATGCGGATGGCCTCGGCGATAATCTCTGGGTTCTGGCGCAGATAGCCGCCGATGACCTGCTCGACCTCTTTTTTCTGCTGTGCGTTCAGGCCCTGGATATGTGGCTTGGGGCTCATGTTTTTTTCCTGCGCGGCAAGGGGCGGTACCGCAACGGCTAGCCAGAAGGTGGCCACCAGAAGCGAAAAGGGCGTAAATTTATCCATCGGGGTCTCGTTAATTATTTCCTGGGCATGATGGCGAAGTAATTATGCCGGGACAAGGTCTGGCGTTGAAAATTTACTCCCGATCACGGAGAAATGAGAGTAAAAAAAGAAAAGTGCCGGGCGCTTCGGCGCTTTATTTCGATAAAACCAAATCGGCGAATTCGGCTTGGGTAGATTTGGCAGTGGCCCGCGCCGAAAAGCCGATGAACATGACCCGGGTATTGACGTGCTCATCCCAGGGCCAGATTTTTCTATAAAGCGCGGCAAGATTGATGTTTTCGCTGGCCCAGCTTACCGACACGTTGCCGCCTCGGGCAACGTAGCGGGGAATACGGGACACCCGGATCACGTTGCCGCGCCTGGCGGCGTCTCTGTTCCAGGTCAGGGCAATGATGCGGTCGTGGGGTGGTAGATTGGTGCCGAGATAGGTCAGAGGCTGGCTGCTCCAACTGCCGCTTTTAGGGTTGCCGCCGTGAAAGCCGACGATCAGGCGGACCGGGTGTTCGTCACCGTTGAAGGCGCTGATTTTCCAGGACCAATAGAGAAAAGGAGCGGCCAACAGGTTGGCTTTAACCCGGCGGAGCAAAGCGAATCGCTTGCTGCCGGAGGTTAATGTCAGGGAAGATGAACCGTCGTGGCTGGCGCTGGCGAAATTGTTTTTCAGGAATTTTTCGAGTTCGACGCCCTCGATAATCCAGTCCTCGCCGATATTGTCATCGGTAACAACAGCGAATGGCCCGAACACCTCCAAATAACCCTCGGGCGTGATCTCGGCCCGGGGCACTGTACAGCCGGTGAGCAGGAAAAGGGCCGCGGCAATTGCCTTAATAGAGAGACACTGTCCGAGACTGCGGCACCGGAATTAACGCTGTTTGGCGGCGTTTTGGTTTTCCTTCGCCGCCACGATGATGTCTTCCGCCCGCAGCCAGGGTGGTGATCCTCTTTTAAGTAGCTTTTTGGCCCGCTCGGCGATGGCGACAGCGGCGTCATTGCGGCCATAGAGCAAGGCCTCCTCTGCCAGGGCACGGGAACTCTCACCCATCTTCTTCTGTCGCCCATAGGCGATGGCCAGTTGCCGCCAGGCGAACGGATAGTCGGGATTGCTGGTCAGGACCAGGTCCAGATTGCCGATAGCCGCTTCGGTCATGGCAGGCGTATTGGTTTCGATTTGCGCCCGTGCCAGTCCGATCCGAAGAAGCGCCGAGCGGGGCAGAAGTTCGACCGCCCGTTCCATGAACGGCCGAGCTTCATTCACCTTACCGCTTTCAAACAGAATTTGCCCTTTGAGTTCCCAGAAATAGGGGTCGTTTGGCAAGGCGTCGATCAAACGCTCTACCAGTTCAAGGGCCCTGGGCAAATCGGGCTTGCGGTGATAGGCGATAGAGCGAGCGTAGACCGCCGGCATGGATTGATCGCTTTCTGGATAGCGCCGCAATGTCCGGGCGGGGGATTGCATGAAGGCTTGTAATTTCACTTTCATCCGGTCGTGCATCATGGCGAAATTCTTCGGTTCCGCCTTGATGTTTGCCCGGGTATTTTCAATGTGATTGCGCAGGTAGGATATTCTTTCCTGGGTGATCGGGTGGGTCCGCATGTAGGGGTCCTGGTGTGAAGAATTGAGCAGTTCCTGACTGCTCATCAACTCCATGAACTCCAGCAGTCCCTGGGAGGATTGCTGGGTCCGGTCGAGAAACCGAGTTGCCGCCCGGTCCGCCGATGCTTCCTGGGCGCGGCTGAATTTCAGATAGGATCTGAATCCTGCTGTGGCGCCACCCACCACCAAAGCCGTGCCAACATCGGGACGCCCGGCGATCACTGCCGCGCCGCCGAGGATATACCCCAAAGCAGTTGCCGCTGAGACCCCCTTTCTGACGCTCGCGGCCTTAACCAGATGGCCACCCGCAATGTGACCGGTTTCGTGGGCGATCACGCCGATGACCTCGCCAGCCGATTTGGTCTGCATCAATAGGCCGGAATGCACAAACAATTGCTGGCCAGCAGCAACAAAAGCGTTGAGACTGTTGTCATTTACGATATGAATGCGTATTGAATCGGGATCGAGGCCGGCTGCCAGGAATAAAGGTGTCGCGAAAACACGAAGCGTATTTTCGATTTCAGCGTCCCTTATGAAATTAATTCCCTTGGCCGCAGCGCTTTGGGGAAATGCAACTGACACACCTAGGACTAGGCACAAGACGACAATTAGAATGCGAAATTGTAACAAACGAATTTTATTTAAGATATTTCTCACGGGTAAATTCTCCGGTTCCGGAGCTAAAGGTAGGCTGGCCGGGAGAGCCCGTCAATTGCCCGCAACCCGAAATAGCGCGAATTTTATCCGCCAATCGGCGCTGCTTTTGGCACTCATAGCGACGGGCTTTCTTGCCGGTTGCACGGGAACCGATGTTCAGCGCGGTGTTGAAGGCTTCGTCAAAGGTTTTTTAGGTGGCGTCGCCGGGGATGAGCCGCGCGCCGTACTGGAAGGGAGAAAAATTCTGTCGGCTGGCGGGTCAGCTGCAGATGCCGCGACGGCGATGTATTTCACTTTGGCTGTCACCATGCCTGCTTCGGCGGGAATTGGCGGAGGCGGCACCTGTCTGTACCGCGATTTTAAGTCCAAAAAAACGGAAGCACTAACTTTTGTGGCCGGCAAGCCGAGAAATATTCCGGCCTCAGCGAGTCGCCCCAGTGCGGTTCCTGCTAACCCTCTTGGTTTTTTTGCGCTGCACACCCGCTACGGACGGTTTCGTTGGGCGGAACTGGTATCGGTAGGAGAAAAGCTGGCACGATTCGGAACCCAGGCGTCACGTAGCCTGATGCGGGATTTGAAGCCCGTGGCGCCTGCTTTGCTGCAGGATCCGGAAAGCCGTCGCATTTTCGTTAAGCCCAACGGCGAATTGATAAAAGAAGGCGAATTTTTTAGGCAAATAGATCTCGCAGGAACGCTGGGTAACATTCGCGCCAATGGGCCGGTGGATTTCTACCAGGGAAAATTCGCCCGCCATTTGGTTGAGGCCGTCCGGTTGGCCGGCGGGTCGCTATCGGTAGATGATCTCCGAGCCTTTAAGCCGGAATGGCGCGAACCCGTCACCATTAAAATCAGTAACCGGATCGGGTTCCTTATCGGCACACATACGGTATATTTCGCCCCGCCTCCGGCGACGGGCGGTCTTTTAGAAGCGCAGATGCTAGGTATGATGGAGGAAGAAAATTTATTCAATCGGGCCAATATTCAGGAGCGCCACCACGTTCTAGGAGAAGTTGCCGTCAGGGCCTTTGGTGACCGGGAAAGCTGGTTGCGGGATGATTTCTCCGTCACCATGGCGGAAAAATCATTGGTGTCGGAAAACCATCTGGAAAGGTTGGCTGCTACCTACAGCGGCAATCGGCATTTATCACCCAAAGCTTTTCAACCGGCTCCCATCCAAAGACAGGAAAACGCCTCGGCGACCAGTTTCGTCATAATTGATCGGTATGGTTCGGCAGCTGCCTGCGCCCTGACCATGAATAATAGCTTCGGTACCGGCAGAATAGCGCCAGGTACAGGAATTTTGTTGGCGGCGGCGCCTATCAGTCGAGGACGCGGGCCGACGGCCCTTGGACCGGCAATGGTTGTCAACAACAATTCCAATCAAATGTTCTTTGCCGGCGCAGCGTCCGGGGGCATTGCCGCGCCAACCGCGCTGACGGCGGTATTGGCGAGGACCATGCTGGGTAAGGAAAAACTTGGAGATGCTTTGGCTGCACCCCGCGTGCATCATAGCGGTGCGCCGGATATCACTTATCATGAAAGCATCATGCCGCAGGACGCCAAGAATTTCCTGTCGAAAAGAGGTCACCAAATAGCTGCAACACCAACGCTGGGTTTAGTCAATGCTGCTTTTTGTTACGGCGGTCTGCCGCGTGATCCGGATACCTGTACCGTGAAAAACGATCCAAGAGGCAGCGGTCTGTCGACCCATGCAAACGAGACCAGAAAGTGACCATCAAAGTTTCGGAGCGGGGCGTAATTCCACCCTTTATCGTTATGGACGTCATGCGCGCCGCCAACGAACGGGCGGCGAGCGGCAAGGATGTACTCCATCTGGAGGTTGGCCAGCCCAGCACAGCTGCTCCGGCGAAGGTGTTGGAAGCCGCCAAGTCGGCCCTGGGTTCTGATCTTCTCGGCTATACGGATGCCCTCGGTGTACCGGAACTGCGTCAGCGCCTGTCGCGCTATTATGCCGATTACTACGATTTTAAAGTCAGCCCGGAACGGATTGTCGTGACCACGGGTTCGTCGGGCGCTTTTTTGTTGGCCTTCTTGGCGGTCTTTGATGTCGGCGATAAAGTCGTGCTCGCCAGTCCAAGTTATCCGGCCTATAAAAATATTTTGCGCGCCCTTGGGGTTAAACCCGTTGATATTTTGGTCGGTCCCGATACTCACTTTCAGCTGACCCCAGAACTGCTCGACAGATGTGGTGAGAAATTGGACGGTGTTATCGTCACCAGCCCATCCAATCCGACAGGCAGCATGCTTTCACGCGAAGCAATGAAGCATCTTGTTGATTGGTGCGAGGGTAACGGCGTTAGGCTCATATCCGATGAAATTTATCATGGCATCACCTATGGCGGGAAAGCCGGCACCGCCCTTAGTTTCAACGATGACACTATCGTGGTGAACAGTTTTTCCAAGTATTTTTCTATGACCGGTTGGCGGTTAGGTTGGATAGTAATTCCAGATGACCTTGTCAGAACAGCCGAGTGCCTGGCGCAAAATTTGTTCATATCGCCACCCACTTTGTCGCAACTGGCGGCCATCAGTGTTTTCGACTGTTTTGAAGAACTGGACGAGAACGTTGCCCGCTATGCTAGGAACCGGGAACTACTACTGGCCGAATTGCCCAAAGCAGGCCTTAATAAAATGGCGCCATCGGACGGGGCGTTTTACATCTATGCCGACATCGCCCATCTATCCAACGACAGCGATGAATTTTGCCGGCAGGCCCTGGCCAAGACCGGCGTCGCCTTTACACCAGGCATCGATTTTGATACCCAACGCGGCGCAACATCCGTGCGGTTCTCATATTCCGGTGCGACGGAAGATATGGCGGAAGCGGCAAGCAGGCTTAAAAGCTGGCTTGCTTGAACTCTGCTTCCGCTCAAAAATTAGGGTCGGTTATTCCACCAGCCGCTGCCACCAGCCGCTACGTGATGATTTATCGTCGTTTTTCGCATTGCTGCCGACGATCGTAACGTTGGAGTCATCATTTTCATCCATGGCGACGGCAGTTTCCGCTGGCTGTGGAGCCTCTGCGGTTGGTGCCTCCAGCACCGGTGGTTTCTCGGCCGGTACGGACGGCTCCTGGGAACTGTCGATCTCTTCCGCAACGGATACAGGCTCAGAAGCTTCTTTCGTATCGGCCTCCTGCGCTTCTGGCTGATCTTCTTTTTTCGCGGAGTTTGTTACTTTTAAAGCCGCCCGATTTTTGCGCCTGACGCGACGGCGTTTCTTCGGTTTTTCATCCTTTTCGGCCTCCGAAGCGGCGATATCAAGGCTGACTGCATCGCTATCGGCCGCATAAATTTCGGGGTCTGTTTTTTCAACTGGTTTTTCAGCACTTTCGGTTTCCGGCGCTAGAACTTGATCGTCGTCAGATTGTTGACTCGGCG
>PBQI01000079.1 GCA_002725625.1 Rhodospirillaceae bacterium | reverse complement strand
GCGGATGTTGTTCATGGAATTTTTAAATAATTCCTCCAATAGCCGTTCCAGCAGCGCGTCCTTGGACCTGAAATAGTAGTGAATGTTACCCTGTTTGATGCCTGCGTAGTCGGCAACAGCATGGGTCGTCGTAGCGGTGATACCTCGCTCCACTACGCATCGGTAGGCCGCCCGGATGATTTCTCCTTCCCTACCGTCAAGCCGCTCCCCAAAAGGATGCGGCGACATAGCGCTGATTTGGTCAAATAACTTGGTCATTTGACCAAATTAAGAAAAATAAGCGGAAGTGTCAATTAAAAGTTCAATTTAAAAGAAATCCAGTTTTGTTCAGCTGCTCATATATTCTGAGATATCGACCTCGTCCAACTGCTCGGGCAGCAGGAATTTTTCGGCGTACTCCATGTAAACACCAGAGGTAAGGAACAGCTCAAACAATTCATCATCAATATGGGCGTCTTTTTTCATGAAGCTCATGATTTTGATGGAATCGGACAGCTTCTTGGGCGCCTTGTACGGTCGGTCGGCGGCAGTCAGGGCTTCGAAGATATCGGCAATGGCCATAATGCGGGCCGGGATGGTCATATCTTTCTTTTCGAGCTTCCGGGGATAACCGGTACCGTCCATTTTTTCATGGTGGCCGCCGGCATATTCCGGCACCCGCTTGAGATGTTTGGGAAACGGCAGGCTTTCCAGCATGACGATGGTCTGGACAATATGATCGTTGATCTTGTACCGATCCTCTTCGGTCAAGGTGCCGCGGCCGATGCCCAAATTATAGACCTCACCCAGATTAAACTTATGCTCCGGCACCTTCATGTCGAAGCCCCACTTATTGTCGGGCGGCAGTAGATCATGTTCTTCACGCACGATGATATGGTCGTAGCGGTCGTCGAGTAGGTTCTCCACCACCGGCAGGTTGGGCTCTTCCTCCCGCTCCTTGCGTTTGGCTTCGTCATAGGAGATGCCGATTCTGTCGGACAGGGTGCGGGCCCATTTTATCTTAGCGATCTGTTTGACCCGCTCGACCTTTTCGTCGGTCATGAATTCGCCACCCACATTGCATTGGGCGACAAAGGCGTAATCATCGTCCAACTGGGCGATCCGCTCCTCATAGACCTCACCCAGTTCCACCGCATCACCGCCATCCAGCAGACCCTTTAGCATCTCAATCTCGGCGTCCCGTTTCAGGACTTCGAAGCGCATGCGCACCTCGTGGATCCGGTCATATATGGTCTCCAGTTTGGTGGCCTTGTTGACCACATACTCCGGTGTCGTCACCTTGCCGCAATCGTGCAGCCAGCCCGCGATGTGCAATTCGCACCATTCATCTTCGGTCAGATCGAATTCCTTGAAGGGCGGCGCATCGGAATCGCAGGCCGCCGCCGCCAGCATATTGGTCAGTTCCGGCACCCGTTGGCAGTGGCCGCCCGTGTAAGGCGACTTGGCGTCAATCGCACCGGCAATCAGCTCGATAAAGGCGTCCAGCAGCTGTTTCTGCGCGTCCAGCAGCATCTGGTTGTTTAGAGATACCGCCGCCTGGGAAGCAATGGCCTCAATCAGCGGCTCGATCTGCTCGGAAAACGGAACAACATCCCCGGACCCCCGGTCTTGGGCGTTGAGCAGCTGCAGAACCCCGATAACGTCGCCTTCGTGATTTTTCAACGGCACCGTCAGAAAGGATTGGGAGTTGTAGCCGGTCGATTCATCAAACTTCTTGGTGCTGGAAAAATCATAGCAGTTGGAAGCATAGGCATCGGGGATGTTAATGGTCTTGCCGGTCACGGCGGCGGCGGCGGAAACGTTGTGGAGATTGGGTTCACCATTTTCATCGAAAATCTTCACATCGGGCAGGGCGATATCCTCACCTGTGGTGCCACCCTGCGCGATATTGAGCGAGTCGTTGCGGATAATGCGAAAACAAAGACTGTCCTCCTCGGTCATCAGGTACAGCGTTCCCGCGTCGGCATTGCAGAAATCTTTGGCTGCCAACAGGATATTTTCCATCAGCTTATTATGATTGAGTTCCGCCGAAAGCTGGATACCCAGTTCAATCAACCGCCGATAGGCTTCCGCCGCGTTCGAAAGATCAATGTTTGTTGTTTCGTTAGCCATGGCTTGCGAGCCCCTATGCTATCTTCTTTTAGAACGACCGGAACCGTCTTCTGACGGCCCCCTAATTACCAGTGGCACAGGGTATCGGCGATCAACTATTAGCGCAATAAAGGAGGTGGAGTGGTATTCTAGCTAAGTAAAATCCCGTTAGTTTGTTGTAACCCCCTCACCCGCCCTTTATGGTGACGCCAGAATTTAAACGAGTGAGCGCGCTACGTATGGCGGACAGGAATTTACGGGAATTTGTAGCCCGGCTGGAAAAGGACGGCCGGCTGGTTCGGGTGACGGAAGCTGTCTCTCCCGTATTGGAAATGACTGAAATTCAGACCCGGCTGCTGGCCGAAAAGGGTCCGGCAATCCTATTCGAAAACGCCACCGGTGAGGACGGCCGGAAATACGATTTTCCCATTCTCGCGAATCTGTTCGGTACGGTGGAACGGGTCGCTTGGGGCTTGGGGCGGGAGCCCGAAGACCTCCGCGCGCTGGGCGAAACCTTAGCCTTCATGCGCCAGCCGGAACCGCCCGGTGGCTGGCAGGAAGCGCTCGGAATGCTGCCCATGGTCAAATCCGCCATGGCCATGAAATCCAAAACCACCGGATCAGCACCCTGCCAGGAGATCGTCTGGCAAGGTGACGACATCGACCTCACCAAACTGCCTATTCAGACCTGCTGGCCCGATGAGCCGGCGCCGTTGATTTCCTGGCCGCTGGTGATAACCCGCAATGACCAGATCAAGGGCGACGATAACTTTAATGTCGGCATTTACCGCATGCAGGTGACGGGCAAGGATACAACGCTGATGCGCTGGCTCAAACACCGGGGCGGCGCCCAGGCATACCAAGAAGCCTTCGCCCAAGCTTCAGCCAAGACACCAGAACCCTTTCCCGCCGCCGTTGTCATCGGCGCCGACCCCGCCACCATCCTGGCCGCCGTCGCGCCGGTGCCCGACACCATGTCGGAATTTCAATTTGCCGGGTTGTTGCGGGGCGTAAAAGGCGTTCTGACCGATTGCAAAACAGTGCCGCTTAAAGTTCCGGCAGAGGCGGAGATTGTCCTCGAAGGCCACGTCTCGATGGAAGAATACGGCGACGAAGGGCCGTACGGCGACCATACCGGCTACTACAATGCGGTGGAAAAGTTTCCCGTTTTCAAGATCAGCGCTATTACCATGCGCCGCGATCCCATTTACCTGTCGACGTTTACCGGCCGCCCGCCCGATGAACCTTCCGTCATGGGCGAGGCCCTGAATGAACTGTTCATCCCCCTCTTTATCCAGCAATTCCCGGAAGTGGTGGATTTTTGGCTGCCGCCTGAGGCTTGTTCCTACCGGGTTGCCGTGGTTTCCATCAAGAAAGCCTATCCCGGCCATGCCAAGCGCATCATGATGGGCGCGTGGTCATATCTACGGCAGTTTCTCTACACTAAAATCGTTATCGTGGTGGATGACGATATCGATACCCGCAATTGGGAGGACGTCATCTGGGCCCTGTCCACCCGCATGGACCCGGTCCGGGATGTGACACTGATGGAAAATACGCCCATCGACTATCTCGATTTTGCGTCCCCCCAGCCGAGCCTTGGCGGCAAGATGGGCCTCGACGCCACCAACAAACTGCCGCCGGAAACCCACCGGGACTGGGGCCAGAAAATCCGCATGTCAGATGAAGTGATTGAGAAGGTCTCCGACATGTGGGACAAGCTCGGCCTTCCTGGCAGCGGCCGATCTATTTGGAAATAAGCCCCCATGGAAAATAAGACCTCAAGGAAATAGGAATTTTTTTGATGAGTGATAGCAGCAACATGCTGGACCAGTTGTCCGATCTTTTAAATAAAGCCCAGGCCCGAGGCGCCGATGCGGCGGACGCGGTTTATATCGAAAGCCAGTCTCTGGCGGTGGCGGAACGTCTGGGCCAGCCGGAAAAACTGGAACGCTCGGAAAGCGCTGATATCGGCCTCCGCGCCCTGGTCGGCCGGCGCCAGGCCATCGTTTCCTCTTCGGACGCCAGTCCCGAGGCATTAGGCGAACTGGTCGACCGGGTCGTCGACATGGCCAAGTCGGTGCCGGAAGATCCCTATTGCGGTCTTGCCGATCCCGATCAATTGGCAACGGAGATTGTCGACATCGATAGTTACGATCCTGCTGAACCTACCGCCGAAACCCTGGTCGGCTGGGCCAAACGGGCTGAAGAAACCGCCCGCGCCGTCGATGGCGTGACCAATTCCGAAGGTGCCGAGGCGGGCTGGGGCCGGGCCAGCGTCTGCGTCGCCGCCACCAATGGTTTCGCCCAGACCTATGCCAGTTCCCATTATTCCCTGAGCGCCTCCGTCCTGGCTGGCGAAGGTACCGGTATGGAACGGGATTACGATTATACGGGCGCAGTTTATGCTGCTGACATGATGACCCCGGAGGATGTCGGCAGAAACGCCGGCGAAAAAGCCGTCAAACGCCTTAACCCGAGAAAAGCGGATACGGTGCAAGCGCCGGTCATTTATGACCCAAGGGTATCCCGTGGCTTGCTCGGCCATTTGTCCAGCGCCATTAACGGCGCTTCAGTAGCCAGAGATACCAGTTTCCTGAAAGACAAAATGGGCCAACAAATTTTCCCGGCTGCCATCAACATCATCGACGACCCGCATCGCGCCCGCGGGTTGCGGTCCAAGCCCTTTGACGGTGAAGGCGTCACCAATAAACGCCGCTTGGTCATTGATGACGGTGTGCTCACCACCTGGATTTTGGATTTGCGATCGTCCCGCCAGTTGGGCCTGGAAACCACCGGTCATGCCTCACGGGGCGCTGGCTCACCGCCGTCGCCGTCTTCAACCAACCTTTATATGGAAGCCGGCAATAAGACGCCAGCGGCATTGATGGCTGACATCAAGAGCGGCCTCTATGTCACCGAACTAATCGGATTCGGCATTAATGGGCTGACCGGCGATTACAGCCGGGGCGCCGCCGGTTTCTGGATCGAAGACGGCAAGATTGCTTATCCGGTCAGCGAAGTGACGGTGGCCGGAAATCTCAACGATATGTTCCTCAACCTGACCCCGGCCAACGACCTGGATTTCCGCTACGGCGTCGATGCCCCCACCATCCGCATCGACGGCCTGACCATCGCCGGTAAGTAACCTGCCATTAATACATTCTATGTGATATATTCCGCGTCACAGAATCCTATTGATTCAGAGGCTTAGGTTCGTGGATAGCTTAAAATTGTCAATTGTTGATCCCCCCACCCTAACCCTCCCTCGCAAGTGGGGAGGGTTAGGGTGGGGGGTAAGCCTCACTCATCTGGCATTAGAGGACTAGCTGACAACGTGACCGACCAGCATCAACAAAGCAATTCAACCGGCGCGTTGATCTCCCGGTTGGGGCAGGAAAGCATCCGGCCCTACGTGGGCTGGATCATATTCGCCTTGGTGTGCATGGCTTTGGTAGCTGGCGCGACGGCGCTCAGCGCTTATTTGATGAAACCAGTCATTAATGATGTCTTCGTCGGCAAAGACCGTGGTTTGTTGCTGCCCATCAGTGCCGCCGTAATCCTGACCTTCGCCGTCAAAGGATTGGCCAATTACGGCCAAGCCGTATTGATGAGCTTTGTCGGTTTGCGCATCGTCACCGACACCCAGCACCGTCTCTACGCTCATTTGATGCAGCTGGAGCTGGGCTTCTTTCATGATAGCCCGACGGGCAATCTGCTTTCCCGCTTCACCATCGACATCAACATGATGCGGAACGCCGTCTCCAACGCATTGACCGGTTTCGGCAAGGACTTCCTGACACTAATCTTCCTGGTGGGCGTCATGTTCTGGCAGGACTGGATGCTGGCGTTGATTGCTTTCGTCGTTTTTCCCATCGCCGTCTTTCCCATTGTCCGACTGGGACGGCGCATGCGCAAAGTCACCGTCAACACCCAGGAAGAAATGGGCCAATTCACGACATTGTTGGAACAAACCTTCCAGGGCGCCCGGGTGGTCAAGGCCTATGGCATGGAGGAATACGAGAAAGGCCGGGTCCGGACCATCGCTGAACGCATATTCAACTTGGTTTTCAAAGCCGCCCGCACACGTTCCCTGGCCAGCCCTATCATGGAAACGCTGGGGGGCTTGGCCGTTGCTCTGGTGATTTTTTATGGCGGGTTGCGGGTAATCGACAACTCCATGGATCCCGGCTCCTTTTTCTCCTTTATCACGGCGCTGTTGCTGGCCTATGAACCCATGAAGCGGCTGGCCAATCTGAACGCCAGTTTGCAGGAGGGTCTCGCCGGCGCCCAACGCTTGTTCGTCCTGCTGGACCGGGAGCCGCATATTCAGGAAATGCCGGACGCTCACGAACTTGAAATCACCGGTGGTGCGTTGCATCTCGACCAAGTCAAATTTTCATATGTATCGGATCAACCAGCCCTCGACAACGTCACCATTGACGTGCCGGCGGGCAAGACCGTGGCGTTGGTGGGTCCGTCCGGAGCAGGTAAGTCGACCATACTCAACCTGATCCCACGCTTTTACGATGTTGACGGCGGAAAAATTTCAATCGACGACAGCGACATCACAAAATTGACTTTTGCCTCCCTGCGGGGCGCCGTCGCCCTGGTCAGTCAAGACGTAACCCTGTTCGACGACACCATCCGCGCCAATATCGCCTACGGCCGTCTCGAAGCGTCAGAAGAGCAGATAATCGAGGCCGCCAAGAACGCCGCCGCCCATGACTTCATTGTTGAGATGCCTGACGGCTACGATACCTATGTGGGTGAACGCGGCACCAAGGTTTCAGGCGGCCAGCGTCAACGCCTAGCCATCGCCCGGGCCATGTTAAAAAACGCGCCCATTCTGTTGCTTGATGAGGCAACCTCCGCCCTGGATACGGAATCAGAACGTCGCATTCAGGAGGCCTTAAAAAAATTGATGCAAGGGCGGACGACCCTGGTCATCGCCCACCGGTTGTCCACGGTGATGGACGCCGACCTGATCCATGTGATCGACCAGGGTAAGCTAACTGAATCGGGCAGTCATGATGAACTTATGGCGTTAGACGGACTCTACGCGAAACTCTATGCCCTGCAATTCAGTGACAGTAATTCCGTCGTCAACTTGGAAGTCGCGCGCGCTTCCGGTGAATGACGCAATTGGGGAAGACGGGAGAATAACGGTCCAATATGACGACGCCTCAGTTTATAAAGAATTTTTCGAGGAACCCTATTCTGCGTGCCGCCGTCAGCTTGCTGGGTTCCATCTATATCCGATTTGTTCACTCCACCGGCGTCTGGCGTCATGAAGGATACCATATCCCGCAAAAATTCTGGGCCGAGGGCAAACCGTTCATCGCCTGTTTCTGGCATGGTCGGCTTATGATGATGCCCTACAACTGGCCGCGCGACATTCCCTTTTACATGCTGATTTCCGGTCATGCCGATGGACAGTTGATAGCCGACACTATCGGCAGGTTCGGCTTCAAATCGTTGGTGGGATCAACCAAGCGGGGCGGTTCCAGTGCCTTGCGCGCCATGATCAAGGTTTTGAAAGACGGCGGCTGCATCGGCATCACTCCGGACGGCCCCCGCGGTCCCCGCATGCGGGCCAGTGACGGTGCCGTTGCCCTGGCCAAGCTTTCCGGCACACCCTTGGTCCCCGTTTCGTTCAGCGCCCGGCGCCGGCGCGTCATGACCAGTTGGGACCGCTTTATTTTGCCGCTGCCCTTTTCCAGCGGCGTCTTTCTCTGGAGTGATCCCATAGAAGTTTCCCGGGACGCCGACGACAATGAGATGGAAGCCGCACGCGCCCGCCTGGAAGAATCCCTCAATCTCGTCACCAATGAAGTAGACCGGTTGTGTGATCAACAAATAATCGAGCCCGACCTTGCAGTGAAAGAGTCGCCGTTATGATGCTGTCGCTCTATCGTGGCGCCACGGTTCTGGCGGCGCCGTTCATTCAATATTATCTCAACAAGCGGAAAGCCGAAGGTAAAGAAGACGCGGCCCGTTTTTCCGAGCGGCTCGGCCAAAGCAGCAGACCGCGCCCAAACGGCACGCTTATCTGGATGCATGCGGCCAGCGTCGGCGAATCCCTCTCCCTGCTGCCGCTGATCGATAAGCTGCTGGCCGATTTAGCCAATATGCAAATTCTGGTCACCACGGGCACGACCACATCGGCCAAGTTGATGGGGGATCGCCTGCCGACACGGGCTTTTCATCAATATATCCCGGTGGATCGTTTAAGCTATGTGCGCCGATTTCTCGATCATTGGCGGCCGGACCTTACCTTATGGGCGGAAAGTGAGTTTTGGCCCAACCTCATCACCGAGACGCACGACCGGCAGATTCCGATGATGTTGATCAACGGCCGCATATCCCCCAAAGCTTTCTCAGGCTGGCAAAAAGCGCAGAGACTGATCGCCCGGTTGCTGCGCTGTTTTGACCTCTGCCTGGGTCAATCGGACGAAGATGTTGAGCGTCTGCTGCGGCTGGGCGCCAAAAGCAGCAAATGCGTCGGTAATCTGAAATTCGCCGTCCCGGCGCTGCCCGTTGTTGAAGCAGATTTGGCCGAACTCCAATCCAAATTAAGCGACCGCCCCCGCTGGCTCACCGCCAGCACCCATCCCGGTGAAGAAAGCATCGTCGCCCAAGTTCATCGGGACTTACGGAGCACCCATGCGGGTCTGCTCACCATCATCGTTCCGCGTCATCCCGCCCGCGGGTCCGAAATCGCTCAGGCCCTGCGGGATCAGGGGCTGACGGTGGCTATCCGGTCCCGAAATGAAAGTCTGGCCGCTGGTACAGATATTTATATCGCCGACACTATGGGCGAGATGGGGCTTTTTTTCCGGCTGGCCGATATCGTCTTTATGGGCAAATCCCTGGTGCCCCTGGGCGGACAGAATCCGCTTGAGGCCTTCCGCCTCAACTGCGCTGTTATCCACGGGCCCCACATGATGAATTTTCAGTGGATGAGCGAAGAGATGGCCAGGATGGATTGCGCCGTCACCGTTCAGGATCAGGCCTCATTGGCGGCAGCGGCAAACGAACTGCTTATTGATCCCGGCCGGTGTCGGGCAATGGCTGACAACGGCACTGCTTTTGTCGAATCCCAGGCGCAGGTGGTTGACCTGATCGCCGATGAAGTCAAAGCCGTGCTGGCTAAGCATAAAACGAAAGCCCTTTCCGATGCGGCCGCCTGATTTCTGGTTCCGGCAAAAAGGTGGCCTGTTGTCGGCGCTATTGGCGCCCGTCGGCTGGTGCCACGGTCTCGTCGGGGCCTTCCGGCAGGACCGGGCGGACCCCTGGCGCGCGCCGATACCTGTCATCTGTGTTGGTAATCTGGTCGTCGGCGGCCAGGGTAAAACACCGGCTGCTTTGGCTATAGGACAGTTTCTAGCATCCAAGGGCAAAGCGTTCCATTTCCTAACCCGGGGATATGGTGGCTCTACGACTGGCCCGGCCAAAGTCGATCCGGATACCCACACGGCGGCTAATGTGGGCGACGAAGCACTGCTGCTGGCCCGCCAGGCGCCGACCTGGGTGGCCGTCGACCGCCGCGCCGGGGCAGAATGCGCATCCAAAGCCGGGGCGGACGTAATTATCATGGACGACGGGTTTCAGAATACCGGTCTCGTCAAAGATCTTTCGCTAATCGTCGTCGATGGGACAACCGGTTTCGGCAACGGGCGCATATTGCCTGCCGGGCCGTTACGCGAAGGGGTCAGCGTCGGACTCAACCGCGCCCAGGCTGTTGTCATCATCGGCGAGGACCAGGCGGGACTGACTCAATTCATACCGCACATGTCAAAACATTCGGTGCCCGTCCTCAACGCCCATCTGGCACCGGTGGCCACCGATGAGTGGACCGGTAAAAAGGTCTTGGCCTTCGCCGGAATTGGCCGGCCGCAGAAGTTTTTCGACAGTTTGGCCGAGGCCGGTTGCGACCTGATGGCCGCAATTTCCTTCGGCGATCATCACCCTTATTCGCATCAAGAGATTGCAAGTTTGGTTTCAGAGGCTAAAAGACTAGACGCAATCCCGGTGACGACGGCAAAAGACCATGTTCGGTTGCCATCGGAGGACGCGGGCAGCGTCAGCATATTTGACATCACCCTGGTATGGGATGATCCGAAAATGCCCGGCCAACTGCTTGAGACCATCTTACCAACGACCGAGTAAATATTTAATGCAGGCCTGGTTCAGGAATTATATTGCGCATCCTTCGCAGGCGGCGGCGGCATGGCTGCTGAACACTATTTTTGCTCTGCTGCCGATAGATTGGGCGTCGGGACTGGGCAGTTGGGTTGGCCGTACCTTCGGACCGCACCTCCGGGTAACCCAAACGGCGCTGCGCAATCTGCGCATGATTTTCCCCGATCTCAACGAAGAACAGATCGATAATATCATCAGCGGCATGTGGGATAACCTTGGCCGAACGGCGGGCGAGCACCCCCATCTTTCCAAATTCGACCCCTATGTCGAAAACAGCCGAGTGGAAGTGGTGGGCGGCGAATATATCGATCTTCTCCGTGATGACGGTCAACCAGGATTGTTCTTCGCCGGTCATATCGGCAATTGGGAATTGTCACCACTGGCCGGATCCCGGCGTGGACTGGTCGTTCATCTCATTTACCGCCGCGCTAACAATCCATTTTTTGACCACCTCGTCCAAAAAGGAAGATCAGCCCTCGACGGCGATTTGTTCGCCAAGGGGGCGGAAGGGTCAAAAGAAATTTTGAGAGCTTTGCGTCGGGGCGACCACATAGCTATGCTGGTTGATCAAAAAATGAATGATGGTATTTTGGCACCCTTCCTAGGCAAAGACGCCATGACGGCGCCGGCCGTCGCCCAGCTGGCCATCCGCTACGACTGCCCTCTGGTGCCGACCCAGGTGGAGCGGCTCGGTGGCGCGCGCTTTCGGGTAACCTTCTACCCACCGATGGAAAAACCGGATACCGGCGACAAGAAGGCCGACATTGCCGCTTTAACAACCGAAGTTAACCGTCATATCGGCGATTGGATTAAGCAGCATCCTGAACAATGGCTCTGGGTGCATAACCGGTGGCCGGGTTAAAAAAGCAGCGCTGGATCCAATTCTTGGTTATTGAGCCTCAAGCTCCAATGAAGGTGCGGGCCGGTGGCGCGGCCGGTTTTACCAATTTTGCCGATGATCTGACCTTTGACGACGATGTCGCCAACCTTAACCGAGATGTCACTCATGTGAATGTAAGTAGAGGTGAGGCCGAGACCATGATTGATGATCACGGTTTTGCCGTTGAAGAACATGCCGGGGTGGGTAAATGCGATTTTACCCGCCGCCGCCGCTTTCACCGGCGTCCCTGAAGGTGCGGCAATATCTAATCCATAGTGGAGACGGCCGGGTTGGCCATTGAGAATGCGCCGGGAACCATAAACTCCTGATATGCGACCCTTGACCGGACGGATAAACCCCGACCTGAAATAAGCAGATCGAACCCGCAGCCGCTTGGCTTTGGCGATTTGAGCACGTTCACTTTTAATACGTTTAAGGTCTTCGGGACTGGGCATCACCTTGCGCTTCGGCAAACCGTCAATACGTTGGATGTCATAGTTGCGCTTTTTGATCTTGAATTGTCGACGCGCATCAGTGCCATCTTGAAAGCGCACGGTCAACTGGGCTTCCGGTTTGGCATCACGGTTGAAGCCAAGGAGAAAATAGCCATCGTCGGACTGTTCGACTTTACCACCATCCAGGGCAATTAAAGCGCCCGGCCGAGTTTTACCAATGATTAATCCGCCTTGGATAAAGTCGCCCTTCAAACTGATATCCGAGGCATTGGCAGGCAGGGAGATGAGCATAAACAGAAAAGCAACAAAAAGCCTCAAAGCAATGTCCCCTGCTTATGGTCCTTTGGCTTTTTCGGTGAGGATTGTTTAGCTATTGGTTTCTTCGCGGATGCACCCTCTACCCGCGCGCCCACCTCACCGTCGCCGAAGGTCAGCGCGATCGGCATGCCGGGTTCCGTGGCGGCAGCTGATATTACCGGGTGTCCATCACCATCCCGTACCAAGGCAAACCCCCGGTCCAATATACGTTGATAGGAGCCCCCCTCCAGCTTCAGTTTCTGTCTTTCAAGGTCATGGGATCTTGCCGTGACGAAGTTTTTTATTACCTGCTGCCAGGCTTTCACGCCTGCCGCCAATTGACCGTGCTTGGCGGCGATCTGGTGGGCCGGGCTGATCATCCCCACGGCAAAGCGGGAAACGTCCGACTTTAAACTGTCCAGATAAACCTTTTGGGCGTTGATTAACCTTTCGCTCCGATCGTCCAGTCGCTGGGTGGCTTCTTCCGCCAGCCGCCTGGGGTCGGTCAATCCGCGGGCTAGACCGGTTATTTGCCTAGCGTTCTCCTCAAGATTCCTGGTCATCGACCGCACCAAACGCGCCCCGTCGTCCGCCAATTTGGCGACGAGATCACTTTTCACCGGCACGGCTATTTCGGCCGCCGCCGTCGGTGTCGGCGCACGACGGTCGGCGGCATAATCAATCAGCGTCGTATCGGTTTCGTGGCCAACGGCGGAGATCAGCGGAATGTCGCTGGCCGCTACGGCACGGACGACGAACTCTTCGTTGAAAGCCCACAAATCCTCCAGACTGCCGCCACCCCGGGCAACGATCAGCACATCGGGCCTGGGAACCGCACCGTCGGATTTCATGCGGTTGAACCCGGCAATGGCGGCGGCGATGGTATCTGCGGCGCCATCGCCCTGCACATTGGTCGGCCAGACAAGAACATGGCGCGGGAAGCGGTCTTCCAGTCGATGCAGAATATCCCGGATAACAGCGCCGGTCGGCGACGTCACAACGCCGATTACTTGGGGCAAAAAGGGCAACGGTTTCTTTCGGTCTTCGTCAAACAATCCCTCCATCAATAATTTCTTGCGGCGGTCTTCCAGGAGTTTGAGCAGCGCGCCCTCGCCCGCTACTTCCACTTGTTCGATGACAATCTGATAACTGGACCGACCCGGGTAGGTGGACAGCCGCCCGGTAACGATTACTTCCAGACCTTCCTCCGGCGTAACCGATAGCCGGCCGGCTACTCCTTTCCAGCAGACGCCGTCCAGGACGGCGTTTTCATCTTTCAGATTGAGGTACATATGGCCCGACCGGGCGACCGTCAGGCGGGAAATTTCACCCCGCACCCGCACATGAGAATAAACCTCCTCGACCGTCCGTTTCAAACTTTGGGACAGTTCGCTGACGGTAAAAATGGGGCGATTGTCGCCCGTGTCTAAGCCGTTTTCAATTTCCATTGTGAACTCGATTAAGACTCTTCATGACTCTGGGGTAATTTATGATACAAGTCGGCTGCAGTACACAGTTGATCGGTCCTATAAGGGGGAATACACGAAAATGAAAATTCTCGTCGTCGGTGGGGGCGGACGCGAACACGCCCTTTGCCGGTCCATCGCCAAATCTCCAAAATGCGAAAAACTTTATTGCGCGCCGGGTAATGCCGGTATCGCAGAGGACGCGGAATGCGTCAATATCGGCGGTGAGGATGTGGAAGGCCTAGTGGCCTTCACGGTGGAAAAGTGGATTGATCTGGTGGTCGTCGGGCCCGAGGTGCCTTTGGTACTGGGCCTAGCCGACCGGTTGGAGGAAAAAGGCGTAAAAGTTTTCGGGCCCTCGGCAGATGCCGCCCTGTTGGAAGGCTCCAAGGCCTTTATGAAGGATTTATTCGCCAGATATAATGTCCCCACCGCTGCCTATGAACGTTTCTCCGATTTCGATGCAGCCGTGGCCTACGTCAAAAACCAAGGCGTTCCCATCGTTGTTAAAGCCAGTGGGTTGGCCGCTGGTAAAGGGGTAATCCTGTGCCAGACCAAAGAAGAAGCCATTGCAGCGTTGGATCAGATTATCAACCAGAGAGTCTTCGGCAAGGCCGGCGACGAAGTGGTTGTCGAAGAACTTCTGGTCGGCGAAGAGGTTAGTTTTTTTGCCCTTGTTGACGGTGACACGGCCCTACCCTTGGTTTCGGCCCAGGATCACAAGGCCGCCTATGATGGGGACAAGGGCCCCAACACCGGCGGCATGGGAGCCTATTCACCGGCGCCCGTGGTAACGCCCGCGGTGGCAGACCAGATCATGAAAGAAATCATCCAGCCGACCATCGACGGTATGGCGGCCGAAGGCCGTCCCTACAAGGGCGTCCTGTTCGCCGGCCTGATGATCACCGAGGACGGCCCCAAAACACTGGAATTCAACGTCCGGTTCGGCGACCCCGAATGCCAGGTTTTGATGGCCCGTCTCAAGTCCGACCTCGTGGAGGCTCTCGACGCTACCGCTGAGGGACGTCTAAAGGATATCACCCTGCAATGGCGGGACGAAGCCGCCATGGTCGTTGTTATGGCGGCCGAAGGCTATCCGGGCTCTTACCAAGAAGGCAGTGAAATACGAAACCTAATGGCCACCGGCGATGTCGAAGGGGTAACCGTTTTTCATGCCGGCACCAAAGCAGTAAACGGCAAGGTACTCGCCAGCGGCGGCCGTGTTTTAGGCGTCACCTCGCTGGGACAGGATGTCGCCAGAGCCCAATCCCGCGCTTACGAAGCGGTCGATAAAATTGACTGGCCGGAGGGATTCTGCCGCCGTGATATCGGCTGGCGGGCCATCGACAGGTAGCGGAAAGCTTTTATATCTATTTGCTCTGCTTGACCAGTTCCGCCCAGAGTTTTTTGCCCCAGGCGCTATGCGCCATGACCAATGCACCTCTGAGAGCTTGCGGCACGGATTTTACCTTTTGATCGCTGATTTTAGCGCTTCCCCTCATTGACTTGCCACTCAATCCATCGAACGAGATTTGATCTTTTTTCGCATGATAAAGAATAATCGCCGACAGCACTTCGTCTTCTTCCAGAGGTATGCCGAGCAAATCGACATTAATTTGATAAATCTCTTTCTTTTGTTCCAGATAAGGCAGTTCGGTTATAAACATCGTCGCTATAAACTTGATGGCTTTGTTGGTGATTTTGCAGTCCATGGGCACCAGATAGTCTGACGTCACCTGATTGTCACCGACAACTTTTATCTTTTCTTCAAAATTGATCGAATAGCGGCAAACGGGAAGGGATGGACTATTTAGCATCCCTTTGAGTGGCGACGTCAACGTCCCATCGATCATCGGGACCAGGGCCGGACCGTAGATAAATCCGAAATCCTTGCCGTCTTTTTGAACGGCAACCCACTCTGTTCCTTTGGCCTTGCCCATTGCCGCCACGACGGCACCCCGGCGGAGGCGACCGACCCGTTTTGATTTGGTCGTGGGCCCGTTCCTGACATTGATATCCTTGAGTACGAGATACTTAGCCGCTGAACGGGACAATTTAGATTTGCTGAACACACTCTGGGCATGCACAGTTCCAAGGCCGGACACCATTGGGGCCATGAGTACAAACAGGATCATTGCTTTTATTGTCGGTGCTAAAATTCTACTCAACATGGCTTCAAAAATTAATTATCCCCCATTCTTCAGCAGGTCGGTTCAAGCACAACCAGTGGAAACGCAAATCTTACCCGACCAATCCGGCTGAGACCACTTTCTTTTATAAGGATTGCTCAAAATTTCACCAAAATAACCAAAAATATTCAAACTACATATGGTGTTAACCGCAAAACCTTGTGACCCTATTGCCCTAATTTACTAAATGTAGTAGAACACTGGCGGTTCAGTGAGAAAGGTAATTTCACCCTTGGGGAGCTTCTGATTGACCGGAATGAGGGAAATTTATCTGATCTGAACGTAAAAAATGGCATTCACGAACGAAATCCGGAGGATAAGAAATTTATATGTTCGAAGAACAGAATTCAGGGGCAAAAACAGAGCAAAAACTGGAACAAAAAAAAGCAATTCGGGGGGACGATACTAAACCTGTTCATGAATGGACTCCGGAACGGGTAGCAGAACTTACCAAACTTTGGGCTTCGGGTTTGTCAGCCAGCGAAATCGGCCGGCGCCTCGGGGTGACAAAAAATTCAGTGGTCGGCAAAGTGCGCCGTCTCAATCTGGCCATGCGGCGCCAGCCGACAACACCAAAACCTCAACGCAAAATCGTTACCTTGGATAGCCTAAAAGCTAACATGTGTTCATGGCCCGAAGGTGAGCCCGGAAAAGAAGATTTCCGGTTTTGCGGTGTCCCGGCGGAACCCGGCAAACCCTATTGCACCGACCATTGCGCCATCGCTTATGTGCCCAACACCAAAAAGAAACAATCGGCGGCTGCATAGAAATATTAAACCACTACCGACTGACGTCGGTAGAATTGGGAACGTGTTTCTTAATGTACTGAAGTATTGTTTCATCGTTGACCGCCCCGCTTGTTGTACAGAAATAAACATGAGCTCAGAAATGCCGTCCTCAGAACTTTTTTCGTAAATTGGGAAATTCCATCTGTATTTTGCAAGAAGTGCGTCCCTTGATACGTCTCATTACGTCACTCACCGCCGCGTTTCTCGGCGCTTTCCTATTCCTGGTGGCAATCATCGGGGGGTGTTCTTGCG
>PBQI01000078.1 GCA_002725625.1 Rhodospirillaceae bacterium | reverse complement strand
GCAAAGCCGGTCATTATGGACGTCACACCAATACCGATAAAAAACACACACATCATGCCGTCGCGGCTCCATTTATCGGCGATCCAACCGGCCGGCAGGGCAAATACGCCAAAGGCAAAAAAGCCGGGCGTTGCATAGGCGAGCAATTCGGCGTAGCCGATCCCCCATTCCCGATACAACACTAACGCCGCGACCGTCGCGAAGATAAGTGTGAACATGTGATCCAGAAAGTGGCCTACGTTCAGCAACAGAAAATACCATTGGTCCCGGTTCATGAATTTACCGAATTACGTATCCACACGGCCGTGTCGTGAAAAGCCGCGCCGCCGGCCGGCAAGGGCGCATCGGCTCCGGTCAGCAAGTTAATGCCGATACCTTCCATGAAGGCACCGTTGGGCCAGACGCTTTCGACAATAACCACACCGGGCTGAACGCCGTCGAAGACTTCCGCATGAATGGCAAGATCGCCCCGGGCATTGCCGAGCCTGACCAAATCGCCGTCTTCAACGCCGAGATCAGAGCAGTCGCTGGGGTTTATTTTTACCGTGGGGTGCTCCTCCCGCGAGATAGACGTGGGGGTCTCAGTGAAAGTCGAGTTCAGGTAGTTGCGCGCCGGTGCGGTGACCATGCGGAAGGGCCGTTCATCGTCAGAGCTTTCGATGACGTCGGCAAAATCGGGCATCTCTGGCAGTAAGCCCTGCTTGTCCCCCAGGGCCTTCCAGTCGGCGCGGAAATGGAACTTGCCGTCGGCATGCGCAAACCCGTTGAAGCAATGGGCGGTCTCGAAATCGGTGCTGACATCAATTAGCCGCCGACCCTTCACTTCGTCGGCCCCCGGATAGCCAGAATCCGTAAGAGTCCGGTCGATCAACTCCCATTCGGTCATTTTGAATGCCGGATGGTCGGCGCCAAGCCGTTGCGCCAGCGCTCCCAGCATAACATGATTGCTGCGCGCTACGCCTGGCGGATCAATGACTTTAGGCCCGATCTGCAGATAGGTGTGGCCATAAGATGTATAAATATCGTCATGCTCCAGAAAAGCTGTTGCCGGCAGGACAATGTCGGCCAGCATGGCCGTGTCGGTAAGGAATTGCTCGTGAACCGCAAGGAACAAATCGTCCCGCAGCAGGCCTTGGCGGACCCGGCCCGATTCTGGCGCTATGGCGGCTGGATTGGAACTCTGCACCAGCATGGCAGTCACTGGCGGACCGCCGTTGAGTGGTTCGGTATCACCATCAAGGATCGGTCCCAACTGCGACATATCGAGCCAGCGGCTATCGGTCTCGGGGCCGATAATCGACGAAGTGTCGAGGCCAAACAGTCCGCCCGTAGCTGTGTACAGACCACCGCCCCGGTGTTTCCAGGCACCCCGCACGGCCGGCAGGCAATTCACAGCATGCATACTGGCTGCGCCGTTGCGTGACCGGGAAAAGCCCATGCCGGCGCGAATCAGCGCCCGCTCTGTAGTGCCATAGGCCTGAGCGAAAGTTACGATATCGGCGGCGTCAATACCGGTGATCGACGCCGCCCAATCAGGCGTGCGTGATTGCAGGTGTGCTTCCAAGGCTACTGGATCGTCGGTGTGCTCCGCCATGTAATCACGGTCAGCATAGCCGTCGCGGAACAGGATGTGCATCACGGCACAAGCCAAGGCCCCATCGGTGCCCGGTCGGGGCATCAGGTGGATATCGGCTGTATCCGCCGTTGGAGTACGGTAAGGGTCGATCACCACTAGCAGGGCGCCTCGCTCTTTTCGCGCCCGGCTGATATGGGTCATGAGATTAACCTGGGTGGTGGCCGGATTGGTTCCCCAGACGATAATCAGATCGCTGTCGGCGAATTCCAGGGGATTGACGGAGAGGTTGTCGCCGAGCCCGGCCCGGTTGCCGATCTGCATGATCCAGGAACAGATGGTGTCTTTCTGGCGCGAATAACCCATGACGTTGCGCATCCGCCGTATCCCGCCCCGCTGTACCTGACCCATGGTGCCAGCATAGTTATATAACCAGACGGTTTCGGGACCAAGTTTGTCAGCCGCCTTTATCAATTCTTCAGCGACAATATCGAGCGCATCGTCCCAGGATATTTCTTCAAAATCGGCTAATGTAGCCGTCGGTGATTTGGCGCTTTTGCGGCGCAAGGGGCGGGTCAGGCGCCCTGGATGATGAATCCGCTCAGCATAGCGCGCGACCTTGGCGCAGACGACGCCGGCTGTATAGGGATTGTCCGTCGATCCATGAACACGGCCAATCCTGTTGGGAGATTCAAGTTCGATGTCGAGCGTACAAGCGCTCGCGCAATCATGGGGACAAACGGACCAGGCATTAGAATTCAGCATTTATGTCCTCCTGCATAGTGCAACGGCTGGAAAAATTTGGGCAATATCCGACTGACTGATCGAATCATTGTCACTGTCCGCGAACAGGTCTCTTTTGCTTTATCGCGGACTACGCCATAAAATATTATGCCGGATATTACTATTGAAGCGCGCCGTCGAGGTCAAGGTTAGGGGATGATCGCCGGGTGCAATGAGACGTGCTTTTGGACTTATTTCAGGTAGGAAATCTAGTCAGATAGCCTGAAGAAAGAAAACAACTTCACGAAACTATCAGCCAAATGCCCAAAGAAGAACAGTTTCGATTTCTTTGAAAATCATCGGATCGGAACTCCAGTCAAACAGTGATCGATTTTTCATATACCGGTGCCATTTCTCATGTTTATGCTAGGACAACTATGCAGATTGATGGAAGTAAGTTGAATTTTATCTTTGGTTGCCGAAATTGGGGACCACGTTTCTGCAAATGCTCCTTAACGCCCATCCGGATATGGCCTGTCCGAGCGTGCATCAGTTGTATTATTTTATAAAACGCGTTCCGCAATTGCTCACCGAGTACAATTCCCAAATGGTACAGCTCGATCAAATAACGGCGCGTCAGGGCCCTTCATTGTTTAATGGTGAAGACGCGCGGACAATCCTCCGCTCTGCCATTATCACAGCGGTAGCGGCGTCTGCCCGGGATAAACCGGCAAGTTATTTTGCCATCAATGACAATACGGTCATTTCGCGATTTCAGATGTACAGTGAATTATTTCCTGAAGCCAAATTCCTTTGCATCGTCCGCGACCCGCGCGATGTTATCGTTTCCGGCTGGAAACATAATCTTTGCGTGGAAGAGGATTTCGTTTCCAGGGCGAAGGACATCAATACCTAGTCGGCCACAATTGGAAAAATATGGAAGCAGCGAATGTCGGACATACACCAATTTGCCGGGGAACTAGAGGTGGATATCGAGTTTGTCCGATATGAGAAATTGGTCAATGATAAAGCCTCTGCATTCGCCAAGGTTCTAGATTACATTGGTGCCGACGCGGGCACCGAAAATATTGATACCTGTGGTGATTCGGGAGGCCAAAGCCGCGATGGAGCTATTTGGATATAACACTTAGATTGACGATGAAATAAGACGGACACCATGTGTTGCTGGTGAATTTCACCGGCCAGTTTATCCGCCAACCTCTTTTACTTTTTCAGCTTTTGGCATATAAAGCCTCATGCCAGATTTTTCCTTTGAGGAACAAGCGAGAACCCGAGGATGCCGGGTGATCGCGGGTGTCGATGAAGCCGGGCGAGGGCCTTGGGCCGGGCCCGTAGTGGCGGCGGCGGTGATATTTGATTTGTCGGCATGGTCTGAAGAACTGCGGACCGGGCTGGATGATTCGAAAAAGCTCAGCGCCGCCCGGCGGGATGCTTTGTTTGACGCCATATACCTTAGTGCCGATGTCGGCGTCGGGCGGGCGGAAGTTGGTGAAATTGACCAAATCAATATTCTCCAGGCAACGTTTCTGGCGATGAAACGGGCTGTTGAAAGCCTTTCGAAGGCGACTGATTTTGCCATAATCGACGGTAATAAAATTCCTCCCTTAAACTGTCCGGCGGAAGCCATCGTCAAAGGTGACAGCAAGTCGTTATCCATTGCCGCTGCTTCCATCGTCGCCAAGGTGACGCGGGACCGGGAAATGAAAATATTGGGCGAAAATCACCCCGGATACGGCTGGGAACGGAATATGGGATATGGCACGGCAGAGCATAAATCAGGGTTGGAGAAGCTTGGGGTCACGGATCATCATCGAAAAAGTTACAAGCCCATAATCAATATATTGAGTCGTTAAGATTTCCTATAGCTATATATTGAGCTTAGGAAATCAACCTAAGTCATTGATTCCAAATAGTTCTTGACGTTGAGTCTTGCACGAATCAGGATGCCGCCTATGGCTGGCAGAACCAAAACTAAATTATTATTAAATCGGATTCTCGAAGGCGATAGCATCGAGATGATGAAAAAACTCCCGTCGGGCTCGGTCGATGCGATTTTTGCCGACCCGCCTTACAATCTTCAACTTGAAGGCGAACTCCTCAGGCCCAATAACTCCAAAGTAGATGCCGTCGATGACGACTGGGACCAATTCGAAAGTTTCGCGACCTATGACAAGTTTTCCCAGTCCTGGCTGACCGAGGCGCAACGCGTACTAAAAAAGGACGGAGCCTTGTGGGTAATCGGTAGTTACCACAATATTTTCCGCATCGGTACGGCTTTGCAGGACCTGGGGTTTTGGATTCTCAACGATATCATCTGGCGCAAGAGCAATCCCATGCCCAACTTCCGCGGCATGAGGTTTACCAATGCCCATGAAACCCTGATCTGGTGTTCCAAAGACAAGAATTCCAAATACCGATTTAACTATGACGCGATGAAAGCGCTCAATGAGGATCTGCAGATGCGCTCAGACTGGTTGCTGCCCATCTGCAACGGCGGTGAGCGGATTAAGAAAAACGGCAAAAAAGCCCATCCGACACAAAAGCCGGAATCCCTGCTGCATCGGGTAATTTTGGCTTCGACGGAACCCGGGGACGTTATCCTGGACCCCTTCTTCGGTTCCGGTACCACCGGCGCTGTGGCCCGCAAGCTGGGACGGAACTACATTGGTATTGAACAGGACAAGGACTATATCACCATTGCCAAGGAGCGGATTTCCAAAGTCGTCGAACCCATGGATAAAAGCCTTCTGACCACGCCCTCCAAGAAAAGTGAACCGCGCATACCCTTCGGCTGGCTGGTGGAGCGGGGTCTGCTGGAACCGGGAACCAAACTTTATGATTACCGGAAACGTCATTCGGCGAAGGTTCGGGCTGACGGCTCGATCATCAGTGCTGAGCATCGCGGGTCTATCCACAAGGTAGGCGCGCTGGTCCAGGATGCTGCTGCATGCAACGGCTGGCAGTTCTGGCACTTTCCAGTTGAAGGCAAAAAACTAGCGCCCATCGATTTACTGCGCCAGAAGTTACGGTCGGAACTGAATTAATTATCCAGCACAATAAATAACCGGCGCTGAGCCGGGTTAGTGTGAGGAAATCGTTTGAGTATATTCTCCATTTTTGAAGCGTTGCCCTTGCCCGCGACGACCATCGATATCGTTGATATCGGTGCGCGCTTTATCGGCGATGAGAGGTACGCGCCGATCCGCGACCACGGCGCAGCGCGGATTGTCGGCTTTGAACCGGATGACGAGCAGCTGGAAATTCTGAAAGAAAAATATCCCGATCAGATCTTCTTGCCATATTTCGTAGCCGATGGCGGCGAGCGGGATTTCTATATCTGCCATTATGGGGGCTGTTCGTCACTTTATGAGCCGGACCCGGAAATCATCGATAATTTTACTGGCATATCCACCAGCCAAGGGTCAAATTTTGAGGTTGTCGAGACGGTAAAGGTTGCAACGAAACGATTGGATGACATTACGGAAATCAGCGGCTGCGACTATTTGAAAATAGACGTGCAGGGTGCTGAACTGGATGTTCTTAAAGGTGCAAAGGAAAGACTGAAAGAGTGCCTTGTGGTGGAACTGGAAGTCGAATTCGTTCCCATCTATAAAAATCAGCCACTATTTGCCGAAATCGATCTATTTCTGCGGCAGGCGGGATTTTACTTGCACCGTCTTATGGATGTTTCGGGCCGAGCCTACCGGCCGTTCCTTGCCAGCGGCAATATCTCCAAGCCGGTCAGTCAGCTGTTGTGGGCGGACGCCGTGTTTATCCGGCGTTTTACAGACTTTGGCGATTTGGCGCCCGAGCAGCATCTCAAAATGGCGGCGCTGACCCATGAGCTTTACGGCTCAGTCGATTTGTCGGCCCGCGCTCTCGCCCACTACGACGCCCGCGCCAACACACCGTTGCAGGATCTATATCTGAAGGAAATCAACGATAAAGATGTTGAGCTATCGTTCCATAATGTAAAAGACTGGTCCGATTAATGGACCAGTCTCAATAAAATTCCAAAGAATTTATTTTTTACCGGGTCGGTTCGGGTTTCTCGCCGGAATAGTCGTAAAAACCGCGGCCTGATTTGCGGCCGAGCCAACCGGCTTCCACATATTTCACCAACAGTGGACAGGGCCGGTATTTGGTGTCCGCCAGACCATCATGCAGAACCTGCATAATAGACAGACAGGTGTCCAGCCCAATGAAGTCCGCCAATTCCAGGGGACCCATGGGATGGTGAGCGCCGAGTTTCATAGAATTATCGATCGCTTCAACCGTACCGACACCTTCGTAAAGTGTGTAAACCGCTTCGTTAATCATTGGGATCAATATACGGTTGACGATAAAGGCCGGAAAATCTTCGGCACTGACGGGAATCTTGCTAAGGCTTGTGACAAAATTCTTGACCGTCGCAAATGTGTCGACATCGGTTGCTATACCGCGGATCAATTCGATCAGTTCCATCAAGGGCGCCGGGTTCATGAAATGAAGACCGATGAAATGTTCCGGTCGGTCGGTCGAAGCGGCCAGCCTGGTAATAGAAATTGAAGAAGTATTGGTCGAAAGAATTGTATCATCCCTCAACATGGGACAGATTTTTTCAAAAATCTTGGTTTTAACTTCTTCGTTCTCGGTTGCCGCTTCGATGACGAGATCTACGTCTTTCAAGGATTCGTAATCAGTTTCCGCGGTAATCAAATTCATGGCCGACGTCTGTTCTTCTACAGACAGCTTGCCTTTGGCGACAAGGCGACTCAGATTTTTTTCAATCGTTACCATAGCCTTGGTAATAGCTTCATCAGCGATGTCGATAAGTTTGACCTCGTAACCGGATACAGCGCAAACATGTGCGATACCGATTCCCATCTGACCTGCGCCAATCACTCCGACCGCTTTGATATCATCAGTCATTTTCTTTTTCGCTATTTCACTGTCACTTTGGACGATTTTGTTCATTTAATCCACTTCTCTCAGTTTAAGATAGTTATTTTTCGAGTTTCGCTTCTAATTCCGGTACAGCTTTGAACAGATCGGCGACCAACCCATAATCGGCCACCTGGAATATGGGTGCTTCCTCATCCTTGTTGATGGCGACAATAACTTTGCTGTCTTTCATGCCGGCCAAGTGCTGGATGGCACCGGATATGCCGACGGCGATGTAAAGTTCCGGTGCGACGATCTTGCCGGTCTGGCCGACCTGATAATCGTTGGATACGAAGCCGGAATCCACCGCTGCCCGCGAAGCGCCGACAGCCGCCCCTAATATGTCGGCAACTTTTTCTAGCATCTGGAAATTTTCACCATTCTGCATGCCGCGGCCGCCGGATATGATAATTTTCGCGGCCGTCAGTTCCGGCCGGTCCGATTTAGTCAGTTCAGTGCTGACGAATTCGGAAATTCCCGGATTATCAGCCGGTGCGGCGTCAACGATTTCCGCACTGCCCCCCTCGGTCTCGGCGGCATCAAAACCCGTGGCGCGCACGGTGATAATTTTAATGCTGTCAGACGACTGCACCGTGGCAACGGCGTTGCCGGCGTAAATAGGACGCTGGAAGGTGTTTTCATCTTCGATGCCGCTGATCTCAGAGATCTGCTGGACATCCAAATAAGCGGCCACCCGCGGCATGACATTTTTACCAAATGTCGTGGCAGGCGCCAGCACATGGGAATAACTACCGGCAAGACCCTGGATCAAAGGCGCGAAAGTTTCCGCCAGCGGATTGGCGTAAGAACTGTCATCCACCACCAAAACCTTGCCGACACCATTGATCTTGGCGGCTTCTTCAACGGCAGCGCGGCAATCGGCGCCGGCAACCAGGACTTCAACATCGCCCAATTGGGCTGCTGCTGCGACGGTGTTGAAAGTTGCACCTTTCAACACCACATTATCATGCTCGGCTACGACTAGGACACTCATCAGATCACCTTGGCTTCATTTTTAAGTTTGTCGACCAATGCCGTGACGTCTTCAACAATAACGCCGGCTTCGCGTTTGGCGGGCTCTTCGACTTTCAACGTGGTCAGGCGCGGCGCCGTATCAATACCCAGATCGTCCGGCGTCATGGCATCAATCTGTTTTTTCTTTGCCTTCATGATGTTGGGCAGGGATGCATAGCGCGGCGTGTTTAGGCGTAAATCAACCGTAATAACGGCCGGCATATTAATATTAATTGTCTCCAGGCCGCCGTCGATTTCCCGGGTCACGCCGGCTTTGCCGTCGCCCAATTCCAGTTCCGAGGCAAACGTGCCTTGCGGCCAGCCCAGCAACGCGGCCACCATCTGACCGGTCTGGTTGGAATCGTCATCAATGGCCTGTTTGCCCAGGATAATCATATCCGGCTGTTCTTTATCAGCGATTGATTTGAGGATTTTGGCCACCGCCAAAGGCTCGACTTCATCGTCGGTGGTGACATGGATGCCGCGGTCGGCGCCCATGGCCAGGGCGGTGCGAATGGTTTCCTGGGCCTGCTGCGGACCAATCGAAACCGCAATCAATTCTTCCGCCGTTCCGGCTTCCCGAAAGCGAATACCCTCTTCGACGGCGATTTCGTCGAAAGGATTCATAGACATTTTGACATTGGCCGTTTCGACACCGCTTTGATCCGACTTGACCCGGATTTTAACGTTGTAATCGATGACCCGTTTTACTGCGACAAGGACTTTCATGTTTTTTCCTGTGAACCAGATCTCAAAATTCAATTAAATAATAAATCGGTATTAGAGTTCTAAATTTCTGCAGCGCACAATATAAAGTTGGCCGCGCCGTGTCAACGAAACCTTGGTAACGTTTGGTAACAACCTGAAATAATTCCGTGTAAAGTTTTTACTTATGATAACTAAAGGAAAACGCGCTCAGTCCCGGTATTTAGCGGTTATCGCCGGGTTGCCAGAGAATATCCGATTTACCGTTGTCATTGAGATATCGAGCCAGCACAAATAGGTGATCTGAAAGCCGGTTCAAATAGATTAAAACCAGGGGATTCAGCCCTTCTCGACCAGCTAATTCGGTGGTCAATCGTTCGGCACGGCGGGTGACAGTGCGCGCTACATGCAGATGACTTGCCGCGGCCGTACCGCCCGGCAGGATAAAAGAGGTCAACGGCGAAAGAATTTTATTCAAATCATCGATTTCGCCTTCTAGACGGTCAATCTGGCCCTGCGTGATACGCATTTCTTTTGATTCGGTGTTTTTTTGCGAATCGTCAAGGGGCCGCGCCAGGTCGGCACCCAGGTCAAATAGATCATTCTGGATGCGACCGAGTATCATATCGGCAACTCCAGTTTCCTCGTCGCCCTTGACGTGCAGCCTGGCGACGCCAAGGAGAGCATTGGTTTCATCGACGGTACCGAAAGCGGCGATGCGGAGATCATGTTTAGGCACCCTGACACCGCCAACCAAAGAGGTTTCACCGTCGTCGCCGCCCCTCGTATAAATTTTATCCAATGTCACCATTTTACCTTATTCCGTAGGTTGTCAATTATTGCGGGGTGAATATTAGGATAATGAACAATAGAACAGCAAGAATTTGTAGTGCGACCCGCGCCTGCATCATTCTATTACGGAATGTTGGCGAAAACCGGCGGTGAACATCCTGCGAACCACCCATGGCGAAAATACCGGTAAACAGAACGATAGCTATGGCGGCCAGCACCACCAAAATCAGCATTGGTACAAAGTTTAGTAAAGTCGCCATATGTCTGAAGCGTTTCCGGTCACGCTGCCCGGAGGCAGTATACCTCCGAATCGAATAGATTACATCGGCTTATGCTGGGGTAGGTGAGTTAGCGGCTATTCCGATTTGGCGCCGGTATTCTTCCATTGCCGGCGACCAGGAAACATATAAATTACCGTTGACCTCGTATTGCGTGACGTCCTCATTGTCGGCCACGTCGTTAATTGCTCGGGCAAGATTGAGAGATTCACCGGCATAGACCCAGGCTGGTTTTATACCGCGGTGCCAAACAAGATAAACACCACCAACCCCGTTCAGGCTGGCTTCGTCGGTATCCAATTGCAATAGCTGATAAAAGGTGCCCTTGGGATAGCGGACCCATTTCGGGTCTATCAGTTTCATTATTTGGGGGGCGGATTTATCACCGAATAAGGAAATTGTGGCTCGAACTTCTCTCTAGATTTTGACAACCGTATTATAGCAATCACAGTACCCTACTCTTTTCATGGAACCAATCCTATCAACGCTTTTGGCGGTATACTTGTTTTGAAAAGAGCTACAATAT
>PBQI01000077.1 GCA_002725625.1 Rhodospirillaceae bacterium | reverse complement strand
TTCTTTGCCGTCCTCCGGGGTCTGCATTGGTGTTCTCCCTTCACAGACTTAGCCCTGGTGAGTGCGTTCAGTGTTATAGTGATTGACCCAAAGATCCAGATCATTTTGTAACTGATTAATGTCTTCATAGATTTTCTTACGGAACGTCATCTGATAGAACTCCTGCAAAATGGTTTTGTGGGACCTCTCGCAGATGCCGTTGATCTAAGGTGATTTGACCTTTCAGGGTAACCACATAGAACGTATTTTGAGAACCAAGATAACCGGGGTGTGCGGTCTCAATCTCGCCCCAGGCTTCGCCGTCGAGCTTTTTCTTTTCCAACGCCTAGACCTGGGCCTCGGTCAGCACAATGCCGTCATTGGCAACCTTAGCTTCCAGGGCTTTCAGACGTTTTTGAAGTTGGCGAGGTCGTGGCGCAGCCAGATTGAACGCACACCGCTGGCTGATACGAAGACACCCTGCTAGCGTAATTCGTTGCTGACACGGACCTGACCGTAGGCCGGATATTCAATGGCGTAATCAACCACCGTATTTTCCGTTTCTTCATCGACCCGGTTCTTGTAGTCCGGAACCCGGCGGGGCTTTTCCAACAGCGCCTCGACGCCCCCTTCCTCGACGGCATCGTAATAGCGATAAAACGTGTCTCGCGATAAGCCTATCATCCGACAAGCCTTTGAGACATTAACAAGTTTCTCGGCCAGATTGAGAAGGCCAACTTTGTGGCGAATGATTTTTTGGTTACTTTGCAACACGAGGGTTGCCTCCTTAAGGGTTTGATGGTTACGGATTGCATCGCTATCAAAACCGGTAACCCTCTACCTCTTCAAGGAGTGGCGTCAGATAAGGTCGGAACTACTTCAGCTTATTTAATCTTGTTCCCTGCTAGTTCCTGGTTTGATCCTAATCGTCTGAACGAATTTATATGCTTTGTAATTAGCAACATAGCAAAGTTATTTTCGAATCAAGAACTCGTTTATTAGAATATTTTAATGGATGAAGATTTTCCACCCTCTTTCAAAGAAATACGGGGTTCTGCTCCGTTTTTAATACAATTTCAAAAAAAATCTCCGTGGCATCAATTGCTCAAGGCGGTAGCCAAATCAGCGATCAGGTCTCCCGGGTCTTCAACGCCGACCGACAGTCGAATCAGTCCGTCAGAGATTCCAGCTTTCATTCTTTGTTCTTCGTTGAGTGACGCATGGGTCATTATGGCCGGATGTTCGATTAGGCTTTCAACACCGCCCAGACTTTCGGCCAATGAGAACAATCGGCAGGTTTCGAGAAACCGCCGGGCGCCGGCCAAATCGGTATCCAGTTCCATGGTTACAATCCCGCCGCCCCAGCCGTTCATTTGCGAGGTGCAAAGAGCGAATTGAGGATGGGATTCCAGGGCGGGATAATGCACCGTTCTGACAGCAGGATGATTGTCGAGCCATTGCGCAATTTCCATCGCATTCTGACAGTGCCGCTCCATCCGTATCGCTAGGGTTTTAAGTCCGCGCGCGGTTAGATAGCTATCAAACGGTGCTGCGACGCCGCCCACCGCATTTTGCAGAAAGGTCAACCGGTCGGCCAGGTCATCGTCGTCACCGACCACCGCTACGCCACCGATTACATCTGAATGACCATTCAGGTATTTAGTAGCTGAATGCATAACAATATCGATGCCGAATTCAAGCGGTCTCTGCAGCCAAGGTGAGGCGAATGTGTTGTCGACAACGGTTAATATGTTCCGGCTGCGGGCAAAATCGGCGACCAAATGAAAATCGACTAAATTCAGCATGGGGTTGGTCGGCGATTCAATCCAGATCATCCGGGTGTTTGGTCGTACGGCCTGCACTAAATTCTCTTCGCTCGACAAATCTTTGTAAGAGAAGTCCAGGCCAGCAGAGCGCCGCCGCACTTGCTCGAACAAGCGCACGGTACCGCCATAGAGATCAATCAGCGACAACACATGATCACCTTGATCCAACAATTCCAGAATAGTCGACGTCGCCGCCATTCCCGACGCAAAGGCCAAGCCCGTCTGGCCGCTTTCCAAATCCGCGACAGCAGTCTCATAGGCCGAACGTGTCGGATTTTTGCTGCGCGAATAAGCATAACCTTTGTGCGCGCCGGGGCTTTCTTGAACATAGGTAGAGGTGGCGTAAATCGGGGTGGTAATGGCGCCCGTCGACGGATCGGGCTCTTGTCCGGCATGCACGGCACGTGTAGCAAATTGTTTTTGTATTTTTTTAGTCATCTAACCCTCATCGCTCGAACTGGACAGCAAACGGTTAGGGTACCCAGCTTTTTCCAAGGCATCGACGATATTCCTAACATGACCAGCATCTCTCGTTTCCAACGAAATGTCGACATCAGTAGACTTAACCGGCACATCGTAAAACAGCCTTTGATGGCTGACCTCGAGGATATTGCCACCTTCGTCGCCAATAATCTCGGTAAGACCCGATAATTGGCCCGGTTCATCGGCGATGGAAAGGCGAAGTTGAATAAGCCGACCGTCGCGGACCAGACCACGGAGCAGGACCGTAGAAAGTAGTCTGGCGTCGACATTGCCGCCGGAGATGATCAATCCGACCTTTTTACCTTTAAAGCGGTCTCGGTTATCGAGCAGAGCCGCTAGTGATGCCGCTCCCGCACCCTCCACAACAATACGCTGTTCTCGAAGGCACAACTGCATTGCATTTTCCAACGCGTTTTCATCTGCCAAAAATATCTCGCTCACCAGATCACCAATTATTTCACGCGTGATTTGGCCGGCTGCTTTAACGGCGATACCTTCGGCGACAGTGTGTCCTCCACATTCATCTTCGACACTTTGCAGAATATTCTGCATCGACGGATACTGCGCCGCCTCGACGCCGTAAATTTCTATACCGGGGTTTAATTCACAGACGGCCAGCAATATGCCGGAAATCAGTCCGCCACCGCCGATAGGTACAATAAGAGAATCCAAATCAGGGCATTGTGCCAGAAACTCTATACCGATCGTTCCTTGACCAGCGATAATTTTTGGATCGTCATAAGGATGGACAAAAATCAAACCTTCCTTGCGCACCAATTCATCGGCAAACATCCTGGATTCAATAAGATTACCGCCTTCCAGGATAACCTCCGCCCCAAGTCGCTCTGTCCGATCAACTTTAGTAAATGGCGTATGGCGCGGCATCACAATAGTGGCTGGAATTTGCAGTCGTTGGGCATGATAGGCGACACCTTGGGCATGATTTCCCGCTGACATAGCCACCACACCGGCCCCTTTTTCATGGTCTTCCAGGCCGCGTAACTTGTTAATGGCGCCGCGAACCTTGAATGAACCGGTCGGTTGCAGATTTTCCAGCTTCAGATAGACATCCGCGCCGCTGATTGTGGAAAGTTCCGGTGCTGCTATTGCCGGTGTTGTCAATTCAGCCTCTTCAACAAGTGAAACTGCTTTTTCTATATCGGCGAAAGAAATTGGGTAGCTTTTCATTTTTTCATCTTAGCGCTCTATCAGTCCTTTTGTCAGGCAAAATTGGCCTGTATCGGGTTGAAATTACATCAAAAATATCATTTTACGTATCGATAAGCTGTGAATGTTGAATTTTTCGGAGAAAATTCAAGAAAAGCCTTGTTATTGGACGGGTTTGGCACGGTATCCCTTTGTAAGTCGTGAATTTTTAGTCGGTTCGTGAAAAAAGTACTGACTTCTAGGTTAGAGAACACCGATGAACGAAGTTGTCATTGTCGACCAAGGCCGTGAACTGGACGTAATCCATGAAGCCGATAAAGATGAATTTGCCACCTTCAGAATAGACGGGCAGCTGTTCTGCACGTCCGGGATATCTTGAAACCGGAAGATATTGCTTTTGTTTCCCTGGTGCCGCCCCAAGGTCAGAGGTTCGATAATCTGTGCGGTCGCATCGTTACAGTTATCAATGTTCGAATTCGGTTGGGACTTCCAGCACAGGATGACTTGGCCGAAACGGTAGGTGTAACCGTTGAAAACAACAACGAACTTTACACGCTGATCGTTGATGATATCGGCGAAGTGCTCGCCTTGTCCCCGGACGCCAGTGAAAAAGTTCCCTGTACGTTGAAGCCGCAATGGCGTGAATTTTCTGTTTCCACCTATCAGTTAGAAAATGATCTGATGACCGTTCTCTGTATTGAACAACTGCTAAGCTCTAAAAAATCCTGAAGATAGACGTAAGTTAGCCTTTTTTGAGCAGCCTTGAAGCTTCGACGGCCATATACGTCAATATACCATCAGCACCGGCGCGTTTGAACGCTATCAAACTTTCCAGCACGATTTTATCGTTGTCGAGCCATCCATTATTAGCGGCGCCTTTCAACATGGCGTATTCGCCGCTAACCTGATAGGCAAATGTCGGCAGGGCGAAGGTCTCTTTAACTCGTCTCAGGATGTCCAAATAGGGCAGGCCGGGCTTTATCATGATCATATCAGCTCCCTCATCAATATCCTGCGCCACTTGCCGGAGAGCTTCGTCTGTATTGGCCGGATCTATCTGGTAGGTTTTTTTGTCACCCTTTAATGCCGCTTTGGACCCGATAGCGTCGCGGAAAGGACCATAAAAGGCCGATGCATATTTTGCCGCATAGGACATAATGCCGACATTTTCGTATCCAGCACCATCAAGAGCTTTTCTAATGGCAGCAACCCGGCCATCCATCATGTCCGAAGGCGCGATGATATGACACCCGGCTTCAGCTTGGACAATTGATTGTAGGCACAATAGTTCGACGGATTCGTCGTTGATGACATAGCCGTCGACCACCAAGCCGTCATGGCCATCACTATTGAATGGGTCCAGCGCGGCATCACAGATAATACCCATTCCAGGATGCGTTTCGGTGATCGCCCTGATCGAACGGCAGACAAGATTTTCCGGATTGTTGGCTTCCCGGGCGTCCGGTGTTTTGGCCGCCGGATCGACTTCTGGAAAAATAACAACAGCGGGAACACCGGCTTCCTTGGCCTCTCCAACCACGTCGTCCAGGACATCGACGGAATACCGGTTGACGCCCGGCATCGATGAAATGGCATCCGTTCGACCTTCACCTTCACCGACAAATATCGGCAAAATGAAATCGTTCGGCGTAAGTGTGTTTTCCGCCACTAGACGGCGGGTCCAATCCTCACGTCGGTTTCGGCGCATGCGGCTGGCTGGAAAGCGGCCAAATATCGTCATAATTCTTCTCTACAACAGTCCCCAGAAAAGTATCCGGGCAACTCCCTAGGACAAATCCTAGGCTTGGGCAAGAGCCTGGTCGAGATCGGCAATGATATCATCAATATGCTCAATACCGATGGAAAGCCTGATATAACCGTCGGTCACACCGGTCTGCTCTTGCTCATCGGCAGACAGCTGTGAATGGGTAGTCGATGCCGGATGGATGGCCAAGCTCCTGGCATCACCAATATTGGCGACGTGATAGAGCATTTGCAGTGAATCGATGAATTTTCTACCGGCTTCCTTGCCGCCTTTAAGTTCGAACCCGACCAGGGCGCCATAGGTGCCGTTCAGATAGGTATCTGCCCGGCGTCGGGGTTCTCCATCTTGAAGGCCTGGAAAAATCACGTTTTCAATCTTGTCGTGACCGTTCAGGTAATCGACGACTTTCTCCGCATTGGCGCAGTGTTCGCGCATCCGAAGCGGCAATGTTTCAAGCCCCTGGATAGTCTGGAAGGCATTGAAAGGGGTCGTGGCCGCACCAACGTCCCGTAACAGAATGACTCGCGCCCGGAGAATATAGGCGATGGGGCCGAGTGGCTTTACGGCTTCCGTCCAGACGGCGCCATGATAACTGGCGTCGGGTTGGTTTAAGGTCGGGAATCGGTCGCCGTGGGCCTCCCAGTCGAAATTTCCGCCATCGACCAATAGCCCGCCTATGGATGTCCCATGACCACCGATATATTTGGTAGTCGAATACATCACTACGGCCGCACCATGATCAAGCGGGCGGCAGATGACTGGTGCTGCCGTGTTATCCATGATTAGCGGTACGCCAATTTCACGGCCGATGTCGGCGACTTCCTTGATGGGAAAAACGTTAAGCTTGGGATTGGGCAGTGTTTCCGCATAGTAGCAGCGTGTTTTGTCATCTGTCGCCTTCCGGAAGGATTCGGGATCCGACGGGTCGACAAAACGGCATTCTACGCCGAAGTCTTTCATGGTGTTGGCGAATAGGTTCCAAGTGCCGCCATAAAGATCGGTCGAGGAAACAAAATTATCCCCGGCCCGGCAAAGGTTCATCACGGCGAACATCGAAGCCGATTGTCCCGACGATAGCGCCAAACCTGCTACACCACCTTCAAGCGCCGCGACGCGTTGTTCCAAGGTATCCTGTGTCGGATTCATGATCCGCGTGTAAATATTCCCTAATTCTTTAAGTGCAAAAAGATTTTCCGCATGCTGAGTGTCGTTAAACTGAAATGATGTTGTTTGATAAATGGGGACCGCGACGGCCCCGGTAACATCATCGCTGCGATGGCCTGTATGCAATACAACGGTTTCCGGATTTGTGTAATTGGCGCTCATTTTTGTCCCCTATCCTTGAGGTTAATTCGACTGAAAAAATGGAAAAGAAAACTCGAGTTTCTGGCTAAAGTTTTTTGTCCCCGGTTAAAAAATTTAGTATTATTATTGCGTTGTTGTAATTTCTTATTCGAGAAATGACCATGGGGGCTAGTCTTGTGTCAAGCATGTGATCTGTACTTTGAAGCTTTATTACAAAAACTCGCTGCATTCCTATGAATCAAAATGATGTTCAACTTAGTGAAGTGCTTTTTGAATTTTCCTCGCAGGGAAATTATGTCAAGGTTGTTGCCGTTGATCCCATTACCAATACGGAGATATCCATGGTCGGCGACGTCAAAGCCGGCCGGAAGGCTTTGGAGCAGACGGCCATTCAGAAACTGCGATATGTAATCGCCAAAAACCGCAGAAAGATGCAGGCGGGAAATTCGCCACAGGATGATGATCTTTGCTGATCAAAATATCGTCACAGTGGCATCTCAGGTTCAATTGTTTGCGTCGAAAAAATGGGCGATAGCCGTTAAAAAGGGCACCGCAAATTTTTTTATCTTGGCATCGCCGACCCCGTGAACCATGGCAAATTCATCTTCATTCAACGGTTTCCGGCTGGCCATATCGATGAGTGTTTTGTCAGGAAAGATTACATAGGCCGGCACACCTTGCTGACGGGCTAGGGTCAGGCGCTGCTGTTTCAAAGCTTCAAACAGCCCTGTTTCCTGGTTGGACAATTCATGCGCAATTTTTTTCTTCTTTTTGATTACCTTTACTGAAACATGTACTTGGTCCTTGCGGTAGTTGAATTCAAATTTGCCGGATGAAAAATTTTGCCCCTTGGCAGATATACTCAAGCCGCCGTGGCCTTCAATATCCAACTGGAGAAATCCAGCGGCTACCATTTGACAGATAATCGAACGCAATTCGTCTTTGCTGAATTCTTTAGCCACCCCGTGGCAGGACAAATCTTCATGGGCAAATTTTCGTATCTTTTCGTTAGCAGCGCCCCTTAGTACATCAATCAAATGAGCGGCCCCAAAACGTTGGCCGGTCAAGTGAACGGCGTTAAGAATATCTCCACCGATAATTGCGCCATCGACCAATTCCGGCGGGTCGAGGCAAATATCGCAATTACCACAATTTTCATCGACGGCAACATTATCTCCGAAGTAGTCAAGAAGGGCGTGGCGTCGGCAGGTTGGTGACTCGCAATAGGCGATTAAAGCATCAAGCCGCTTATGTTCCCGCCGCTTGTAATTATCGCCTCCGTTATCCTGGTCGATGAACATGCGGCGCATACGGATATCATCCAGACCATAGAGTAGGTGGGCTTCTGCTGGCTCGCCGTCACGTCCGGCACGTCCAATTTCCTGATAATATGCTTCCACATTGCCGGGAAGATTCGTGTGGAGAACGTACCGCACATCCGACTTATCTATCCCCATGCCGAAAGCGATAGTGGCGACAATGACGACACCCGTTCTGTTCATGAAGGCGTCCTGGTGGGCCCATCGGTCTGATTTTTTCATACCGGCGTGATAGGGCAAGGCAGCCATCCCCTGATCGGCCAAATAGAGCGCGGCCTCTTCGGTCTGTTTTCGTGACAGGCAATAGACAATTCCACTTTTTCCGGATCGCGCTTTTACAAAATCGAGCATCTGCTGTTTCCAAGATCCCCGCATGGTGACTGAAATGCATATGTTGGGTCTGTCAAAACCGGATACAATGACATGACCGGCATTGTTGAAAAGTTGGTCCACGATATCATTTCTAGTTGCCTGATCCGCCGTTGCCGTCAGTGCTGCGATTGGTACTGCGGGAAAATACTCCTTCAACGCCGATAGATTTTCATATTCCGGACGAAAGGAGGGACCCCACCGGGAAATGCAATGAGCCTCATCGACAGCAATCAAACCGACCGGCAGGTTTTCGAGCGCCGATAACATGCGGCCAGTCATCAGGCGTTCTGGAGATATATACAAGAGCCTGATTTCTCCGGCAGCAACGCGCCGCCAATTGGCGGCATTACTCTCCCAATCACGGGAAGAATTTATCGTAACGGCGGCAACGTCATTCACTGCCAACGACGCTACCTGATCCTCCATTAAGGCGACCAAAGGCGACACAACCACGGCCAAGCCTGTTGAATTTAGTATAGCCGGAATTTGGAAACACATGGACTTGCCGGCGCCCGTTGGCATCACCGCCAGAGCATGATCACCTTGCAAAAGTGCTTCGACAACCTCCGCCTGAGCGTGCCGAAAGTCGTCAAATCCGAACACGTTGTTCAATACATGACGGGCATCGTCCAGAGAATGCTGGTCGTTTAATGACGCCATTACCGCAGTTTAAAACGCTGTATTTTGCCGGTGGCTGTTTTCGGCAGCTCTTCGGTAAAATTAATCCAGCGGGGGTATTTGTAAGGTGCCAGGTTGTTTTTGCACTGTTCCTTAATTTCGGCCGCCAAGGCGTCCGATTGATCACTGCCTTCTTTGAGAACGACAAAGGCTTCCGGCTTGACCAAGCCCTTATCGTCATCTCGGCCAACCACCGCTGCTTCCAGTACTTTAGGATGCTCGATTAGTGCTGATTCAATTTCGAAAGGTGAGACCCATATGCCGCCGACTTTCAGCATGTCATCGTTACGACCACTGTAATAAAAATAGTTGTCCCCATCGCGGTAATAAGTGTCTCCGGAATCAAGCCAGCCATTGACTATGGTGTTGGCTGTTTTCTCTGGATTATTCCAATATTGCTCGGTAACGGATGGACCCTTGAGCAGCAATCGACCTTGTTCATCCGCCGGAACCTCATTGCCATCATCATCGGCAACCCTGAGCTCATAACCAGGCACGACTTTACCGCTGGAAAGAGGGCGGACATCATCAATTCTATTGGATATGTAGATGTGCAGGGCTTCAGTTGAGCCAATACCATCGCAAATCGGCACGTCACACAGATTTCTCCATTGGGTTTGCAGATCTGTGGGCAACGCTTCACCGCCGGATATACAGCGTCTGATGGAAGAAACATCTTCCTTCTTGAGATCGGTATCCACCAGCCAGGCGGCGTAAAATGTCGGCACACCCGCAAATACGGTCGGTTTGAAGCGGCGAAAAATCTCCGTCACAGTTTCCGGCGTGGGGCGTCTGGCATCCAACACGGCAGATCCTCCGACCCAAAGAGGAAAAGTCATGCCACAGCCAAGGCCATAGGCAAAAAACAGTTTGGGCACGGAAAACCAGATATCATCTTCTATTTCACCGAGCACGCGAACGGCATAAAGTTCACAGGTTGCGACGATATCCCGATGAACATGAACAACGCCCTTGGGCTCGCCGGTTGTGCCAGAGGAATACAGCCAGAAACATTCCGACATTGCTGTTGCGGAAATTACCGAAAGTTCCGCCGACGCCGTTTTCGCCGATTCACCGATCCCAGCAACCATGGAAACGTGAGCAGGCTTCGTTGCCACCTGATCAAGAGCAGCCTCTACTTCGTCCGCAAATTCCGGTGAATAAATCACTGATCGGCACCCGGAATCCTCAATTATAAAGGTGAAATCCTTGGCCCGCAGCAGGGTGTTAAGAGGAACAGGAATAATGCCGGCTTTAATGCTCCCCCAGAACAAATAGTAAAATTCCGGACAATCTTTAACGACCATGAGAGCTCTATCACCGGGCGTCAAACTGAGATCCGTCAGCGCATTTCCCCATTTGTTAACGTTTTGGGCAAGTTGCCGATAGGTGACTTCTTCCTCGATTGTATAGATGGCGACTTTGTCGGCACGGCCTTCGTCGAGATGCCGGTCTATGAACGGAACGGCCACATTAAAATTATCAGAAAATACCAGCTCCGGATGTTCCGGCGAGCCTTCCACGCGAACCGAGCTCATTGACTTTCCCCCAAATCATAATTTTTCAGATTTTCAAATGGGCATGATCTTAGCCAATTCGTCAATTACATTTTTTTATTTTGACGATGATTTTTTACCGCTTTTTCCCAAGCCGATGTTCTTAGCAAATTCTGACCGCTTTTTTGCATAGTTGGGGGAGACCATCGGATAGTCATGGGGAAGGTTCCACTTGGTGCGGTATTCTTCCGGTGTCATGCTGTAATTTGTCCGCAGATAGCGTTTCAACATCTTCAGTTTTTGGCCATCTTCAAGGCAAATAATGAAATCCGGAGTGATTGATCGGCGGATGGCAACGGCTGGTTTCTGTTTATTTTCAATCAATTGACTCGGGGAGCTGATATTATTGAGCGACTCAAATACGGTATTAATCAACTCCGGTAATTCGGCACTGGGTGTTTGGTTGCGACTGACATACGAAGCAATAATTTCCGTTGCCATACGCAATACTTCTATTTTTTCAACGTCATTACCGGAGCCAGTGTTCATTGTTAATTTTTCCCGAAAATTCCCCTGTAATACTATTATTTTAACTTATTCTGATTTAGAATTAGAAATCAAGTACTTAGATTTTAGTAGTAAAGCCCCTAATAAATATAATCGAATATTATAATATCTATGATTTCAGTGCCAGAGTTTTATATTATATTTTTGTTACCGCCAATAGATTGTTTGATTTTGTAATGGGGCTGTCCCAGTTAATTACCCCATGTGATCTCTAACCAATTGTCTTAATTGAGATAATTAGCTTGACGGGTCACTGTTGTTAAAACGCCAC
>PBQI01000076.1 GCA_002725625.1 Rhodospirillaceae bacterium | reverse complement strand
TTGTTTTAAGGGACCCGCCATGTTGCTTTAGGTGCTATGTTGTCTCTATACGGATTGAAGAACAGCGATACCTGCCGCAAGGCGGTGAACTGGCTGACTGAGAACGGCATCGACAGCCGTTTCGTCGACGTTTGGAAAGACGGTCTGGTGGAAGCGGACATTTCCCGCTGGGCCTCTTTGGTTGGCGGGGAACGACATGGCGGGGTCTGACCGATGAAGAGCATGCAGATATCAACGAAGGAAAGGCTTGCCGACTTATGGCGAAATACCCCGCTTTGGTGAAACGTCCTGTTTTTGAACTTGACGGCGGCGGCGGCGTCGGCTTCAAAGAAGAACAAAAAACAAAAATTTTAAATAGCGGCTGAAAATCAGGAGAATTGATATGCTCGCCAAACTGAACCGGGAATCTTTCATTGCCTTGCTGGAAAAATTACGCAGCGACGACGATGAAGAGGTGTTGACCGCTGTAAGGGACATCAAAGCTCAGATGACCGTGGCGGAAGTCAACTGGGGTGAATTGCTCATACCTGAAGGCGGCCTCCAGGATGCTGTCGAATCGGATTTTGAAGATGATACCGAAACGGATTATGAAGATGATGCCGATATGGAAACGGACGAAGCCGATGAAGCGGCGTCCAGTCCATTGACCGAGGAAGAGGAAAAAGGAGCCCTTTCAATCATCGAAACTCTGCTCGACATGGAGATTTCGGATACCACGCGCGAAGAACTGGAAGACTATAAACAGGATATCACTGAGGGTGAGTTTGAGCAGATGGACCTCCGTTATCTCAGGGCATTGCATGCCCGGCTCGGCCAATAACACCTTTTTCGGATTGACCAGCCATGACGGCGGAACCGATCTACCATATTTGCAAACACGCCGAGTGGAAGGCGGCTGAGAATACCGGCTATTATGCCGGATCATTGCAGGATAAATCTGACGGTTTCATTCATTTCTCGGGCTGGGACCAAGTGGTCGAAAGCGCCGCTAAACATCGCGCTGGCCAGGACGGTCTTGTAATTCTCAAGGTAGACCGGGAAAAACTGGGCGATAGTCTCAAATGGGAAACTTCACGAGGCGGCAATTTGTTTCCCCATCTCTACGGCCAATTACCATTTACAGCTGTAATCCGGCAAGCTGATTTGCCTCTGGGAGACGATGGACGCCATATTTTTCCCGCCGATTGGAATCCTTAGTTCCCGCTTCGGTTTTTACCACAGTCAATGAAAAAACATTGGAAATCAGGTATTTACTCCTTAACTGAAAACAGGAGAAATACCCTTGTCAAAAGACTATCCCGCTATGGCAAAAGAATTATCCGGCGCCATAGCAAAGCTGCGCTAAGGCATTCCCGACATAATGAAAGGTTTTTCAGCCCTGGCCTCTACGGTCACCGCTGATGGTGCTCTCGATCCCAAAACCAAAGAACTGGTCGCCACTGCGATCGCTGTCGCGGTTCGTTGCGGTGGTTGTTTAGCTTTTCATGTCAAAGCGGCTATCGTCGGGGGTGCAAATCGCGAGGAATTCCAGGAAATGTAGGGGATGTCGGTTTATATGGGCGGCGATCCATCCATGGTCGATGCAGCGCAAGCGCTGGAGGCCTTTGACCTGTTTACCGCGCAATCATAGTCTAATTCTAAGAATTGATATAAACTATATTTTGTGAGATGCTCCTCAGCAAGTTGCCAATGGCGCGTCGCGCTGGCAAGCTGCGGCTTATTTTGCCGTGAGTGTAAGTACCACCATCCGCTTTGCCCATCAATTATGATACTATTTTGATTTTCCTCTATTCACCACCCATCTTTCACCTGATCTGTAGAAAACTCAATCTCCCTGTCGGAGCCCGTTTCCAGCCGCGTCACCACGCGCCAGCTGCTATCATCGGTCTCTTCACAATCCAGCCGATAGTGAGCGCCTCGGCTTTCCTGCCGTTTGAGAGCGGCGGTGCCGAGCAGCCGCCCCAAAAGCGAGAGGTTTTTAATCGACAGCGCACTTTCCAATTCCTGGCCCAAAATCTTATTTGATCCTTGCGCTTCGTCGGCAAGGCGTATGTTTGGAAGGTCCTCGCGTTCAATGCGCCCGTACTCACCGATCGCCTCTTCGCATTTCTCGGCCGTCCGGATCGGGCCAAGATTTTCATGGGCCAGCATGCGGCAATTGAGCCGGATGTCGGATTGCAGTGGCCCATTCCGGCGCGCCATTAGACCCTGCAACCAGTCACCGGCGTCTTCGGGGATGTCGGCCGGTGGTGGATCACTTTTCTTACCGGCCTCCTTTGATGCCGCTTTACCGGCGCGCTGGCCGAACACCAGGGACGCTGACAGGGCCGAACCGCCAATGCGGTTACCACCGTGGATCCCGCCGGCGGTCTCGCCCGCCGCCCATAATCCCACAACCGGTGTTTTGCCATCCATGTCAATTTTTAGGCCGCCCAGCCAGGTGTGGGAACCAGGCGCCACCTCCAGAGGTGTTTTGGTGATGTCAATGCTCCGGTGCAGGCAGGTCTTATAGACATGGGGGATAATCTTCTGAATAGTCTCGACAGGCACCTTGGTGGCGTCCATGTAGATACCGCCGGTGAGCCCCGCCCTTCCCGCATGAATTTCCTTGGCCATGGCCAAGATCACTTCCGAGCGGGTGGATTTTTCAGCCGTCTCCGGATAATAGCGTTTGAGGAACTCCTCCCCTTCCTGATTGCGGAAGACGGCGCCGGCATTAATAAAGCCCGTTGGATGAGGCGCGAAACCAAACAGTTCCTCGGGCGAACAGCACATAGCCTGGAAATCGATCATCTCGATCCCTAGCAGCGGACAGCCCGCGCGGTACCCCAGGACATAACCATCGCCGGTTACCTGAGGAGGGTTATCGTTGACATAAAAAAGTCCGCTGCCGCCGCCGGTGCAGAGGATGACCTCTTTGGCGCTATAGGCCACTAGCGCACCCTCGCCGTAGTCGACGCCCCAGGCGCCGACCACCCGGCCCTCGTCGATCGCAAGATCAACGATAGAGACCAGGGAGTGTTTTTCGATCCGGTCGTCGCTACGAAGTTTTTGGGACAATACCTTGGTCACCATGTTGCCGGTGGTGTCGTAATGGTGGACGGCGCGGGGAACGGAATGGTTGGGGAAGAGCTTAAGATCAAGCTCGCCATCGTCGCCGGTGACGAATTTGGCACCCCAGCTTTGCATGTCTTTCACCACTTGAATGATGTCATGTGTCCAGACCCGGGCCAGTTCAGGATCGATCAACTCACCACCATGTTCGAGAATCTCCGCTAGGTGCTGTTCCGGACTATCCCCCGGCCCCATGGCGGCAGCGAACCCGCCCCTGGCCACCGTGGTGGTGCCGCTGGTAGCCCGTCCCTTAGTCGCCTGGATGACGTTTACACCGGCTTCGGAGCATTCGAATGCCGCCAAGCTGGCGGCCGCGCCCCCGCCGACAATCAAGACGTCTGTCGTGTATTTTCGCGTTTCGAGACTCATTGTTTCATCAATTCCAGGAACTCTTCGACACAGGCGTCGGCGAATGCTTCGTCATTAATTTGCATATCCAGTTCTTTAACGACCCCGTGGGTCAATTTGGCCTTGATGGCGTCGGTGAAATGCTGGTCGGTTTCCGGTTGCAGCCAAATGCCGATCTCATTGCCGTCGATATCCTGGGTCTTGCGGATGGTGTGCTGGCTGAAGCCTTGGGTGGGGATCATCACCGTCACCGGCCCATGGGCCTTGTTGAGACGTTCCGCCATCATTTCGCCCAGCTGGGTCATTTCGTCGGCATTGGTGCGCATCAGCAGAATTTCCACATTGTACTGATAGAACTCCCGGTTATGGAATTTCTGGGGGCATTCGCCAACCCACCAGTTGGTGTGATCGATGGCGCCGGGCACCACCACCTGGGGCAGCTCCGCCGCGCCCGCCTGAGTCAGGCGGTTATTGCCCGGCCGGTAGACGCCGTCATTGATCAGGTCGATCAATTCGGACGTGGTGATATCGATGACGCCTGCCAGTTCTTTCCGACCTGCCAGATTTTCCAGCGCCTTGCCGCCGGGACCTGAAGCATGAAAATGCATAATTTCAAAATCCAGCGCTTCCAGCCGATCGGTCACCCGGTCGACACATTTCTGCAGATTGCCAAAGGAGGAAACGCCGATCAGGGGCGTGGTGTCTTTGGCACGGGTTAGCCGATCCCGCCAAATCCGGGCCATGCCCGTCACGGCGTGCGCGGCGTTTTCCATCACCGCCTTGGTGATCCTGTTAAGAACAATGTCGCTGATGGTGGGATACATGGCGATGTCGCTCTCTGCTACATACCACTGCACCGCTGTCGTGGCCGCGACTGGTGTCACCATGATCTTAGGAAACAAGGGCGGCAAAGAGCGCATCATGGAACAGAAGACAGTGCAGCCGTTGGCTCCGCCAACCCCGATCACACCGTCGATCTCGCCTTGGTCAAATTTTTCGTTGAGCGTTTTGATACCGCCTTTGATCATGGTCTCGGCGGCTCCCGCCCGTTCCATCCCAGCCAGAGCTTCCCAGGAAGAACCGGATCGCTCGGCAATCTGGCTGCCCGAAACATCCGCGCCCGTTTTGTCGTGCGGTTTCAGCGACATGTCGATGATCCAGGAGGTGGCCCCGGCTTCCTTCAATACCCCAGAAATATAGGCGGCGGCGTCATCTTTGCTGTCGAGCGTGACCAGCACGGCGATATTTACGTCAGACATTTTTCTCCCCGATTTATTACCTCCAATCTAGCGGATCAATATTGGAAAGATACAACTTATTTCTTGCAATAGCAGGTTTAGCGGTTAAACCTTCGGCAACGAACGACAATAAACATTTGGGCAAAAACCATGCGACTTGAAGGAAAAAAGGCCATCGTCACCGGCGCTGGCGGCGGGATCGGGCGGGCTATTTGCATTGACTTCGCCAAGGAGGGCGCCAGCCAAATTTGCCTCGACGTCAATGAGGAAACCGTCACTGAAACGGTCAAGGAAGTCACTGACCTCGGCGGTCAAGCCGTGGCAATGGTGGCCGACGTGGCCGAAGAACAAACCGCCATTAATGCGGTCAAGCTGGCGGTCGACAATTTAGGCGGGCTCAACGTCCTGGTCAGCAACGCCATCACCGATATCCCATATGTGCCGCTGACCGAAATCGACGCCGATGACTGGCGGCGTCTGATGGATGTTAATTTCAACAGCTCCTACCTCTTTTGCAAACACGCCATTCCGGCAATGGAAAAGGACGGCGGCGGCAGTATCATCCTGGTCGCCTCGCAGCTTGGCCGAGTCGCCCGACCCGGCCGTCCCTGGTATTGCGGCGCTAAGGGCGGCTTGATCAACATGGCGCGCGCCATCGCGCTGGATCATGCCAAGCAAGGCATCCGCTGCAACGCCCTGTCACCGGGACCAATTGAAACCAGCCGCTATGTCAGTAATTTCGCCAGTGTCGAAGAAGCACGGCAGAACAATTTCACTTTGTTCGACCGGCTCGGCCTGCCCGAGGAAATTTCACCCGGCGCCGTCTTTCTGGCTAGTGATGAATCCTCCTTTATGACCGGTTCGGACCTGCTCATCGACGGCGGCTTTACATCTGTTTAACGTTGGGTTGATGGGCGACATGCGTGTTTGCTCGAGATCGGCTAGATCCCCGTTATCGCGCGTTGACAGGGGGAAACAGGTTCCGTACATTCCGCCCTTCAAACGTAGTCTTATATAAGATTTCACCGCCTTGAAATTTATCGATATTTTGATAGTGCGGAACACCCAGGAGGAAGATTTAATGACAGACACCCCATGGAAAACAGACGGCTGGTTCACCAGCCCCTGGAACTTCGAACCGGAAGTCACCAAAGACTGGAAATTCCCGGAAAAAATTCAAATTCACGACGTCACCTTGCGCGACGGCGAACAACAGGCTGGACTGGCTTTCGACTATGACGACAAAATCCGTATTGCCGAAGCCTTGGCCGAGATTGGTGTTCATCGAATTGAAGCCGGTATGCCGGTGGTTTCCAAGGACGACGCCAAAGTGGTGGCCGAATTGGCCCGCCGGGATTTCGGCCCTAAGGTTTATTCCTTCGCCCGCTGCATGGTGGACGATGTTAAGCGTGCCGTCGATGCCGGCGTCAAAGGCATCATCATGGAAGTGCCCGCCAGTCCGCACCTGATTGAAAAAGGCTATCGCTGGGAGCTGGACCGGGCCATCGACCTTTCCATTGAATCCACGACCTTCGCCAGGGATCAGGGTTTGGAAGTTGTCTTCTTCCCCATTGATTTCACCCGCTCCGATCTTACCTGGGTGTGCGACTTGATTGAACGTGTGGGTACAGAAGGTCACATGGATGGGTTGGCCCTGGTCGATACCATGGGCGCCACGTCGATCCACGCCATGCAGTATTTCGTCCGTACTATGAAGTCCCGCTTTTCGGACATTCCTCTGGAAGCTCACTTCCACATGGATTTCGGTATGGGTATCGCCAATACCATTATGGCGGTGTCCGAAGGCGTTGAGGTCATCCAGTCCACCGTTCTGGGCTTGGGCGAGCGCGCCGGCAACGTCCCCATGGAAGAAACCGTCATGGCGCTGTTGACCCTCTATGGCATCAACATCGGCATCAAAACCGAACAATTGAAACCGTTGGCCGATCTAGTTCAGGAAATCTCCGGCGCCACCGTGCCGCTGAACCGTCCCATCGTCGGCGACGATCTGTTCAAGATTGAATCCGGCATCATCGCCACCTGGTTGTTGAATTGCGGCGACGAATTCCAGACCGAAGTCGTTCCTTTCCGCCCAAGGCTGGTAGGTCAGGCCGAACCTCAAGCTGTCATGGGCAAAGGCTCCGGTATCGATAACTGCAAACACTTCTTGGATAAATTCCAGATTCAGGCGTCGGATGAACAAGCCATGGAGGTTCTCATGGCCGTCAAGGAATGGGGCCTCATCCACAAACGCCTCATGAAAGACGAAGAGTTCAAAGAACTGGCCGAAGACGTTCTGTCTAACTAACCTGCTTTATAAAGATGTGACTGGGGGGCAGGTCGAATGACTTGCCCCTTTTCCGTTAACAACTACAATAAAACTGAAGAAATAAAAAAGGAAGATTGGTCATGGCAAAAGCGAAAACTTTAGGCTCCAATGGCGGCAATCTTTACGAACGCGCTAACGATATGTTTGTCAAAGTCACAGCCGGTGACACCGACGGCTCTTACGAAGTCTGTGAGGAACGGTGCCCAGCGGGGTTCGCTTCCCGCCCCCACATGCACACCGCCAGTCACGAAACGTTTTACGTCCTCCAGGGCAGCGCCACGTTCCTGCTCGGTGACGAACAGCATGACGGCAAGGTCGGTGATTTGATTCACATTCCACCTAATGTGCCGCACCAGATGATCGCCGGCGATGACGGCGTCCGGGTCCTTATGGTCTATAGCCCTGGCACCACCGAAGCCATGTTCGCCGATATGACGGCATTGACCCCGGAAGAGCGAGCCGATTTCAAAACCGGCGCCGCCGTAGCCGCCAAACACAATACAGTCTGGGTGGAAGATTTTCCGCCATCAAAGGAGTAAATTATGCCGCATATAAGCATGCTGGAGATCGACGATCTCAAAAAAACCAAACTGGCCCCCTATGTGGAAAAAAGCCTGGAACTGCGGGCCCCCGATCCAGCGTTCCATGCCATTATGGGTCACAATGAAGACCTTACTAAGTCCATGTATGTAGCTTGGTCGACGGTTTTCAACCGTGGTAAAATCGATCACAAATTGAAGGAAATCATCCGCGTCCAGCTTTCCCGGATGGCCGATTGTAATTATTGAGGCAATGTCCGGTCTGCTTCGGCGAAGCAGCAGGGATTGACGGAAGAGATGATCGACGACGGCATCGACAATTATGGCGCATCGGACAATTTCACCGAAGCGGAAAAACTGGCTTTGCGTTATTCGGAACTGATGGCGGAAGAGCCGGAGAAGATTGACAATGCTTTCTACGATGAACTGAAAAAAGTTTATTCGACAGAAGAAATCGTCGAGTTGGGCGCCTTTATCGGTTTCAACATCGGATATCACACGTTTTTCGGCACACTCGATTTCTATCCCATGTTCACACCGGACGGCGATCTGGTGAGCCAGGAGGAATCGAAGCGGATTTACGGCGATAAGCCGACCTCCCACATCAAGGGCTTGACCGTTAGGGAAGCTGATCAGGCAGCGGAGTAAATCGTAAATGTCCGTCGTAGACCCGATCCCCATCGAAGACATCAGCCATCCCAAGATAAAAGAGATCATGGCGGTGGCAGCGGAGTGGAACGTGCCCGACCAGCGGTTCTTCCAGATCCTGGCCCACGCACCTGGATACGCCCAGGCCGTCTTTGACGCCATGCATTTGTCCTTCGCCGAAGGCAACGTGGATCATAAGCTGAAAGAAATCATGCGCATCCAGTTGGCCCGCCAGGCCCAGGCCCCCTACTTCGCATCAATGCGTTCCAAAAAAGCCATCGAGGAAGGTTTGACCGAAGACCGCATCGCTGCCGGATATGGTGACTTCGAGAATGAGGACCAATTCAGCAACGCCGAAAAATGGGCCCTCCGTTACACCAGCTTGATGTATACGGAACCTAAAAAGGTCAACGGCGATTTCTACGCCGAAGGCAAAAAGTATTACAGCGAAGCGGAGATCATGGAACTGGGATCGTTCATCGCCCTCCATTACGGCGTTCAGGTTTTTTTTCGGACCTTGGGCGTGGGCGGACGCGTGAAGGTGAAAAACTAAAATCGAGATTTAGATCGTGAACACTGCACCGTAATAATAGGGCGGCAGGTCGACGAGAGTTATAACTGAATCTGGTGTTAGGGTATTTGAAAGAAAGCGGCGTATCAGGTTGATTTTTTGTTGCAAGACATCAATCCAACCAAAGGAGATAGGCCACCATGAAGAAGAATA
>PBQI01000075.1 GCA_002725625.1 Rhodospirillaceae bacterium | reverse complement strand
TTGGACGTGGTTAGATTGTTCGGAAAAAGACTTTCGTATCATGTTGTCGAAACTCGTAACCTGCCGGGTAAAAAACGCCACGTCAAAATTGCGTTCAAGAAGAAAAGCGGTGAAATTATGCCGCCTGACGCCAAAGTAATATAGCTATATGCCTGCTAGAAACTAAAACGGAGAAACGTCTCTTTATCCGTTTGTTTCCTCTCCTCGACGGGTGTACATCGGGCGTATGCGTCTTCGCTTTATTATTTTAGCGCTTGTCCTCTCTCTCAGCACCTGTGTCTCGAAGGGCGACTGGGTATCGCCGCTCGAACGGGACCATCCGCTGGTCGGCAGTATCTGGTCGCCGGCGGCCCGGCATTTCATCAGCCGGCAGGATCTGGAAAAAGCCGCTCAGGCGGCTGATTTTGTTCTGCTTGGTGAAAAACATGACAACGCCGACCACCACTTGCTGCAGGCCCAGATCGTCACAGCCATGGCCAAGATGGGCCGCAAGCCTGCCATCGTGATGGAGATGATCGATGAAGAAAAACAACTGGATATCGACAAATGGCGATCAAGCGGCCCGGCCAATGCCGGTGAACTGGGCAATGCGGTAAACTGGGAGAAATCCGGCTGGCCGGATTGGTCATTTTACCGGCCCATCGCAGATGCCGCCGTAACCGCAATATTACCCATCCGCGCGGGTAACATTTCACGGCGGCGGACCCGGATTATCAGTCGCAAAGGAATAGCGGAAATAGCTGCCTCGCGCCGTGACCGGCTGGGGTTGGATATTCCCTTGGTAAAAAAAATTGAGAATAAATTGCGTGATGAACTGTTTGAATCCCATTGCCGATTAATGCCGCGTCGAGTGCTTAGTCCGATGATTAACGTGCAACGGGTACGGGACGCCTTCCTCGCTGACAATCTTGTAACAGGGGCCGTGCTGCCAAATGCGGATTCCGGCGTATTGATTGCCGGCACTGGGCATGTCCGCAACGATTATGCAGTGCCGGTTTATTTAAAAAGGCTTCGTAAAGATGCCAAGATAATGTCAGTTGCTTTTGTTGAGGTGGAAAACAGCGCCAATCACCCCAAAGATTATGGTAATCATTTTAACGGCAGTCTGCCTTTTGATTTTATCTGGTTCACGCCACGGGCGGACGACAAGGACCATTGCACCGAACTAAAAGAACGTTTCGGTAAGCGGAAACCAAAAAAGAAATAGAGGCAAAGAGCGTGCTGGCTTTAATCTCGCCGACAAAAAAATTGGATTTCTCACCGTCGCCCATGGGACTCGAATATACCCAGCCGGCATTTATGGCCGAGGCAATGGCCCTCATGGATGTTTTGGGAAAATTGAGTGCCCGGCAACTGCAAAAGCTGATGCACCTGAGTGACGATCTGGCCGCTGTAAACACCGAGCGGGTGAATAGCTTTGCGGCGAAACAAACGCCCAAGAACGCCAAACAGGCCGGTTACACCTATAGCGGCGAAACCTTTATAGGGCTGGATGCCGAAAACTTCAGCAAAACAGACGTAGCTTACGCTCAGGATCATCTGCGCATTTTTTCGGGGCTTTATGGTATCTTGCGGCCGCTTGATCTCATTCAACCCTATCGCCTTGAAATGGGACTGCGCCTGAAGAATTCTGCGGGTGCCGACTTGTATAAGTTCTGGGGTGATAAAATCGCTGAGAATATCAGGAAGGAATTGGCGATGGAAGAAGAGCCGGTGCTTGTCAATCTGGCGTCAAATGAATTCACCAAAGCCGCCAATTTCAAATCCCTGAACGCCCGTATCGTTACGCCGGCCTTTAAGGAAATAAAGGACGGTGAAGCTAAAACAATCGGTCCTTTTTCCAAGCGGGCGCGGGGTATGATGGCCCGCTTCATGATCATCAATCGTATTGAAGAGCCGGAGGATTTGAAGAAGTTCGCCGCTGATGGCTATAAATTCAAAGCAGGCCTATCGGATATCGACAATTGGGTGTTCACCCGAAAGGCGTAACTGTCCCATTAGCCGCTTGGCATTTTTTCGTGCTTCGCGGTGCCCTCGGCAAATACGGTGCAGGGGAGAGCGCTTGACGTATAGATGTTTACTCCCGGCTGGACGACTTCTTTATTTTCCACGGTACCCGCTTTGACGCCTTTCACTCCCGGGCGGCCTGAGCCGTGACCGAACATTTGAGAGCCGCAGTTGGGGCAAAACATTTTGGTCAATGTGTTGCCGCTGTCCGAAGTGTGGGAGAAGCTTTTAGGCTCTCCCTGGGTGATGGTCAGATCGTCCTCATTGACGAAAAGATTTGTGGCGAATTGAGCCCCTGTCGCTTTGCGGCAATCGTCGCAATGGCAATTGACTTGAAGAACTGGGTCGGAACTTACTTCATACCTGATGTCGCCGCACAAACAGCCGCCTTGAAATCCAGTCATAATGATCTCCTTCCTAATTTATTTCCTGATCTCGGTTAGCATATCAAACATCGAATCGCCAAATATTTTCCGTGCGTCGTCATGTTGAGGTTTGACCGCTTGGACGAATTGTTGATGCTCGTCTTCCGTCAGTTCGATGATCTCGCCTTCTGCATCCTCGATTTCCCGGCGGGCGTCAATGGCTTCCTGTTCCGACAGGCTTCTTTGAAATTTGACCGCATCTTTTGCTGCCGATCTTAGCGCCGCTTGTAGCTCATCGGGCCAGCCATCAATTTGGGCGCGGTTCACAAAAATAGGGCGGGAAATATAAAAATGGCCGGTAAGGGTGTGATGGGGGTGATATTTGTGAACGCCATAAGTTACTGTGTTGGCCAGTGGATTTTCCTGAGCGTCCAGATTTCCGTTGACGACGCCGTCGATGGCTTCAGTTAAATCCAGCTTCAGTGGTGTTGCGCCCAAAAGTTCAAAGGTTCTTGCCTGCACATCGCTGGGGAGAACACGGATTTTCATATCCTTGAGATCGGCGGGAGATCGAACCGGCCGAAGCCGATTAGAGATATGGCGAAATCCGTTTTCAAAATAACCAACGATGCGGTAATTAAACTCCTCTTCGATTTTTTGGCTGAGGTAAGCCCCGAGAGTACCGTCAATAGTTGCCCGTGCTTCAGCATTGCTGGTCATTAAAAATGGCAGATCGACCAATCCCAATTCCGGCGTCCGGTTGGTAAGATAGCTGGATGATTGGTAGCCGAGAGTCAGCAAACCCTCCTCGACCAGCCACAGAATGTCCTCGCCACGATAGCCAAGATCCATGATGTTCCAGACATACTTAATGTCGATTTCCTTACCGAACTCGCCTTCCAGGCGATTGCCGATAAATTTGAGTGCCCGGCTGAATGATGTGGTCGGCGGGCCGTAGCCGCCCAGTCTTATTTGAATCTGGTTCGTCAAAATTGTTGATCTCTTCCCATTTAATTATTTTGTACCCGAGTGATCCCAGTCGCTGGTAGAAATATCTTTTTCCCGTATTTTACAATCATAATTTCGGGAGCTGATAGGCAGAAATTGATACTCTATAACAGGTAATCCGATTCCCCTAGAAAATGCAAACCACGGGAAACGGTGGAACGCAAAGCCACCGGCCTACGATCCAAGGGGAGTCTCTAAGTGGGAATTGAGGCGCAAGGGCAACGGGGCCATCGAAAAGAGGAAGATCATGCTGAATAAATTTAAGAACTATGTACGTATACTGCGTGAGGACGATTGCGGTGCACCGGCCATTGAATACGGACTGATCGCCGCCTTGATTGCGGTAATTATTATCGGCGCCGTGGCCATCGTCGGTACCGATCTGTCGAATTTGTTCAATACTATTTCGAGCAGCATTTAACAGAATAACTAAATGGGCAAGATATCCCACCACCAGATTTTATCGATAACTTTTTGTTTCAATCTTTAACGACCGAGATTTCTCCCTTACGATAGTTTTCCTATATCAGAGAAAAGTCGATTGTATTTATTTTTGAGATTGAAAAACTTTATAGTTGGATTAGCCGCTAACCGGGATGCGCGACAGCCAGCGAATACGGTTTGATCGTCATCCTGATTTTCCTGGCCATTGTCATTTTCATCAATTTATTCGCCTACAGTATGGACAATATGTTCAATGCGATTTCTAATAACGTCGAACCCACGGTTTAATCTTCTGCCTGAAAATACTTTTTACCGAAATGGCATCTGACCGGCGAACATAAAATTTGCTTAAGCCCCAAATCCCTGAAATAAACACCACATGTCTGACTACAGTTTTTATGCCGGATATATCCGTTATATCGTCGGCAAAACCGTTCCCGAAAACGACGAAATCGCGGCCATGATGGAGGAGTTGACCACCATCGCCAATATCGTTGAAAGCCGGGATACGTTTGTCATCAGGGCCGATCATCTCAGATTAGTCGGACGGGCGCTGGCCGGAGTAGCCGGTTTTTTGCAGCAGCATATTCTTCCGGAAACGGTGGCGGAAAGTAACGAAACCGCAGAAGCTGAAGTGCGATGGGTCATCGACACCTCAATGCGTCTGGTTGCCGATCTCCTGTCGCATGCGGAAACCACCAAGGACAGTGAAGACTATCAGGCGACACTGCCCCCGCCGCCGGAGGGTTAGCTAACCGTCCTTGGACCCCACCGAATAAATCTTACACAGCATTGTTTTTAGGGGCGCGCCGCCGAAGCCGGATTTGCCCTGGTGACCCATGGGGATCAACTGGTTCAGATTAATGTCCCAGATACCGTTCAGATAGGGGGCTTTGTTTTCCTTTTCCGGATACCACCAGCCGTGAGGCGCCATGGCCATTTGGCGGTGGACTACCGGCGTCACTTTAAGTTTGCGCTTGGCTTTGCCGCGCACACCTTCGATCCAGACCCAGTCGCCGTCGCCGACGTCCAGTTCAGCCGCCGTTTCGGGGTGTAGCTCCACATAGGGTTCATCGTCGAACTGGCGCAGCCAGGGGACCTGCCGGTGTTCGCTGTGGAAGAAGGTGGGCGTACGCCGCCCGGTGATCAGGATCAGCGGATATTCTGCGAAAACTTCCGGCGTGCTGATGGGGCTTTCCACTGGCTCGTCGTGATAGGGCAGGGGGTCGAGACCGTATTCCTCGAACCTTGTGCAGTAAAGTTCTATCTTGCCGGTGGGTGTGCGGAAACCCGGCTCACCGTCGGGGCGCAATTGGCCCTTTTCGTGGCGGTGGTAAGGTGCGCCGCCGGATGGGTGATCCTTGGGTGTCAGCATGCCATTGTTTTGCATAAGCTCGTCGAAGGTTACACCGGCGGGCCGCAGTCGTTCGGTGAAGAGATCGGTGAGGCTATCCCACGGCACGGCCTGGGGGTTGAGCCGCTTTCCCATTTCAAAGGCGATATCCCAGCCCGACTTGGTGTCGCCGATCTCTACCGGACCGTCCATGCCGTTGAGGATAACGCCGGTGGTAAAGACCGATTTCTTTTCCGCCATGGTCTGGCCGGGCAGTACGATGTCGGCGATGGCCGAGGCTGTAGGCGTCATGAAATTATCCACCACCACATTGAAGTCCAATTTCTTGACCGCTTCGTAATGGCGCCTGGGGTCTTGCGCCGTGCCGGCCATGAAATTGTTCGTGTAGAGCCACAAGCTCTTGATGGGATAGGGATCGCCCGACTCCATCTGTTCCAGCACCGTATCGGCCAGAGCCCAAGCGCGGAAGTTCTTCACCAAGGGGAACTTGTCGGCGCCAATACGTTTCTTGTTGAGGTTGGAGACAAATTCTTCACCATAAAGCTGGACCACTTCCTCGGTAGAATAGGGATAGAGGGAGACGCCGTACGGCGGGCGGCAGATAACGTTGCCGCCTGGAATATCGGTGTTGCCGGTGATAGCCCACAGGCAATTGATGGCGTGCATGGTGGCGGTCGCCTGGGCGTTGGAATCCAGGGGCTGGCCGAAGCGGATGGCGCCGGGGTTGGCCTCGGCATACATGCGGGCCGCCTTGACGATATCCTCTGTTGGGATCCAGGTGATCTCCGAGACCTTGCTGGGGGGGTATTCCTGCACCCGTTCTTTCAGTTCGTCGAAGCCGTGGGTCCATTTCTCGACGAACTCTTGGTCGTAAAGCTCCCCGTTGATGATGACATTGAGCATACCCATGGCCAGCGCACCGTCGGTCCCGGGCCTGATCTGCAGCCACAACTCGGCCCGGGACGCCGCCCAGGAAAAGCGGGGGTCAATGACAATGAGCTTGGTGCCCATCTTCATCATATCGACCACATAGTGACCCGAGAAATAGTGATCGGTACACTGGGAACCGCGGATACCCCGCGCCCAGTGAACCAGCACTTCGGGATTTGTGTATTCGGGATCGTCGTAACGTTCGGGCGAAAACTGGGCGGCGTCGGGGAAAGTGATGTCGCCCGCCACGGTGTGCATGCCAGCTAAGCGCGGCGTGAAGCAGGAAATGCCGGAAAGGCCGAACAAGGTCCAGTTGGGACTGCCATAGGCATAGGCCATGAAGATCAGAGGCCCACCGGCATCGCGGCCGGTGCCCTGGCCGAAGACCGTGCTTTCGGCGCCGTATTCGTCTCGGATTTTCCGCAGTTCGTATTCACATTCGTCGAGGGCTTCATCCCAGGATATGGGCGCCCATTCGCCGGAACCCCGCTCACCGACGCGCTTCAACGGAGTCTGCAGCCGGTCCTCGTGATAAGCGTATTGGGTAAGAGCCAGGGCCCGAGGGCAGAGGCGGCCCTGGTGGAAGGGATGGTTCTCGTCGCCTTCGACCTTGATCAGTTTACCGTTCTTGATGTGCAGGTCGACGCCGCAGCCGCCGTGGCAGCCGGGTCCACCTGACCAGGCGCCGGTTTTGACAATTTTTACGTCATCCATCTTATTCATCTCTCGGGTCTCCCTTTCTTGTCCTCTTATTCCGGCGCATAGAGCACAGTTTTGGGTTGCGCTTCCATCTGCTTGGCCAGTTCTGAAACGGGCCCGTAATACATGCAGCGGGCCTGGCAGTGCTTGACGCAGGAGGGTTTGCCCCCCTCCTTGGTCCGGTGAGCGCAGAGATTACAGAGATCGGTGGGGAAGGGTAGGTAATAGATCGACAGCCCGTTCTTTTTTTCCAGCACATGCTCGGTGATCTTGATACCGAACTGCCCGGCGGGATAGTGATGCTCCTGCTGGCAGGCAATCTCGCACGACCGGCAGCCGGTGCAGTAATTGTAGTCAATCAACAAGCCGTTCCTAGCGCTTTCCTTGGCCATCGAGAACCTCCAAAGCTTTGTATTTCCGTGTGGTAGGTAAAATAGTTTCAAATGAAACTATTGTCAATATGGGAGTTTTTTTGGGGGGGTAAGGCAGTAGCCGTAAAGATTGAGTAAACAGCGGAAATAGAAGGGGAGATGTCCTCGTTACGGCGGAGTCCTGGGAGCACATTGCTTATCTAATTTCCAATCAAATCGAAGCTGCTTGGTTAATCCGTCATGCGCGGTCGCGACCCCCGCATCCATTTTTCTCGCGGCCCATTTCCGCTTCTGAATCTGGAATAATTTTAGACACAGGTTGCTTCGCCAAACAATAGATATTTGATTCAAACCCCTGTGGAACCTGGGATCAGCCGACTGGCTGTTACAATGTTAACTTAATTCCTTTGCCGGGCATAGGAAAGGCACGTGTTCCCTTGATTAAGGCGGCGTTACCGGTATCTTTCCATTCCCCAAAACCTTTGAGACGCTTCCCGCCATGGCTGCCTTCAGAGAACGTCGCAACGTCTTTATTCTGGCCGTCTGCCAGATGTTGTCAGGGTCCGGCCGTACTCTGATTGCCGCCAGCAGCCCGCTGGTGGCCCTCGGCATCACCCCCGACCAGGCTCTGGCCACACTGCCCATTACCTTCCTGGTCCTGGGTACCGCTTTCACGACGTTCCCCGCCTCCATGCTGATGCGGCGGATCGGACGACGGTGGGGTTTTGTGGTCGGCGGATTAGTCGGCGCGCTCGGCGGTGTGTTCGCTGTCGGCGGTGTGTTGTTGGCAAATTTCTGGTTGTTTGCGGGGGGGAATGGGTTGTTCGGCGCCTTTCTGGCCTTTGCCCAGCTTTACCGTTTCGCGGCGACCGATGTGGCGCCCGATGACTTCAAACCCAAAGCCATTTCTCTCGTTCTGGTCGGCGGTGTCGCCGGTGCCTTCGTCGGACCCGAACTGGCCAAAGCCGGTATTGATCTGTTCGCTTCTTCCCGTTTTCTTGGATCTTATTTATTTCTAATCGTCGTGACCTTGCTGTCGTCGCTGGTGGTACTGGCTGTTGATATTCCCAAATTGACGCCAACGGAAAAGCGTGATCCCGGTCGGCCCATGGCGGAGATAATGCGCCAGCCAGCCTTTATTACGGCAGTCGTGGTGGCCACCATTGCCCAGGCAGACATGAACCTGCTGATGACGGCAACGCCGCTGGCCATGCGGCATGCCAACCATCTGTTTGCGGACATAGCCTTGGTGATCGAGTGGCACAGTTTCGCCATGTTCGCACCGGGTTTCATCACGGGCACCCTGATCAAACGTTTTGGCAACCTGCCAATCATGTTTATCGGGCAGATTGTTCAACTCGTCGCGGTCGGAACCGCCCTGTCGGGGCAAGGGGTTGAATTTTTCTGGTTGTCGTTATTTTTACTGGGGCTGGGCTGGAACTTTTCGTTTGTCAGCGCGTCGACTTTATTGACCAGTGTGCACACGCCGTCGGAGCGGGCCAAGGTGCGGGGCGTTAATAATTTTATTATTTTCGGTATCGTCGCTTTCGGTTCGCTGATGTCCGGAGCACTCCATCATTTTCTGGGCTGGCAATGGGTGAACCTGGTTACGCTCCCCCTTATTTTTATCGCCGTTGTGACGGTAATCTGGTTTGTTTACGCGGGACGATCCGAAAAATCCAATTAGCCGGGTGGTTGGTCGGTAATCTCATGCCTGACCGGGGCCCTTTTAGTAGGGGCGGAGACACGCGCCTTAAGCGGTCACCAACTGGCTGATATCGGTCTCAGCCGGGCCCGGTGCGAATGCTGCGTCGTGACCGGCTAGATAAAAAACGACACCACCAGGCTGGATACCAACACTGCCGGAACTCCGATAATTGCTAGCCCAACCCAAGCAGCCTTGGGTTCCAGTTCGGCGTGAGAGGCCAAGAAATGGTGGATGGTGAGGGTGCAGAGGGCCAGGGCGAGAGCCATGAGGGGCCAAGTGTACCAGGCAGCGGAGATGTTTTCCGCCTGCATCCAGTTCCAGAGGGCCATACCACCGGAGCCCAGAATAACACCATAAATAAATTTTTCCATCGTCCTAGCCTTTTTAATCTAGTTGAGAGCCCTTGGGATTATTGGTTCCGCGGGGCGGCAATTCCATGTCCCACCAGTCTTCAATCTCGCGTTGATCCTGGTAACCGAAAATACCATCCATCTTGGTAAAAAAGGCGTTGACTTGGTCGGGAAAAATCTTGTTCTTGGCGATGGCGATTTTCACCAGATCATGGATCAAGGAGATATTCTTTTTGCTGAAGGCGCAGACGGCGAAACAGGTTGAGCAGCCAGCTGTCGAGGTTGCCCACCAAGTTCGGCAACTGGGCGAATCCTCGTACCATGTTTTGTGCCCGGGATTGTTCCAGGGGCCCACAGGTTCCCAGTAGGGGTCGGTCTTCTTACTCAGACAATCGGCCGGGCATTCGTCGGCGCAGACCTTACAGGTGCGGCAGAAATTCATGATGCCGGCGTCGATGGGCTTAGTCGGTTCCAGGGGCAGGTCGGTGACAATTTTGAAAACCCGTTGCAGGGGTCCGTGCTCGGGACTGATCATGCGGTTGATGCGGCCCAGTTCGCCAAGGCCGGCCAGGACGGCAAAGGCCGGGGCAATGCCCAGTCCGTTGTACCAGGTGCCAATCAATCCTTGGTAGCCCAGCACGTGAAGGAAGCACTGCAATTGATCCAAGGCGTTGCGAGCCTGGCCATAGGCCGCACCAGTGGCCGCCGCCGACAGGGCGGATGGCATCAGGCCGGATTTTCGTTTGATCAATTCCTCGGACATCTGAATGGAAAAGACGATCACCCATCTGGCTTTTTCTGGGATGACTCTTTTCTCCTCTGTCTCGTAGGCTTTTTCCACATTCTCGAATTCGATGCGTTTGCCGTCGAGGGAATCCACTTCATATATCAGTTTTTTGTGCTGCTCGGTCAGTTCAACGTAACCCACCTGATCGGCGCCGAAATGCTTTAAAGCGGACCGGATCATGCGGGCGTTTTCCTGCGGACTACCTTCCCATCTGGGGACGCCCAGTTCTTCCGGGCTCAACGGTTTGGGCCGCGCCGGATCTGTCAGCTTGGATGTTGATACGTTGCTGACGAAAGCACTGCCGTCGCCCTTATTCTGCCCTTCTGGTTTGTACCAGGACCCTTGAAAACTGGTTTTGACAGATCCAGCCTGGGCGCCGGCGATATCCAGTGCTCGGTCGCGCAGTGTATAGCCCGGCTTTTCTTCCAGAATCCATTGGCGCAATTTCTCTTCTCGGCGCTTGTTCAGTTCATTGGCTTTGTCCTCGCCTACATACTTCCGCCAGGACATCTGCTGGATTTTTCGTGCATCGAAACGTTCGGTTACCTCCCAGTCGATGTCCATGGTCGGCTTATCGACTTCGCGCACCCACCAGGGTCGTTTCCAAACGCCTTTGGAGGATGATGTAACTTCATCGATATCACTGAATTGTGTCGTATCGTTACCGCCGAATCGGTCCAGACCCATATTTTCCCGGCGCGTCTTTTTTCCTACTGTACTGGGGCGTTTCATCCGTATCTCCTGATCAGGAATCGATGTCGATTCCTAAATATAATATATTTAGAAAGCATGTCCGATTGTTCGTCAAACAGAATCAAGATACAGGTGGCTTACAGCAAGCTGCCCCCCCCCTCTTTTGGTGGGAGTGGAAGGGCGGAAGACGTTGACCGGTGCAGGGGTAACCTAACCGTTTACCGCGCGATAGTACTCGGTGACGCCGATATCCTCTCTGAATTCAACGGGTATCTGGCCGCCGCCAGCCATATCCGCCGTCAATCCCGTAGCATCGGCTATGCGGACATAGCCGTGAAACGAAGCGGCCGTGGCTGCAGCATCGATCAGAGCTTCTTCGCCCATGGTGTCGGCGACCTGCCGCCGCAATTCAGCCGTCCCGGCCTCATCCCGCATGGCGATGGCCTCGGCGAAGTCGGCCAAAAGCTGACCGTGGGGTATTTCCCCGTCGCCCCGGCCGTTGCCCAACGCTGCTTGAATGTCGTATTCGGTACCGGATTTTTGTGTGCTCACACGGAGCAAAAAGGCATGTGCCGCCGTTCAATAGGTGCACTGATGAACCGATGCTACCCGGGCCGCCAGCAGTTCCATCTGCATGCGGCTGATGGCTCTTAATTCAGTATCCAGGTCAAATACTGCGGTTGCGGGCAGGTAGTTGGCATCCGCCAGATCCCAAAAAGCACGTTTGGCGTCGGGCACGAGTGACAGCGCCTTGACCACCGGCGGTTCTTGCGGATTGTCATACAGGTGGCCGTCCTCCGGCCCTACATCATCCACCTCTACATACGGTAGCCAAGTGGCGTACATTTTTGCCGCCGCCGACCGGTAGCCCGCTGTCTTACCCAGCTGAGGTTCCGGTAAGGTGTGTTCCGGCGCGCCGACGGCGCGGGTGAATGCGTCGGTTACGGCAACGATGCAGACGATGGAGACGATCTCAATATACTCTTCCTCGCTCATGCTGCCGGTCAGCATATCGCCGACCCATTGTTTGCTCGTCCTGCCGGGATCGGTGGAGAGACGGTGGATCAGATCGATTTCCGCAGCGCTCAGGTCGGTGACGCTGTCATGTTCGCCGTCAACGGCGTAAGGCGACAGGGCGTCCTTGCATTTGGCGCAGAGGCTACAGGACAAGGCCTGGCGCACCTCCTCCGCCACGGCGACCCTTCGGCTTCCGTCGAGCCAGTCGCCCGGGGCGGCGATCCTGTTCCACGCTTCATTTTGCGCCGCGACTAAGTCTTCGCGTACGGCGTAATCGATATTGTCGTAATTAATAGTATTCACGCTTGAACCTTCCTTCCGGCTGCTTTTTCTCACCAATGTAACCCAATAGTGTGATCCGTTGTAATGTTTTCCATCAACCTCGTCCATCGAACGCCAGCTTTAAGCCCAGTCCCACTAAGACGGCACACGAACTGCGGTGGAGCCAAACCAGAACCACGGGGTGCGAACGAATCCAGACAGAAAGGTTCCCGGCGAAAAATCCGATTGGTCCTTTGACCAGAAAGGTAAGGATGGCGAAAGCGGTTCCCAGTATGAACAGCGACAGGGCCGTTGCACCTTTCTCGCCGCCGCCTACTAGGAATTGCGGCAGGAAGGCGAAATAGAACAGGGCGATCTTGGGATTGGACAGGTTGGAAAAAGCTCCTTGGACAAATAAGCGGCGCAAAGAGCGTTGTTCTGACTGCTGAAATCCGAGGTTTGTTTGTTTGGAGCGCAGCAATTGAATGCCCAGATAAATAAGATAGGCAGCCCCCACCAGCTTGAGAATGAGAAAGAGCGCTCCCGACGCTTGCAGGATAGCGCCAAGGCCCAGCGTGGCTAGAACGGTATGCCCCATAAGTCCGATACTGACCCCGGCCGCTGTGACTATGCCAGCCAGCGATCCTTGGGACAAAGAACGCGACATAACCAGCACCATATCCTGGCCCGGCGTAATGATGATCAGCAGAGAGGCGGCTAAGAAAACAAACCAGTAAATATCAGCCATTGTTCTGAAAATTCTGATAATGTTAAAAATTGGGTTGGAACCATACGGCAATTGATAAACCAAAAAAAGAGTGCCGGTGGTTCACTTTCCCATTAAATAGATTTACCTGATCGGCCGGGTGCGGGGACTTTCCACCAAAGTTCTGCCCAAGCGGGTCGAAGTTAACTGGACCCAGTGGGAAAAAGACAAATAGTTTTGGCGACAGTTTACTTATCTGCGTACTCTAAAGGAAAAAAATCGCCCGGCCTTATTTTTACTACTTTTGATCAGTGACGCAACGCGCGTAGTTGTTGATCCGCACCTGATCACGTTGACCGCCCAAGGATTCAAATTGGGACGGACTGCCAGTTTTGGGATCGCTGCGTTGCGCGCCAGCGCCGTGGACATCCCGGCCATCCACCGAAATACATTTGCCGAAGCAGATATAGGACGCCATGCGCGGGCTATCCCCGTGGGTGGTCGATGACCAGAACCAGCCAGTCCGGTCTTGTTGTACGAAAACGTCCGTATCAATGGCCGGGTTGTGGCGAGAATAGTCGATAATTGTATGCAATTCTCTGATATTTGGCAGCCGCCAATCCGTCCGTCCGGCGAGTGAGAGGTTTTCGCAGTAGCCCAAGGATTGCTGCCAATTCCGTTCTTTGCCGTCATCTTCCTGCTGCCAGAGGAGACCGGTGAGGCGATCGCCGACGGTACCGTCGCCCGTGTTGCCAAACTGGTTCTCACCCCATTCCTTCCCCCGAACACAGCGGTGAAAAAGTTTGTGATTGCCGCTGAGAGTCGGGGCCTGCTTCAGATGGCCATCAAGAAAATTGAAGAAAAATGCCGCTTCGATACCGGATCGACCCAGATGATCGCCAGTATAAGTGGTTTCGGACCAGGTTTGACCCATCATGGCGACATGGTGGGTGGAAAACCGATCACCTTCCAGGACTTCCTCTCCAGGCGCTGCCAGATCGAATTTCTTACTGTCGAGAAAATAACGATGGGTCGTCGCACCGGAAAAATCGGCGATGGAAAATAATTCTTTGATGGTCGGTAGCCGCCAATCCGAATAGCCGCCCAGGTTCAAACTTTTGCAATCGTCCTTCGCATCGTAGTGGGATAGGCGCTGTTTGTTGTGGGCCTTTTGCCAGGTCAGACCGGTGTTTTGGTCGCTGACCGTGCCGTCGCCGTTGTCGCGATAGGCGGTGGGACGGCTTTTGTAATGGGCGTCCTGGCCGTAAAACGAGCTGCCTTCGGATTGGCAATTCGCTGTGCTGTGATTGTCAAAGCAGGTGACCTGGCCGGTGTCGGCTAGCTTGTTGGTTAATTGAACGGCGTCTTGATAGGGAGCTCTCGGCGTATAACCCGGAGGACCTCTGCGGGCGCTCATTGATCTGTCGATATCACCCACTGGGCCGCCTTGCGCTCTTCCAGCGCCCGGACTTCCACCTGGTCCCTCATTAGGTCTTCCGCCCGAACCGGCGCCGGAGAGATTGCCGGGGACGCAGACGAAACCAGGTGGCATGGTCCGGCAGCTTCCTTTTATCGAGCCATGGGGTGCGCGGAAACTGCAGGCGCCGCCGGTCTGTTTGTTTTTACAGGAGTTGAAAGCTCCCGGCGGCGGTCCGCTCCTGGGAGGCCCCTTGCGCGGGCCTTGGGCGGTTGCCGATCCAACAAAAATTAATGCAGAAACCCAAACAGCGACGAGAATAATACTCCATCGCATAATATCTTCCTAAAGGCCGAGCACCATTTTGGCCAAAATGTTGCGCTGGATTTCGTTGCTGCCGCCGAAAATGGAAGTGGCACGTTTGTACAGGAAATAAGGCACGACGCCGGTGGCAAATTCACCGCCCACGGCTTCGGTGTTCGAGCCCGGCTGCACCAGTTCATCAACATAAGGCATGGCGTAGTAACCGAGGGCTTCAACAGACGTTTCTGTTATTGCCTGCGTTAATTCCGAACCTTTGATCTTCAATATTGATGCTACCGGTCCGACATCGCGGCCAGCCTCATCTTCCGCCAAGAAGCGAAGCTGAGTGTATTCGAGCGCCATCAATTTAACGTCCAATTCAGCAATTTTGCGCTGAAACGTGTCGTCCTCGGCGAGAGGTTTGCCGTCGCTGTTTATCGTAGCAACCATTTCCTTGAGACCGGTGAGGTGCCGTTTCGAGGCGCCGATATCGGCAATATTGGCCCGTTCGTGGCCGAGCAGGAACTTAGCATAGGTCCAGCCCTTGTTCTCTTCGCCGACGAGATTTTCCGCCGGCACGCGAACATCTTCGAAAAAAACCTCATTTAGCATATGAAAATTATTCATCGACTTGATAGGGCGGACGGTAATGCCCGGCGTATCCATATCCAACAAGATGAAGGAAATGCCAGCCTGAGGTTTGGCTTCTTTGTCAGTGCGCACCAGACAAAACATCCGGTCGGCGTAATGGGCATAGGAAGTCCAGATTTTTTGGCCGTTGATGACATATTTATCACCGTCCCGGGTGGCCTTGGTTTTGAGCGATGCCAGATCGGAACCGGCGCCGGGTTCGGAGTAGCCCTGACACCACCAATCGTCGGCATTCAAAATTCGCGGTAAATATTTTTCCTTCTGGGCGTCACTGCCGTAGGCGATGATGACAGGGCCGACCATACCGATGCCGAAGGGCGGCGGAATGGGAGCGCCCGCCATGCCCATTTCCTCCTCCAGGATATATTTCTGTGTCGCCGACCAGCCGGGGCCGCCGTGCTCGGTCGGCCAGTTGGGGGCTCCCCATCCTTTTTCATTGAGAATTTTTTGCCAACGTTGGAAGTGTTCCTTGCCGAAATGCTGGCCTTTTCGGGCGATTTCCTGAATATCTTCGGGGAGTGAAGCCTGGAGAAATACCTTCACCTCTTGCCGGAATTCGACTTCCTCTTTGCTGAAATTTAAATCCATCTACGTGTCCCCACCCAGTATTCAAAAAGTATGTTCACATCATATATTTTTGTTGCATTCCTGCAATATCCCTATTTGATGGTCAGAACAAAACGCAGGACATCAGGGGGAATTTATTCTTGTTCGGAACGGGAAGGGTTATCAGCGGCGATCAGAGCCGCGATAAACGCGATATGTCCAGACGCGGCGCCCAGGCTGCCTCCGCCATGGCCAGTCTTGGCATATCGGAAGGCGATGCCCTGGCAAGCTATATGCGCAATGATTACCCTCTTTTCGAAGCGCAAGTGGCGGCAAAATTCCTGGGTGTATATGTGGTGCCGATCAATTGGCATTTCACGGCGGCCGAAACCGAATATATCCTCAAGGATTCTGATGCCAAGGTTTTGATCGTTCATGCCGATCTTCTGGCAGGTATCGAATCTTCTATTCCAGATGGAGTTAAAGTGATCATTGCGCCAACGCCGGATTTTATCGCCGAAGCATATGGCGTGGATAAGGCGGACTGTTCGGTGCCAGAAAATATGACGCCGTGGGATGAGTTTATCGACGATTTTCAAGAATGGAGCGATCCGCCCCGACCGCCCAGAGAAATTATGAACTATACCTCAGGCACTACCGGTAATCCCAAAGGTGTCGTCAAAGACCCCCTGACCCCGGAGGAGGAACAAAAGGCCGGGGTGTTGGGAAACCTCGTTTACGGCGTCCGCCCCGGCATGCGTATCCTGATGACCGGACCCTGTTACCACATTGCCGTCAATCACAGCGCGACAATCGGATTGATGTCAGATGCCGAACTCGTATTGCAGCCACGTTTCGACGCTGAGCAGTTTCTCCAGCTGGTTGAGCAGCACAAGATCACCCATACCCATATGGTGCCAACCATGTTTGTGCGGCTTCTCAAGCTGACCGACAAAGTTAAAGACAAATACGATATCTCGTCGCTTGAGTGGATAACACACGGTGCCGCTCCCTGTTCTCCGGATGTCAAACGCGCCATGATCGATTGGTTTGGGCCGATTCTGGGCGAATATTACGGCGGCACCGAAATCGGAATTTCCAATTTCTGCACTTCGCAGAAATGGCTGGATCATCCGGGTACGGTCGGCCGGATCACGGCAGGTTCCACGATACGCATTTACGGTGATGACCGTAAGCCGTTGCCGCCCGGCGAAATCGGTGAGATCTACGGCGTCACCGACCTGGTGACCGACTTTGCTTACAAGGGTCTCACGGATAAACGGAAAGAAGTAGAAATCGACGGATTGGTATCCATTGGCGATATGGGATACATGGATGAAGACGGCTATCTCTTTCTTTGCGATCGAAAGAACGACATGGTGATCTCCGGCGGCGTCAATATTTATCCGGCTGAAATCGAAGCGGTTCTGGTGACCATGGAAGGCGTCCGCGATTGTGCTGTATTTGGTATCCCCAATGAAGAATTTGGCGAATCTCTGATGGCCATGGTGGAATTGGAAAGTTCTGCCGGTTTAAGCGAAGACGATGTCCGCCAGTTTTTAGTCGGCCGATTAGCCAAGTATAAAGTGCCGCATCAAATAAATTTCCGCGACAATTTGCCGCGGGAAGATTCGGGAAAAATTTTCAAACGCAAACTGCGTGAGCCGTACTGGCAGGACGCGGGGCGCGTTATATAACTTAATTTACGATCAGGAGATATAGTCTCATGGGCCTCGATTACGAAACCATCATGAATTATAAATTCCCGGAGTTCGAAACCCGCTATAAGGCAAAGGACACGATTCTTTATGCCTTGGGGCTCGGGTTTGGCGCTGATCCCTTGAACGAGGAGCAACTGGATTTCGTATATGAAAAAAACTTGAAGGCCTTACCGACGATGCCGGTGGTGTTGGGATTCGATAAAGTCGGCATCCAGGATATTCCGGAATTGAGCAGTATCGATTTCAACAAGCTGGTTCATGGCGAGCAAAGTCTTGTTATTCACAATAAGGTGCCGCCGGAGGGTGGTGTTCGCTGTGAAACCAAAATTCTTGATATTCTAGACAAGGGTGAAGGCAAGGGCGCCATTCTGTTTCGGGAAAAAAAGTTGTTTAATATTGATACCGGCGACCTATGCGCCACTTCTGTAGACGCGATATTTCTGCGGGGCAATGGCGGGTTCGGCGGTGAGCCGGGACCGGCGCCGACACCGCCGGTCCATAAACTGCCCGAGAGCGAACCGGAAGAAATCTGCGATATTCAAACTTTGCCCCAGGCCGCTCTGATTTACCGTCTGAGCGGCGATTACAATCCGCTCCATGCCGAACCCGTATTTGCCGCCCGGGCCGGTTTCGACAAACCGATCCTGCACGGTCTATGTACCTTTGGCGTTGCCGCTCATGCCGTCTTGAAGACATACTGCGATTACGATGTGACGAAGTTTAAATCCCAGCAGGTCAGGTTTTCCGCGCCATTTTTCCCAGGCGAGACCGTACGCACTGAAATGTGGCGGGACGGTAACATTATCTCCTACCGTGCCCGTTCGGTGGAAAGGGATGTGGTGGTGCTCAACAATGGTAAAGTAGAAGTCTGATAATCCGCTAAATCACAGCCATTGTGGGTCGCCGGTCACTGGAAATGAGGAATGCCGCGGCATCGCAGCAACTGGCATTGCTGCGTAAAGACGGTCTGATGGAAACAAAACGGGACGGACAGACAGTTTACTATTCCGTTACCCGTTCCGACGTCCGCAAACTGATCGAATTTCTGTATTTAAAATTTTGTGAATTAATAAAGTAACCAGGAGAAAAATATAATGAATATCACCATAGACCGTTTGATTTAAGAGATTGTTAGCACCTTTATTTTGGCCAGCGTTGCTCTTTCCCATTTCCACAGCCCCTACTGGTTGTTCTTTACCGTTTTTGTCGGGTTGAACTTTCTGAAGGCCAGCTTTAGCCACTGGTATCCGATGGTCACTGTTGTTTGGGCTTGCTTCTTCAACTGTTCTGAAACTTCTGGTAATTCCAGCCGTCTATATTTGGCTGCGAGATGATGGAATAAAATTGGAAATCTAGTATTCGACAATAAATTTCGGCGAATAAAAGGTTATTACCTGTTGAATTCCTTATCAAAACATGCCCGAAAGAAATATCTTTCTTGGTTGTACTTTTCCCCAAACCGTTGTAAATCAATACCAATCTTATCCGGTGTTTCCGCGGGGGCCACTTTTATTTCCGAAGTATAGGCGTTTCGTTTGAATTGTTGGATTGGTTAAATAGCCGGTTTAGGCCGGGGGTTGATTAACGATTATCTCTAGGGAGAGCATAAAATGCCAACAGGCACAGTAAAATGGTTTAACCTTCAAAAAGGCTATGGTTTCATCATGCCGGAGGACGGTTCAGGCGACGCATTCGTCCATATCTCGGCGGTTGAACAATCCGGATTGGTGAGCCTCGACGAAGGGCAAAAAGTCGAATATGAGTTGGTGCCAGGCCGTAATGGGAAACTTGCAGCATCCAACCTTAGCATTGTCGAATAATATAATAAGAATTTTGTAATTATAGGCCCGATACCGAAAATACTGTCGGGCCAATTTTTTTGCAGATTTTGAAATTATTTCTTTAACTATTTTGCATCGTCGTTGAAATGCCAGCGCTGAAAATTGGGGATGTGAAAGTAAATTACCACGTGTCAGGCTCGGGTGAGCCAGTCCCCCCGCTTCATTGTTCTTCCAGTTCGCTATTGCAGTGGCAAATTCTCCGGGAATTATTGGAAAACGATTATCAGGTCTGAGCCCAGGATCTCTACGGTTATGGTGATACTGATCTTTGGACCAAAGGCCACGAGACCCTCATCGCCGAAGAAGCCAAGCTTGTATCAGAAATGATTGACCAGATCGGCGATCCAGTCCATTTGGTTGGCCACTCTTTTGGCGGCGTCGTTTCTCTGCGCACGGCAATGGACAATCAGTCACAGCTAAGAAGCCTTATGTTGATCGAACCGGTGGCGGCCTGGCTGATGGAAGGTGACGATGACCTTGCTCCCTATATCGAGTTCCGCGACAGACGGGACGAATTTCACAAATGGGTTGAGCAGGGGGATATCGATGCGGCGGTAAAGGAAAGCACACGGTTTATCACCATCGGTATCATATTGTCTGGATTACTAAATATCGCTTTAAAGAATTGAGGCAACCTTTTTGAACTAGGCAGCGGGCGCAATTTTCAATAAATAAACGCATAAAACCCGAGCAAAAGGCTGCTTGAATAATTTATATGACTACTAGGGATCCAAGGCCTTGGTATCGGCGGCAAGTTTTTCAGCGATGTCCAGAATTTCCGGGACATCTTCGGGCCCGGCCTGGAAAATAAAAGAAGTACCGGGATCAAGCATAAGAGCCGGGCCGCGACTGCAATAACCCATGCAGTTGATGGTGCTAATGGTGATATCGATTCCCCGTTCTTCGATGCCTTTTTCCAATTCAACCTTAATCTCGGCGCCGCCTCTTTTGCCGCAGACAGGTCCGCCCATTTCGTCCCGGTCATTGGTGCAAATACGCAGCACCGGATCACCAGCAGATGGGGTTGGTGGATTTATAAAGGCCTGCATTGGGCGTTTGGCGTTAATCTGTTCCAAAGTTCGGGCTCCAAATTCGAGGAAATACTGACGAAGCTCAGCATCCGGGAGTCAATTAATATAAATTGGGAATATGTGTTGGTAGGACGGTATTTATTTTAATAATAGTAATGTGTAAAGCGTAAATCGGAGGAAAAATTGAACCAACCTTTAAAAATCAACATCATCGGCGCTGGTCCCGGCGGTCTGTATTTCGCTCTGTTGATGAAGAAAGCTAACCCACTTAACGATATCATCGTCTACGAACAGAACCGTGCCGATGATACGTTTGGATTCGGCGTCGTTTTCTCTGATGAAACCCTGGAAAACTTTTTGGGTCAGGATAGTGAGACCTATCAGGAAATCACTAATCAGTTCGCCTATTGGAATGAAATAGAGGTGCGTTACAAGGGGCAAAATATTCGGTCGGGAGGGCACGGTTTTGCCGGCATGGCCCGGATTACCTTGCTGGAAATTTTCCAAAAACGTTGTCGGGAACTCGGTGTTAAATTCGAGTTTGAGACGGTGGTGGCACATCTCGACGATTACCGTGATGCCGATGTGGTTCTGGGCGCCGACGGGGTCAACAGCATTGTTCGTGAATCTTTGAAGAAGCATCTCAATCCCCATATCGACTACCGAAAGACCAAGTTCGTCTGGCTGGGGGCGACCCAGAGGTTCGACGCTTTTACCTTCATCTTTAAAGAGAACGAGCATGGCTGGTTCTATAATCACGCTTATCAATATGGCCAGGGAGTCGGTAAAGCTGCCTCGACCTGGATACTTGAAACCCATGAGGATACCTGGCGGCGGGCCGGGCTGGATAAGGCATCCGAAGCTGACACGCTGGCTTATTTTGAAGATTTATATGCCGAAGAGTTGGACGGTCATAGATTGATTTCCAACAAATCCATATGGCGGAATTTTCCTGTGGTCACGGCGGAAAGCTGGCACCACGAAAATGTTGTTCTCTTGGGTGACGCCGTTCACACCTCCCAGTTTTCCATCGGCTCCGGCACCAAGATCGCCATGGAGGACGCCATTGCGCTTAGCGATTCTTTACTCACCGCCGACAGTATTGAAAATGCCTACCTGGAATATGAAGCCAAACGGATGGACGAGGTGTCGCGCCTGCAATACAGCGCGTTAACCAGTTTGAGCTGGTACGAGAATGCCCGCCGCTACAATGTGTTCGAGCCGCCGCAATACGTCTTCAATTTTCTCAGTCGCAGTAAATCCGTCACTTACGAAAATTTGGCTTTACGCGATCCGGCATACGGGGCCGATGTGGATCGCTGGTACGTCCGCTTGGTGAACAAGGCGCAAGGATTCGATCTGCCGGAGGACAACCCGCCGCCGCCAATGTTTACGCCGTTTCGAATTGGCGAAATGGTTGTTGATAACCGGATCGTCGTGGCGCCCATGTGTCAATATTCGGCGGAGGATGGAACGCCGAACGATTGGCATTTGGTCCATCTCGGTGGTTTTGCCAAGGGCGGTGCCGGTTTGGTCTTTACGGAAATGACCGATGTATCGCCCGAGGGGCGGATATCATACGGCTGCGCCGGTATGTATAAGGCGGAGCATGTGCCGGCTTGGCAGCGGATCGTCGAATTCGTTCACGCCAATGGACCGGCGAAAATCTGCATGCAGTTGGCCCATGCCGGCCGCAAGGCATCTTGTAAATTGGCCTGGGATGACGCCGGCGCGCCGCTCGACCAAGATGCCTGGCAGGTTCTGGCCCCGTCACCGTTGCCATTCAACCAAGCTTCTCAGGAGCCCAAGGAAATGGACCGTGCCGACATGGATAAAGTGCGGGACGATTTCGTCGCTGCGGCCAAAATGGCCGACGAGGCAGGGTTCGATATGATCGAAATACACGCGGCCCATGGCTATCTCTTATCTTCCTTTATTTCGCCGGTGAGCAATATCCGCACCGATGAATACGGCGGCAGCCTAGAAAATAGTATGCGCTTTCCATTGGAAGTTTTATCAGCTGTCAGGGATGTTTGGCCTGCTCGTAAGCCGATCTCAGTCCGGATTTCGGCGACCGATTGGGTTGGCGACGGAGGTGTTACCGGTGATGACGCCGTCATTGTCGCCAGAATGTTTTACGAAGTAGGAGTGGATATCATCAACGTCTCAGCCGGTCAGACGACACCGGATGCCCAGCCCGTTTACGGCCGTATGTTTCAGGTTCATTTGAGTGAACAGGTGAGGTTGGAAGCCAGCGTGCCGACCATTGCCGTCGGCAACATCACGAGCGCCGATCAGGCTAATACAATATTGGCGGCTGGCCGAGCGGATCTCGTGGCGTTGGCCAGGCCGCATCTCGCCGACCCGTTTTTCACCCTGCATGCTTCCGCCCGATACGGATTTGGCGCTCAACATTGGCCGGATCAATATCTCAGCGGCAAGGACCAGGCCTTTCGCCTAGCCGAACAGGAAAATGAACGGCAAGCCGAGTTGCTGGCCGCCAACAAGCCGCAATCCCACGCTGTTCGCAACTAAAGGATAAGCAACTCTGTCATCCTATTTTTGGATTAATTTTCCCGCAGCACCTGGCCGGCGATGACCAGTTTCTGGACTTCGCTGGTGCCTTCATAAATCCTAAGCGCGCGGATTTCGCGGTAGAGTTCTTCCACCGGTACACCCCGGACAACACCACGGCCGCCAAATATTTGCACCGCGTCGTCGATGACTTCCTGAGCGGCGTCGGTGGCGTAAAGTTTGGCCATGGAAGATTCTCGCGTAACCCGGGCGTCCTGGGTGTCTTTGACCCAGGCGGAACGGAAAATCAGCAGGGCCGAATTATCGATCCGCACGGCCATGTTGGCGATCTTCTGTTGGATCAGCTGAAATTCGGAAATGTACTGTCCGAAGGCCTGCCGTTCCTTTGATCGCGCCACCGCTTCGTCCAGGGCGCGCCGGGCGAAACCCAAAGCAGCGGAACCTACCGTAGTACGGAATATATCCAGTGTCGCCATGGCCACTTTAAAGCCGTCACCCGGATCACCAAGCATCTGGCTGGCCGGCACGCGGCAATCTTCAAAGGTCAACGAGCCCAGCGGATGCGGCGCTATGACTGGGATACGTTCGCTGACCGTCAGGCCCGGCGTCTCGGCATCAACCACAAAGGCTGATAGTCCTCTGGCGCCTGGCTCTTCTCCGGTACGGGCGAATACCACATATTGATGGGCGAGACCGGCATTGGAAATCCAGGTCTTCTCGCCGTTCAAAATATAATCATTGCCGTCTTTAGTGGCTTCGGTCTTCATGGCCGCCACATCGGACCCGCCACTGGGTTCTGAGAGCGCAAAGGCGGCGACCCTTTTACCGGCGCCGACGTCAGGCAAATATTTCTGTTTCAGTTTTTCCGATCCGGCAATGGTGATGGAAGCGCTGCCGAGACCCTGCATGGCGAAGCAAAAATCGGCCAAACCGGAATGGTACGACAGGGTCGATCGGGCGATGGCCAAGCTGCGCACGTCCAGCTTTTCCAATTTGCCGCCATAGGCCGCCGGCACACAATATTGTAGCCAGCCGGCATCACCCAACTTGCTGACAAACTGTCTTGCCAGGGTGTCTAGCGTCTCATCATCTTCGGGCTCTTCATGGGCCAGAGGCGCGATCTCGGCGATCGACCAGTCCCATAATTCACGCGCCATGGAGCGATGTGAATCTTCCAAAAACGGCCAGTCAAGAAATGTTGTATCGGGCATAAAAAAATCCTTAATAAAATCAATTCATAACCGCGCCGCCGGCAACCACGATAGACTGGCCGGTGATGGAAGCGGAGGACGGCAGGCACAGCCAGGCCGTGGTTTCAGCGACTTCTTCAGGTGTCACCAGGCGCGCCATCGGATTATGTGACGCCAGTTCAGATTTGACATCGCCTGCATCCATTCCGGTTTTACCCACAATGTTATCGATGGCCCCGGATACCAGGTCCGTATCCGTATAACCCGGGCAGATGGCGTTGACGGTGATGCCTTTACGCGCCCCTTCCATAGCCAAGGCGCGGGTCAAGCCGACGACACCGTGCTTGGAAGCCGTGTAGGCGGCGATGTAGGGATAGGATGTCAGGCCCACGGTCGAGGCGATGTTGACGATACGTCCATACCCAGCGTCACGCATCGGGCCGAAGACTTCCTTGCAGCACAAAAATGTGCCGGTCAGGTTGAGGCCAATGGTGTTTTCCCACAATTTCATATCCATTTTATGGAAGGGGGCGCTGGGAGCAATACCGGCATTGTTGATTAGTATTGAAACCGATCCGAGTTCCTCGGTTACGGCGGCAAAGGCCGACTGGACATCTTCTTCCTTGGCCATATCCGCACTAGCGACAGCAACATTAACGCCGAATTCCGAGGTCAAATATTCCGCTTGGGTATTCAGCGTACCGGCATTGCGCGCCAAGAGGCTGATGTCGGCGCCGAGCCGCGCTAGATCGTTGGAGATGGCGGCGCCGATGCCGCGTGATCCGCCGGTGACAAGCGCATGCTGGCCCTTCAGCGGCTGACTATCGAACATATTGCCCGATATTTTTCTCTCGGTTTCAATCATAGGGGGATAAAACCGACTTGCCCCCCTAATGACAACCAAAAGTTTTAAGTTTAAAGAATTAATTTGACTATTGTTGGTGTTCCAGGATTTCCTGGATCGTCACAACCCGGCCTTCTTCGGCGGAAATCAAACCGGCGCGGATAACAGCCAGGGAGCGGGTCGCCCATTCGCCGGTGACCTCGGGGTCTTTACCGGTGCGAATACATTCGCCGAATTCCACCATTTCCTCGGCAATCGTGTCGTTGCTCTCAAACGGCATGTGAGTGGGTTTGTCTTCGCCCCGTTTCAAATACCACATACCGCTGTGAAGGGTATAAAGAGCTGAGGCTTCCTTACCGTAAATGTTCATCACGTAGTTTTCACCCGCCGAAGCATAGCCCGCGTTCAATGTCGAAACGGCGCCATTTTCATGCTCCATTACCAAGCCGGCCACATCCGGGTTATCGCCCGGCAACACCAGTTGAGACAGCATGGCTGAAACGCTTTCCACTCGGCCCAGACAAACTTCCAGTACATCCACATAATGGGTGCCAATTTGGAGCATAACACCGCCCGGCATACCATCGGCCGTATAGCGCCAGTGGCCGGTGTCGAATTTGCCCAACCGGTCGCGGCTGATGTTGGCTTCCGCTTGGACCAGTATACCGAACTCACCCTTGTCGATCTGCTCCTTGACCCATCGGAAGTGCAGTTCGCGGCGACGTTGAAAGCCAATGGCGAGCTTAACGCCCGCGTCGCGGCAGATTTTCGTAATCTCCTGTCCTTCGTGAACGGTATTGGCAATGGGCTTGTCGAGAAAGACATGCTTGCCCGCTTCCGCGGCCTGACGGGTGGTTTCAAGGTGGATGTTGTTGGGCGTGGTGTTGATAATACCCTGGATTGAATCGTCGGCCAGAATTTCCTCGTAGCTAGCAGCCGGACGGCAGCCAAATTTTTCGGCGAAGGTGTTGCGCTTGTCCTTGGAGCGAGTGAAACAGGCGGCAATTTCGATACCCTCAGCACATGATACGGCTTCTGCCAGCACGTCGGACCACCAGCCCATGCCCAGTGATGCGACGCGAACAGGTTCATTGCTCATGATTTTGTCTCCATTTGTTTTTCTTTGAGTTTCGATTTCCTTTCCGCATATAACGACCAAACCACGGAAGCGGCCGCCAAGCACAAAAAGAATAAACTGAAAGGCGAAGTAAAAAATATGGTGAGGTCGTTTTTGGCACTTATCAGGGTCACTCTGAGATGTTCCTCTAATTGCCGGCCAAGAACCAAAGCCAGCAACAAGGGCACAACGGGCATGCTCAGCCAACGCATGGTCAGGCCTAAAAGCCCGAAGCCGAACATGACATAGACGTCGGAAAAGTTATTGCGGAGTGCATAGCTGCCGATAACGCACAGGATGGCAATCGTCGGCATCAAGAAGGTTCTGGGTATGGTCAAAACCTTTACCAAATAACGCAGACCGATAAAGGCAATAATAATGTTGAAAATATTAGCCCAGAAAAACGAAAAAATGATGCCATAAGCGAAGTCGCCGCGCTCGATAAACAAAAGAGGTCCAGGCGCCAGGCCATGAATTAAAAGAGCGCCGATCAGAATGGCGGTCACGGGATCGCCCGGGATGCCCAATGTCATCATCGGAATTAATGCGCCGCCGGTAACCGCATTGTTGGCGGCTTCAGGCGCGGCGATTCCCTGGGGCGAACCCTTCCCGAATTCTTCTGGTTGGCGGCTTAATTTTTTGGCGTAATCGTAGCTGATAAAGGCGGCAATAGGCCCGCCGGCTCCCGGTAAAATTCCGAGAAAAGAGCCAATCAGCGCACCGATCGATACAGGTAATTTAATGGCCTTGAGATCGGACAATCTGGGAAGCACGCACGTAATTCCTTTTGCCGGATGGGAATCGGCTGCGGATTTTAGTTTGTCATTAAAATTGTCGACCAATTGAGGGATGGCGAACAAGCCGATCAAGGCCGTTAAAAAGTGAATGCCGGAGATCAAATTGACCTGACCGAAAGTAAAACGGGCGGTTCCAACCATGGGGTCTTGGCCGATGGTGACAATCATGAGGCCGATTGCTGCCGACAACAGTCCTTTGACCAGCGATTTAGCGGCAAAGCTGCATATTATGGTCAGCCCAAAAAACAGCAGGCTAAACAAGTCGGGGGCTTGGAATTTGAGGGCGATATCGGCCAGAATCGGCGCAATAAAATAGAGGCATAAGAAACTTACTAGACCGCCAATGAAACTGGCGGTTATAGCGATGCCGAGGGCACGTCCGGCGTCGCCTCCGGCCGCCATGGGGTGACCGTCCATCGCTGTTGCTGACGCCGAGGGCGTACCGGGAATATTTAACAAAATGGCTGAAAAACTGCCACCGGTCATGCCGCTGACATATAGCCCTAGTAGCAAGGCGATGGAGACGTCCGGCGGCAATACAAAAGTCAGCGGCAAAACGATGATAATGCCGGTGGAGATGGTTAGACCGGGGATCATGCCGACGACCAGACCGGTAAAGCAACCGGCCGCAGTCGCGAATACTGTTTGATACTGAGTGGCCTGGGCGAAACCGTCGATAATGTCAGGATTCATCAGATGATTCCATCCAGCAAACCGGCCGGCAATCGAATTTTAAACGCCTCGCGGAACAGAAAAAATATGACTGTCGTAATTATGACCGAGCCGCCGCCGATCCATACCGGCCGCCGCTCACCGTAGAGAACCATCAGGGCGGCGAAAAAGGGAATATTGGCAATAAAAAAACCCAGATAAGGCAGCAGTGAAAAATAGACGACGAATACAAACAGACCCCGGAGGCTGCGCTTTAAAGGAAAATCACTCTCCTTTTTATTCTTGCGGCTACCGATGTTCCAAATGCCTTGGATCAGCAGGGAGAAAGACAGGACCGTCATAATGATCGTTATCACCCAAGGAAAAAACGATGGTTGTGTCGAGTTTTGGATGGCCCGGACGGGTAGATTAGCCGTCAAGTAGGCGTAACCGGCACAAAGGGCGAGCAAAAGGATCGCGGCGACGAGATTTCGGGTTCGCATATCGCTCATAGCCGTATTTTGTTCTCTCTCATATTAGATGTCCCGCCTCGATTAAAGGCGGGACATCCGATACAGTTACTTATACTACCGGCTATTTTTTTGCTTTAACTTTGTATAACCCGGCCTTCTTCATCATAGATACGATATTGGCATTGGCTTTAGCTAATTTCGCGCCGAATTCTTTTTGCCCCATGGGCGCCAAAGTCAGTTTGAGCTTTTTCATGCGCTTTTTAAAGGCTTTGGAGTTGGCCGCCTTGATCATGGCCGCTTCCAATTTGTCTTTGATGGCTTGCGGCGTGCCTTTGGCAACGGAAAGGCCGCGGAATAAATCGAATTCCATATCGTAGCCAAGTTCTTTTGCCGTCGGGACATCCGGCGTCGCCGGATTGCGTTTACCGCTGGAAATGGCAAGAAATTTCATCTTACCCGCTTTGACAAATTTCAGAGGTACGAAGAAAATATCCACTGCCGCATCGGTTTCACCACTCAGTATCATTTTCCGGCGATCGGGGCCTTTGACCGGTAGCATTATGGCCTTGCAACCGGAGAGGTTAGTTAATGCAACGCCGGTCAGGTGGGTGGCGCTGCCGAAACCGGCAAAGGCAACCTTCAGCGTATTTGGCTTTGCCTTGCATTCGTCCATGAAATCTTTGAGGCTGTTCCAGCGGGCTTTTTTACTGACCACGAACGGAACCGGTTGTTGCGCTACCTGTCCGATATTGTCCAGCGCCGTGTAGTCAAAAGGTACATTTCCGATATTGGTAGTGGTCAGGATCGATGTTGAATTCCAGGCGACGGTGTAGCCGTCGGGTTTTGAATTTTTAACGTAGGTGTAAGTAATGGCGCCGCCGCCGCCAGGTTTATTGACCGGAACCACCGGCTGACCCAATTCCTTGCTCATAGCCTTGGCAATGAGGCGGCCTTCGATATCAGCGCCGCCGCC
>PBQI01000074.1 GCA_002725625.1 Rhodospirillaceae bacterium | reverse complement strand
GGCTGGCGGCTTGCGCCGGGCCGATGAAAATACCCAGCGGCAGGCCGAAAACCCAAAAAAAAGTCTTCGACTGGACAAACAGCAAAGCCCCGCCAAACAAGGTCAAGGCGGTAACGGCGATAAGAATGGTCCGTTTCGGGCCGATCCAGTCGTCGATCCAGGCGAAAAGAGCGGCGCCAAGGCCGGCGGTAACGTTCATTCCGATGCCGAAAATAATCAGTTCGGAAAAATCCATGCCAAAGGTGCCGGCGGCGTAAATGCCGCCGAAGGCGAACAAGGTGTTGAGGCCGTCGGTATAGATCATCCGGGCAAGCAGGAAACGGGCGATTTGGGCATAATCCTTTATATGTTTGAGGGTTTCCCACAGGGCCGCCAGGCCGCGGCGGAATGCTTCCCCGGCGCCGATGCCGGTGGCCGCGGTGTCGGGGGTCAGGGCGAATAGCGGCACCGCGAAGACGGCGAACCAGATGGCGGTCAACGGCGCCACCGCCCGCAGGTTCTGGGCCTGGTCCTTGGCAAGGCCGAACCAGGGCTCGTCGGTCTCGACGAAACCGACCAGAACGAGGCCCAGGCAGGCCAGGCCACCGGCATAGCCCAAACCCCAACCCCAGCCGGAAATCCGTCCGACCTTGGCCTTGGGGCTTAAATCCGGCAGCATTGAGTTGTAGAATACCTGGCCCATTTCAAAAGCAAAATTGGCGACACCGACGCAGATCAAGGCCCAAAGGGCGTCGGCCGGGTCCGGGCGGGTAAACCAAAGCAAGAAGGTGGTGGTGGCGCAAAGAACAGTCAAAACCAGAAGCCAGGGTTTCCGGCGCCCCGAATGATCGGCCATGGCGCCGCAAAAAGGCGCTGAAAGGGCCACGGCAAGGGCCGAGACGGCCATCGCATATCCCCATTGAGCAGTCCCCGTCACCACGTCGGCGGCCACGCCTTGGGTGAAATAGGCGGCGAATACAAAGGTGATGATGACGGTCGGAAAGGCCGAATTGGCCCAGTCGAATAAACACCAGGCAAACAGGGCGCGGAAAGACGCATGGCTTGTTCCGCCCGCCGTCTCCCCGCCCTGGAAAGGGATTTCGGCCACTAACTCTCGGCCAGGGCGTGCAACTGACGGCTGGCGACGGCAATCATCGACAGGTCATTGATTTCCGAGCTTATGAGCTCTGATAAAAGTTGATCAGTGCGTTCGACGGCGGCCCGATTGTTGTCCTCCCAGATACTGATGGCCTTATCGGCGGCTTTCGCCCCGCCGGCGGGGTCAAGAATTTGGTCGGTGAGAGCCAGTTGGTGGTCATAAATCTCCTCGACTAACGCCGCCACCGCCAGTATTTGCCAATGGGTCTGGGGACCCATCCGCTCGGAGGAGGCGCGCAGGTAGCCCATCATGAACCGGGATCCGATGGCAAAGTAAAGCCGGGCGACAATAGTGACGGAAACTTTCCGGCGGGCGGCAAGGCAGACTATACCGCAAGCCGAATACAAATTGACCAGCCCGGCGATCCGCAAGGCCAGATCCTTGGGCACGCCATTTTTTATGTATGGCCGGGCGCGTTCGCTGACGGTGTCACGGTATTTGTGGGGAAGGACGTCGTCCAATCCGGCCACCAACGCCCCGAGGCCCTTGGAGAATTCGTCGACGCAAGCGCCGATGTTCAAGGGCTGCTTGCCGTGACGCAGAAACCACAAGGTTCCCCAGTCGAGCAAACGGTTGATGTCCAAGTGCATGGCGGTCTGGATCGAGGCGGGAACCACGTTGTCCAGGCTTTCGATGGCTCGCCAAAGGCCCCTGATGGCGAAGGCTTCGCGGGTAATGATGTAGGCCCTGGCGATGATGCTGGACAGAAAGCCGGAGCGTTCTGAAAAGTGATGGACGAAGGTGCCGCCGACCCGGTTGATCATGCTGTTAGTGACGCGGGTGGCGATGATCTCGCGGCGCAAGCGGTGGCCGCCGATGGCCTTTTTGTATTTTTGCTGTAACGGCGTCGGGAAATAGCGGACCAGATCGGCGGCCAGGTAGGGATCGTCGGGAAGGTCCGATTGCAAAAGCTCGTCGTAAAGCCAGATCTTGCTGTAACACATAAGCACGGAGATTTCCGGCGCCGTCAGTCCCTGTTTCGCCGCCGCCCGCTCGCCCAGGGTCTCGTCGTCGGGGAGGAATTCCAGCTCGCGGTTGAGGCGGCCTTTTTTTTCCAGCAGGCGCATCAAGCGGACCTGATTGCCGAAAACCCTTAACCGGTTGGCATCAATCAGGTTGACCGCCTGCGACTGCAAATAGTTGTCCTTGAGCACCAATTCGGCGACCTCGCCGGTCATCCTGGCGAGCAAGGCGTTGCGCTGTTTCAGGGTTATGCCGCCGGCGCCGACCAGTTGATCCAAAAGGAGCTTGATATTGACTTCATGGTCGGAACAATCGACACCGGCCGAATTGTCGATGAAATCGGTGTAGACGCGGCCGCCGCCAAGGGCGAATTCGATACGGGCGGGCTGGGTGACGCCGAGATTGGCGCCTTCGCCGATGACCCGGCAGCGCAAGGCCGGCACATCGACGCGGACAGCGTCATTGGCGCGGTCGCCGACTTCGGCGTCGCTCTCGTCCGAGCTTTTGACATAGGTGCCGATGCCGGCGAACCACAGGAGGTCTACCTGGGCGCCGAGCAGCGCCTTAATCAGTTCGTTGGGGGTGACGCGGCTTTTGGTTATTTGCAGGCGTTTCTTGATCTGGGCCGAGAGCGCCAGCGACTTGGCCTGGCGGTCGAAAACCCCGCCGCCCCTGGAAATCAGTTTGCCCTGATAGTCGTTCCAGCTTGAGCGCGGCAGCTCGAACAGGCGCTTGCGTTCATCAAAGCCAGTCGCCGGGTTGGGGTTGGGGTCGACAAAAATGTGGCGGTGGTTGAAGGCGCCGATCAACTTGATATGGGGAGAAAGCAACAAGGCGTTGCCGAAGACGTCTCCCGACATGTCACCGACGCCAAGGACGGTAAAATCTTGTTTCTGGATGTCCATGTCCAGCTCGCGGAAGTGCCTTTTCACCGATTCCCAGGCGCCACGGGCGGTGATGGCCATTTTCTTGTGGTCATAACCGGTGCCGCCGCCCGAGGCGAAGGCATCGCCGAGCCAGAATCCGTAAGCCTTTGAAATCCTGTTGGCGATGTCGGAAAAAGTCGCCGTGCCCTTATCCGCCGCAACCACCAAATAAGGGTCGTCATCGTCCAGGCGGACGACGTTTTTAGGAGCCACGACCTTATTGCCCTTGCGGTTGTCGGTAATGTCGAGCAGGCCGCGCACGAAGGTCCGGTAGCATTCGATGCCTTCATTGAGCAGAGCTTCCCTGTCGCCGCCGTCGGCTGGGCGCTTGACGACGAAACCGCCTTTCGATCCGACCGGCACGATGACGGCGTTTTTCACTTGCTGGGCCTTGGCCAGGCCGAGGATCTCGGTGCGGAAATCTTCGCGCCGGTCCGACCAGCGCAGGCCGCCGCGGGCGACCTTGCCGAAGCGCAGGTGGATGCCTTCGACGCGCGGGCTGTAGACGAAAATCTCGCGGAACGGTCTCGGCAGCGGCAGTTTATCGATTTGGCGGCTGTCCAGTTTGAACGAAAGGTAAGGTTTCGGCCCGCCGGCATCGTCTTGCTGGAAAAAATTGGTCCGCAAGGTGCATTCGATCAGGTTCAGGTAATGGCGCAAGATGCGGTCTTCATCGGCGCTGGCCACCGCTTCCAATCCCTGGCGTAGCCTGTTGGCGGTCTTTTTGGCGCGGTTGCCGGCGCGGTTGCCGGCCGCCGGGTCGAAGGTGGCCTGGAAGAGCTCGACGAACAGGCGGGTCATGCGCGGGTTGTTGACCAGAGTTTGTTCCATATAGGCCTGCGAAAAGGTGCATCCCGCTTGCCGTAAGTACTTGCAATAAGCCCTGAGGACAACGACCTGACGCCAAGTCAACCCGGCGCCGGGGACAAGGGCGTTGAAGCCGTCGCTTTCAACCTCGCCGCGCCAGATGCGGGCGAAGGCGTTCTTGAAATTGTCGCGGATGGAATCCAGGTCGACGCCGCCGCCGCTCCGGGTCTCGAGCTCGAAGTCATGGACCATCACCAAGGGGGCGCCTGGGGATTGGGGGTGGATGGTATAGGGGATCTCGGAAATCACTCTTAATCCCATATGCTCCAACATGGGCAGGACATCGGATAGGGGAATCGGTTGCTCGGGATGGTAGACCCTGAACCAGAATTTATTCGCCGCCGCCGCCGCCGGCCTGCGGAGGCCCATGCCCAGTTCGCCGCTGTCGAGGGTCTGCTCCACCTTGGCGATGTCGGCGACAGCCGTCTCGGCGCCGAACCGCTCGCGATAGTCGGAGCGGAAGGCCCGCCGGTAACGCAGGTAAAGCATTGATCCTTCTTCTTCACCATGGGCGTTGACGAGGATCTGCTGCAAATGATCGCTCCATGTCCGCGCCGCGTCGGCCAGGCGGGCTTCGATTTCGTCGGCGTCGTAAAGGGGAACTTGCCCCGGCTTGGTCCGGACGATGATATGAAAGCGCGCCAACGGCATCTCGCCCAATTGCGAGTAATGGGCCCCCACCTTGCCGGCGAAAGCCTCTTCCAGGATGTCGTAAACACGGCGGCGAAGATCGGTGGAAAATAGAGCTCGCGGAAAGTAGACGAGGCAGGAAATGAAGCGTTCGTACTCGTCGCGGCGGACGAACAAGGCAACGCGCGGACGCTGTTGAAGGTTCATGATCCCCAGGCTGGTCAGGAACAAATGCTCTTCCGAAGACTGGAACAGTTCGTCGCGGGGAAAGGTCTCGAGAACGTTGAACAGGGCCTTGCCGTCGTGGCTGTTCGGCGGCATGCCGGCACGTTCGAAAATTTTCAGCACCTTGCGCCTCAAAACGGGAATTTCGCGGGGGCTGCTGTGATAGGCCGAGGCGGTTAGAAGACCAACGAACAAGTACTGGCCGATCACCTTGCCTTTTGAATCAAGGCGCCTGATTCCTATGGCGTCCATGGGCACCGGACGGTGGATGGTCGAGCGCTGGTTGGTCTTGGTGACCATTAAGAGATCGGACTGTTTGACGAAGGCGCGCAGTTCCCGGAAGACGGTGATATCGGGATCGCGCAAAACGCCCAGTCCCGATTGCCGATTGATGCGAACGACCATCTTGCCGCCGCTTTTCTTGTAAAGGTATTCACGGAAGCCAAGGAAAGTAAAATTGTTGGCATGCGCCCAGTGGAGAAAGTCCCGCACCTCGTTGACATCTTCGACAGTGAAGCTCGTCGCCGGCTGGCTTTCCAGCTCAATGACGACCTCGGCCATTTTCTCGCGCATGTACCGCCAGTCTTCGACAGCGGCGCGGATATCGTCGAGAACGGCTTCCAAATCGGCTTGAATCCCGCTCAGCCTGTCGGCGGATTGGCGGGTGAGCTCGATATGCATGAAGGATTCGGCGCCGCCAACATTGGCGGGCGCGCAGGGCTCCAGGATTTCCCGCAGATTCCCGGATTGGCTCCGGCGGAGCCGGAAAATCGGGTGGATGATCTTGTGTACGAAAAGTTCCTGGCGGTGCAACTCGGCACTAAGGGAATCGACCAGAAACGGCATGTCGTCGGTAACGACTTCAACCACCGTGTGTTGCGATTGCCAGCCCATCTTCGCCGGCGACGGATTGTAAACGCGTACCTTGGCCTTGCCGGGAGAACGGCTGGCGCCAAACCGCCAATGCGCCCTCAGGGCGCCGAAAAGATTGGCGGGATCACCGCCGATGATATCCTCGGCCGGAACGTGCTCGAAATACTGGCGGATAAAATTCTCGGCGGTGGCCCGTTGCTTGCCGGGCAAGTGTTTTTTCGCCTCGCCGACGAGTTTTTTGATCAGCCCAGCCTTTTGCTGTTCCATTTTATGTGGCATGCCCGTGCCTTTCCAGGATTTTACGGGGGTTTTTTCCAGCCGGTATGAAAAGCTAACTCATAAATCGGCAAACACAAGGGCTTCCCGTAAGCGGACATGCTGTTTTGTTGTTTTTTGCCTTGCCCATATCCAGATTGGCCGAACCCACTTCCAGGGGATCAATCAGGAGCTGCTCCAATGGTGAAATTGACCTCGACGCGGATCAGGTGCAAACCGGCGGCATATGAACGTTCATTTGGATTTAAGGATGTGCGTTGTCGGACCTGGATACCACAGCCGACGATACCGTCACCTGGACGGTGCAGGCCAACTGGCTTTTCGCTCGCCTGCCGCCCTGGATCATCGACAGTCTGAGCGCCGAGCAAAAAGAGGCCCTACACAAGGTTATCGACGATCCCACCTGGGACCTGCCGCCCGTCAACATCCGTATGCACGTGCCTTTTTTCAGGTGGCGGTATTATATGACCCTGGTCGCCGGCGAGGAAAAGCGCAGTTATGAGCGCCGGACCTACGATCGCCACCGCTACCTCGTGCGCACCATCGCCAACATCTTTTTTTCATCGGCATTTGCGCTTTGTTTTATCTGGTTTCCATCCTGGGCTTCGCCGTCGCCAGCGCCATCGTCGAATTTTAAGCGGGATTTATCTTCTTCCTGTCCCTCTACGTCGCTTCGCGTTCTTGGCGTTGAGCCTTAACGCCAGCTCCCTAGTTATTTATTCCTCTGCCTTTATATACGCCAGGGCTGTCCCGGCGTTTCATTTCGGCGGCGTATCTGTCGGGGTAGAGCTTCCTTAATGCTTGCAGCCACTCATAGTCGGAACTCCTCTTCATTTCCGCCAAGTAAGCCTCTGGGTCGGAAACCATTAAGTCGGCGTCTCTTTTTGCCAGGATGTTATCCATGCTAACCGCTATCAGGATCAAGCCCACCAGAAAGACGATACAACCGATTTTTCTGTTTTCAACCTTAAGGTCTTTCATGGGGTAGACTATATTTGCAAGACCAAATAAAAACATAATTGTTCCAAGTAACGATATAATATACCACATCTCAAAAACCTTTTTTGCCCTTGGGCACCAACGAACCATTCAATCCAGCGGTTGGCTTACCTTGTAAAAACGCCCTTACACTCGTTCAGCCGTACCGTCTTTCGTGGCCCTCCGTCCGGCCTCCCCGTGTCCGCCGGCCCCGGATAACGGGTCATCATATCTTATCTATATTGCCGAATGAAGATGTTATGGGACTTTACGGCCAGCGCCTGAAAGACGATGGCGGCGGTTAACAAAGGAAGCTGGGCCCGCCGTTAACCCGGCGACCCAAAGGGGGGGACAATAGCCCGAAACGGCCGTCAGGTACTTGACGGAAAGAACATAAGGCCAGCGCCGAAACGCTAAGCCATTGAAAATAATGGAGCAGGTGCACGGGGTGTTTTTCGGAAGGTGTAAAGTTTGGTGGGGGCTTATTCAATATCCGCTTTACCCCCAAACAGCGGAAGTTTACACTGGCCCTTGAGTTGGGCTGTTTGTAGCCAGAAGGCGATATTCTGAGAGCTCGTAGAAGTGCTCGTCAGATCATGTGTCGTATGGACTGAAGAGCTATCCCCGATTACACGATCCGGTCTTGTTCGGCTATCATTGGGGGCCAGATTGGAGCCTTATCCGGAGGTTGTCAGCTGAGTAAAAAAAAACAGCATTGCTATCCATAACCTTCATATCCACCCTTGGGCTCATTGTATGCGTCCTCACTTTTTTCTCCAAAGGCCTGGGCCTGGGTCATGGAGAACAGTTTATCCTCTACAAGAATTTAGGCCTTCCACGAAAAACTGTTTTTGTTATTGCCTTCCTTGTCGCTACTCCGGTTGTCGCTAGACTTTCCATCTTGCTTGTGAAGAAGCTGTTAATGTTACGGGCCAGTTGGGCGAACATCGACAAGATTCTTAGCAATGCATTTCTCATTCTTACATCGATGATCTTGAGTTTCTTGATTCTTGATTACACCGCATCCTTTTTTCTGGAAACCCGATCTCCATTTGAGCAGCTCTATCCGGTGGGTAAGACACGAACGCCAACTCCCTTCATCATGTCCAAGGGTGTGCCCGGCACGGAATTCTGGGATGGGAGCAGGAACAATGAGCTCGGTTACAGAGGACGTTCTGCCGCCGAAGCTGACGACGATGACTTCCTGGTTTTCGTTCTCGGCGGATCAACGGTGTTCAGCGGTGCTCCACCGATCTCGGATTTGCTGGAGAGCCGCATTCAGGTGGCGGGGCATACGAATATCAAGGTGTTAAATTACGGCGTTCCCTCGTCGAACTCGGGCATGGAATTGGCCCGCCTGGTGTACGAGGTCGCTAACTTCCGGCCCGACATGATCATCATGTACAACGGAGGCAACGACTTGTTACACCCCCTCCAATGGGATCCCCGGCCAGGGTACCCGTTTAATTTTATTGCTTTCGAGCGTAACCCCCTGCTCGAGGAGTTCCGGAACTACGATACACTTACCATGATGTTGCTGGGCAGCAGCATCGGGCGTTACACCATTTCCCGTGTGGCAAGATCCTCTATGAACGATTTCTTGCGGCTGCCGGAATTAAGGGAAGAGGTGGATTGGAACACAGATGTCTGGAGGGAAGCCATCGTCAAGAAATATCTCGAAAACATGATGAAGGCGCAGGCCATCGCCATGGCATTTAACAGTAAGTTCTACGTTTTCTTCCAACCGCTCAAGGCCTATGCCCCCCCCCAGGCGTCTCGATTAGTGACCACGACCACTTTTTAACGGCGCGAAAATTCCTTCGCCGAGAGGTGGCGGCCAACTTTTCGGCACTTCATTTTCATGATCTTAGCGACATCTTCGTAGATGCCGAGGGCCAAGTCTTCGCAGACATGATTCACATTTCCCAAGAGTCCAAGCTGATCGTCGTCGAGAAGGTTTTCTCGATCATCCGGAACAACTTGCCACGTTGAGGCAAGTCCGCTAACCCCTTGAAAATAATGGAGCGGGCGATGGGATTCGAACCCACGACCTCAACCTTGGCAAGGTTGCGCTCTACCCCTGAGCTACGCCCGCCCATGAAAACGGGGCGAAATGGGGCACCAAGCATAGGCGATGGCGGGCGGTTTGCAAAACCCATTATTGACCTGGCGGCGGCGGTTGGATGGGGCCCGAAGGTCTGCTAGTGTCGCGCTGATGCCAGCGACGCCCGATGATGTCTTCGACCGCCTGCGGGAACTGGGCGTGGAAACCACGACCCACCGCCACCCGCCGGTACGCACGGTCGAGGAAAACAAGGCCTTGCGCGGGGATCTTGGCGGTGGCCATTGCAAGAACCTGTTCCTCAAGGACAAGAAGGGAGTCTTGTGGCTGGTGGTGGCGCTGGAGGACAAGGCGATCGACATGAAGGATTTACGGAAACGCATCGGCGCCGCTCATCTGTCCTTCGGCAAGGCCCACCTGCTGGCGCGGGTCCTTGGCGTCGAACCCGGAGCGGTCAGCCCTTTTGCCCTTATCAACGATACCGATCGGCGGGTGCGGGTGGTTCTGGATCGGCCGATGATGGACAGGAAAGTTTTGAACTACCACCCCCTGGACAATGGGGCGACGACGCGGATTGATCCGCTAGGCTTGCTCAGGTTCATCGATTCGTGTGGACATAAACCACGGATTTTCGAACTGTAATCGGCCAGGCTCTTGCGAAGATGGCCGAAAACGGTCATTTATGGTGAAAAGGCCCTTCTAACAGCTGGCTGACAGGACCATGACGCGGATGCCCGACCCCAACCCATTTTCGCCACCCGATGGCCGGGAGCAAGCCGCCGCCGGCGGCGGGCTGATCAAGGACAGCGATACCGCTCATTTCGTCGCCGACGTCATAGAGGTGTCGAAGACGGTTCCGGTGATCGTCGATTTCTGGGCGCCCTGGTGCGGTCCGTGCAAGCAGTTGGGGCCGTTGCTTGAAAAGCTGGTCGGCGAAGCCGGGGGCCTGGTCCGCCTCGTCAAGATCAATATCGACAAGAACCAGGAACTGGCCGCTCAATTGCGGGTCCAGTCGATCCCCGCCGTCTTTGCTTTCAAGGACGGGCGGCCGGTTGACACCTTCTCCGGCAGTCAGCCGGAAAGCCAGATCCGCGCTTTCATGCAACGCCTGTATGGGGACGCCAAGCCCCCGCAGGAGGAGGCGCTTGAACTGGCGGCGGCGGCCCTGGACGGTGGCGACGCGGCCGCCGCCAGCGCCATATTCAGGCAAATTCTCGAACACCTTCCGGGCGATCCGGCGGCGACGGCCGGATTGATCCGCTGCGCCCTTGCCGTCGGCGATGCCGCCGCCAGCCAACGGATCATCGAGAGCTTGCCGGAGGAATTGGCCGCCGAGGCGCCGGTGGCCGCGGCAATAGCGGCGGCGGAGCT
>PBQI01000073.1 GCA_002725625.1 Rhodospirillaceae bacterium | reverse complement strand
GGATAACTTCTTTTTCATTGGACTGCCCTACATCACCATCGTGCTGTTTTTCGGTGGCATAATTTACCGTGGCTTTAGCGGACTGATGAGTGAACACCGGGGAAAGTGGGACTGGACCGTCCGCGGTGATTATCTGTGGACAACCCGCTCCACCGGATTCTTTGGCCGAGCCTCAATAGGCCCCGCATCCTTATGCCTGCACTGGGGCATAATTATCCTGTTTTTTTCACATCTAATCGGATTTATAGGAGGCGCATACAACTTAGCTTCCTGGGTGGACTTATTCAGATGGGCGGGTCTCGGCGCGGGGATTCTATTTCTCTATGGAATAGTCTGGGCTTTGGTGCGGCGGATCATCATTCCTCAGGTAAAGGCCATGAGTACGCCAGATGATTATATCGTCCTTTTGTTCCTGATTATTATTGGTGGATTTGGCCTTTATCAATCGGCTGTAGAACTGGTCTTCGGAATTTCTTATTCGGCAGGACCCTGGATCAGCAGTATTTGCAAATTGCAACCGGATGCTTCGATTATGGTAGGTGCTCCGCTTATCAACAAATTGCATGTCATCTTCGCACTTCTCTTTTTCGCTTACTTGCCCTTTACCAAACTGGTGCACGTTTTTAGCTACCCATTCGGATACATAACGAGGCCTTTTATTTCCATGAGAAGGTACGTGGCATTGAAAAAATAAGGAGCTTTAAGAAAACCCTAAGACCTATTCCGACCGCCTCTAGAGGTTAATGATGGCCACGGCTACTGAATTCGACACAAGGAAACAATATTCCGTCCTCGCCATGAACACGTTGGCCTTCACGGTCAACTTCGCAGTGTGGACCATGTTCGCGGTCATCGGCATCAAGATCAAGGACGAGCTGGGTCTCAACGATACTGAGTTCGGCCTGCTGGTCGCCACACCTATTCTCACGGGATCCTTGGTGCGATTGCCTCTTGGCCTGCTCACCGACCGGTATGGCGGACGCGTCATTTACTTCATTCAGATGATTTTGGTCGCCGTCTCGACCTATGGGCTGGCCTACGCCGATCAATATTGGCAATACCTTGCCATTGGACTGTGCGTCGGCCTGGCCGGAGGCTCGTTCGCCATCGGCATCGCCTTCACTTCCGCCTGGTTCCAGAAAGAGCGCCAAGGCACAGTGTTAGGTATTTTCGGCGCCGGCAACACCGGCGCGGCGTTGAACATTTTCATCGCGCCACTGATTATTGCTGCATTGGGCTGGCGGTCGGTACCCGAAATATACTCCGTGGCCATACTGGTGATGGCTGTCATCTTTTGGTTTTGCACCTATCCCGATCCCCAGTTAGAGGAGCGCCGGCGGGAGGGGAGTATTCCGAAACTTGGCGATATGCTCGTGCCGCTCCTGGAGCCTCGGGTTTGGCGATTTGGTCTTGCATACAGTTTTGTATTCGGAGGTTTCGTGGGGCTGTCTCTGTGGCTGCCCAACTACTACATGACCGTTTACGGCCTGGACCTGAAGACGGCAGCTTTTATCACTTTGTTCTTCACTCTACCGGCAGGCGCTATCCGCGCCCTGGGCGGATGGTTCTCGGACAAGTGGGGCGGCGCCGCCGTTACTTGGTTGGTGTTTTGGGTTTGTATCGTTTGCCTGTTTTTCCTTTCCTACCCATCGACAACTTTTATTGTGCACGGAATTACCGGCGACGTCGTTTTCGATATTGCCATTGGCGTGACGCTGTTCACGGTTCTCATTTTTATCGTTGGGGTTGCTCAGGGGATTGGCGCCGCTAGCGTTTACCGGAGTGTTGCGGATAATTATTCGAAGAATATGGGCAGCGTCGGCGGTTTGGTTGGCGTCATCGGGGGGCTCGGCGGTTTCATTCTTCCGATCATGTTCGGTGTCGCCGCTGACGCGACGAACGTGCACAGCAGTACCTTCATGGTGATGTACGCCGTACTCGGCGGTGTGATGATTTGGACCTGGATGGCGGCAAGGAGCGAGCGCGAGGATATCCTGGAACGGGATCCAGCCCTTCGTCAACAGATGATCAAGGAGGATTTGCTGGAAGTAGGCGTGGCCCATCGCCGGTGGTTGAGAGACTGGCGTCCCGATGATGAAGCCTTTTGGCAAATGACGGGTCGCGCCATTGCATTGCGCAATCTAATTTTTTCAATGCCGCCGTTATTGCTGTCTTTTGCCGTGTGGGCGGTGTGGAGTGTAGTGGTTGTCGAACTTCCCCGTATTGGGTTCAAGTTTACCACCGGCGAGCTTTTTTGGTTGGCCGGCGCACCGGGCCTTTCAGGCGCGGCTTTGCGGCTCGTCTACTCTTTCGTCGTGCCCCTCGTCGGAGGAAGGAACTGGACAATATTCAGCACTGCGTCTCTAATGATCCCAACGCTATGGATGGCGCTGGCCGTGCAGGATCCCAACACCGACTACGTCGTGTTTTTTGTCATCGCTCTCCTGTGCGGGCTTGGCGGCGGCAATTTCTCTTCCAGCATGGCCAACATCAGCTTCTTTTTCCCCAAACGGATGCAGGGTGCCGCACTCGGGTGGAACGCTGGGATCGGTAATCTCGGCGTCGGTATCGTTCAGGCGGTGGTGCCCATGGTGATCTTCGCGGGAGCCCTCGCCATCAAAGGCGGTGAGTCTCAGACTCACATGGACCGGGGAGTGGTAAGCGAAGTCTGGTTACAGAACGCTGGTTACATCTGGATTCCGCTGATCCTGGCGGCAACATTTGGCGCCATTTGGGGCATGAACAATATACGGGGCATCAGCACGTCTTTCGGCGAACAGATGGTGATCTTCCGACGCAAGCATGCATGGCTGTTGGCCTGGCTGTACATTGGGACCTTTGGCTCCTTTATCGGATTTGCCGCGACCTTCCTAATTCTTCTTTCCTCCCTTTTCCCGGAATCAAGTGTGGTCAAGTGGGCGTTTATAGGGCCGGTGATTGGCGCCTTTGCCCGCCCGGTCGGGGGGTGGCTATCCGATCATTTTGGCGGCGCCAGGGTTACCTTTTGGAATTTCGCCGTCATGTTGGTGGCGGTAATCGCAGCGCTGATATTCCTGCCTTCCGGAACCGAAGGCGGCGAGATTGCCTGGTTCATGGCGGCCTTCCTCCTGCTATTTGTCGCCGCGGGTATCGGCAACGGGTCTGTATTCCGTTTGGTGCCAACCGTTTTTATGATGCTACACCAGCGTCGGGCAATGGGAAAAGATAGGTCTGAAGTGGACGCCGCGATTTCCGCTGGCGAAATCGAGGCATCCGTTGCCTTGGGTTTTACTGCCTCCGTGGCGGCGCTGGGGTTGTTCTTCATCCCGGCGATGGTCGCTCTATCCATTGAATCGACGGGATCGCCTCGGGTCGCTCTGGTCATCTTCATTATATTTTACGCGACTTGCATGTTTGTAACCTGGTGGTGGTACCGGCGCGATCAAGCGGAAGTCAGATGCGATTAGACGGTACGAGAGTGACTATGTCCGAACCCAGTATTTTCTCGCCAAGGATAGTATTGAACCGGTGTTGCCGGATCAGTTGCTTAACCGCAGCAGTAAGGGCCTATTGACGGTGCTTGACGTGCGACAGGCTGATGAGTTCAAGGCCGGCCATTTGCCTGGCGCCGTCAATATTCCCCTGAAGGAACTGGAACGGAGAATAACCGAGCTACCCAAGGACCAGGACGTCGTTGCCTATTGCCGCGGACCGTATTGTGTTTTGTCGTTTGACGCTGTCGATATGTTGCGCCACAAGGGATATCAGGCCAAGCGGCTGGAAAACGGGTTGCCGGAATGGAAGCTGGCGGGCTATCCGGTAGCGCTCGGCGCAGCCTAGATTCTTCTTCTTTTTTCTTGTCGGGTTGAAGCAAAAAAATCTAAATTATTCTCCCAAGAAATTTTCACGAATTTTTTTATAAGCACCGGTTATTCTGAGGGCGAAATGATTCCAATTATTGATGCACACCACCACATCTGGCGGTTGGCGGATTTGGCTTGGCTTCAGGGGTCGACCCAGCCGCGAATATTCGGCGATTATGATGACATTAAACGGGATTATCCGGTTTCAGAATTTCTGCAGGATTTGGTGAAATCGGACGTTACCGGATCAGTGTACATTCAGGTCAATTGGCCCCGGGGCAAGGAGGTTGAAGAAGCGGCCTGGGTGCAATCGGTTGCGGACGCGCACGGCTGGCCGCACGCCATTGTCGGACACGTAGATTTTTCAGATGACAGCGCTCTTCAGACTATGCGGGATTTGAGTGAATTTCCACTTGTCTGCGGTATCCGCCAGCAACTTCATTGGCACGAAAACCCACTCTACAAATTCGCCGACCGGCCGGATCTGATGAACGATTCCGATTGGCGGCGCAATTTTGCTCATCTCCAGGATTTCGGGTGGCCTTTTGATCTTCAGGTATTTACTTCACAAATGACGAATGCTGCTAAATTGAGCCAGGATTTCCCGGAAGTTCCCATGATTTTACAACATTGCGGCATGCCTGAAGATACTTCCGCTTCCGGAATGAATGCTTGGCGCGATGGCATGAGGCGTTTGGCGGAGCAGCCCAATATTCACTGTAAACTGTCCGGTCTGGGCACCTTCATCCACCGAAATTCTTCTAATTTCATCGCTGAAGTATCAGGCTTTTCCATTGAAATCTTCGGTGCCGGCCGGTGCCTGTTCGGCAGCAATTTTCCCATTGAAAAACTTTGGACAGATTATGCCGCCTTAGTTGCCGCCTATCGTCAATGCCTGAGCTCATTACCTCAGGATCAGCAAAAAATGATCCTGCATGACAATGCCCGGGCGCTCTATAAAACCTTGGTTATGTAAGGAATACTCGCCTAAAAAAAGCGGTAATTTACCTAAAATTTAAATTCGTCATTGATCTCTTTCCCAGAGCCATTTAGCTTTAGTTTCAACACTCTGGAATTTGAATATGGCAAAATGTTAAAAGACGTAATGACAGCAGGGGTTTTGGAAAGGGAGAATCCAAGGTGCTCGAAATCGATGTCAACAAAGTTGGCTTCATAATTGCCAAGGCGCGTGAATTCGAAACAAAGGAAGTCGGGATGGGTGAGGATAGCGGCGTCGCCCATACCGAAGAAGATATTCAGGACGAAGAATTTCAAGAAAATCTCATTGCTCATGGCGATGAAGACAGCGATGATTCCACCTATGAAGAATTAAAAAGCTGGATCGAGGCCTTTAACGATGAAGACCAGTGCCAGGTGGTTGCTTTAACTTGGATCGGCCGAGGCGATTTCACGGCCGACGATTGGGATGAGGCGTTGCGCATCGCTACCGAAGAACACAACGACCGGACGGCCGAATATTTATTGGGTATGCCTCTGCTGCCGGATTATCTGGAAGAGGGCCTGTCTCTGTTCAATCTGACCTACGACGAATAAGACCTTAGTGATTCCTTGCTCGTAAAGTTTACACGCCCGTTCTGGCCTCAAGCGCTGTTAAGACACGATTGATGACCGGGCGCCACTGGGTGTCCGGATCAAGGGCTGTTGGCGGCGCTTTTTGGCGAAACAGGGTAACGCTTTCATACCATGGCGAATCATCTCTTTCCTGCAGCCAGCGCCAGTCGGGGGCATAGGGCAGTAAAACCCAGCAGTTTTTGGCCATGCTCCCTGCCAGATGAGCCACGGCTGTATCCACAGTGATAACCAAATCCAGTTGGTTTATAATTTGGGCTGTATCGTAGAAATTTTTGAGTTTCCGGCCGACGTCGCGGACCCCGTCGCGCCATGGCATGGCAGCTAAATCATCGGCCCGGATGCCAACCTGCAAGCTGACGAGGCCGATATCTTCCATGCCCGCAATCTGGTCAAATAATTCGAGAGGGATGGACCTGTTTTGATCATTTTTGTGAGTCGGTCGCCCGGCCCAGACAAGACCGATTTTCAATTCCGTACCGCTGTCGAAGGCAAGTTGATCACCGGTCTCTTCGGCGAAAAAATCAATGGCCGGCTGAATGGAGTCCAAGGTCGTCCCAAAACGAAGGGGCAGGCTCATGATGGGTAGATGGTAGTCGAAGGCAGGAATATCGCTGTCTTTTGCCAGCACCACATCCGCTATTCCCGATTGTGCTAAAATTGTCACCAGGGGTTGATGGGTGACAACAACAAGACGGGCGCCTTTTTCCGCCAGCAGCGGCAAGTACCGAGCCATCTGAAGGGTATCGCCGAAGCCTTGCTCGGAATGAACCAACAGGGTTTTGCCGGACAGATTTTGCCCTTGCCAAAGATTGTGTTCACCGTAGGGCAGGACAAACTCCGGCAGTTGCCAGCGCCATTCGTAATCGGCAAATCCACCCGTCAGATCACCAGATATTAAGCGCGCCAAACCCCTGTTCCAGTGGGCGTCGGTGTGGTTTCCCTCCAATGCCATCGCCTGCTGGCAGGCAGATAAGGCATCGTCCACGCGGCCCATAGCCAGAAAGGCTGCCGCCTGATTGGCCAGGGCGTTGACAAAGTCGGGCTTTCTTGAGAGGGCCGCGGCAAAACAGTCAACGGCGTCTGATAATCGGTTGAGCCGCACCAGCGTATTGCCCAAATTGTTGTGGGCGTCGATCAGATCAACGTCGATACTCAAGGCTTTTTCTAAACAGGCCTGCGCCTGCCGGTAAATTCCGCTATCGAAATGAATTGTTCCCATCAGATTGAGGGCAGCGGCATTATCATGTTGCCGTTCCAATACGTCGGCGACAAGAGCCCTGGCTTCCTCAGCATCCCCTTTTTGGCGCTGTGCTCCCGCTAAGTTCAGGCGGGCATCATCAAGTGAGGAATCAAATACCAGCGCCTGTTTAAAAGCCGCGACCGCACCTTCCAGGTCGCCGGCATCCAGCTTGGCTGCCCCCATATTGTTATGGGCGGGCGCTAAATCAGGCGCTAACTTCAAAGCCTGATGGTTCAGCCGGAGGGCTTCGTCAACGGCCTTTCCAAGACGCCTAACCTCGGCTAAATTGGTCAGAGCCTGGGGAAAATCGGCAAACAATTCCAGGGCCGACTGAAAAGATTGTTCGGCCTCATCGAGCTGGCCGAGCTCCTTTTGAATTGATCCTAAGGTATTCAAGGCTTCAGGAAATTGCGGCATCAGGGCGACCGCCTTGAGCGCGTTTTGTTGGGCTTCCGATACCTTACCCATCTGATGGCGAACCGCCGCCAGCAAATGCCAGATTTGGGCCGTCTCGGTCTCTTGTTTCGGCACCCGCGCCAGGGCTTCCAAATATATTCGTTCCGCCTCTTCCAACTGCCCGGCTAAATGGGCTTGCATGCCGTCGTCGATCGTTGGCTCGGAATTCATCCCGGAAACCTCATTTGCCGCCGGAAGACCGACCCGGACATAAACTAAAACTCGACGATAGAGGACTGAAGGGCAATGACGAAAATGGCGCCAACGTAAACAATAGCCGCCGCCCCCAGGAAAAATAATACATTCGCCACTGTTCTCAGCGGGTACCGGTGACGGTCATGGGCACGCCGTTCTAGGCTGCGCTTTTCTTCTCCGGCGACAATGGTCAAAAAATAGCGTCGGCGTATAACCGGAACTGTCAACCGGATATTGACGGGGTGATTTTGCCATTGGCCTTCGTCGGCCGCCGCATGGATGGCCTCTTTCTGCTCTGTCGTCAGCGTATCCAGCACCCAGCCCGGCAGACGGGAAAACAGCCAGTCACCGGATAAAATGTGTCGCATCGGTTGTTCGGCCATCGTCTCAGCCATCCTTAAAAAAACGGGAATCGGAATAAAATTGAAAAAGCTCATATACTGTTAAGTATTAAACTTAATATTCGATTTATCAAAGGTACAATCGGGGGTATTTTTTGCCGACTAAATGACCGTTTCTAAAGAATTTATCTATAACTCATCCGGCCAGCCGAATATTAGATTGGAAATTCATTTCGAATTAGTACTTAATATCAATATGATTATTCATGTTAAGGGTGGCCGTACCGGAATGATCGCGTCAAGATATGCTTGCCCAAGGAGATTTAAATGGGTCCCAATGTGAAAAGACAGAAGTTTGCTATTATTAAACAGGTTTTGTCGGAAATCGAACGCCTTACCGGCCGGAAAGTGCCAATCAAGCTTGATGCTTTCGTCCGTCAGTTTTATGCCAATTCATCTTTGCAGGACATGGCGGAAAAAGAGGTGACAGCGCTGGCTGGCGAGGCCGCATCGATCTGGTCCTTTTTGCAGCACCTCAAATCAGGAGAAACCAAGGTTCGTGTGTTTAATCCTGATCTTTCAAAACATGGCTGGGAGAGTAATCGCACGACGCTAGAGGTCATTTCCAGCGATATGCCATTTCTGGTGGATTCGGTCACCGCAAAGTTGAGCCAAATCGGCATTATCGTTCATATGGTTACTCACCCCGTTGTCAGGGTTTGCCGAGACGCCAAGGGAAAGTTAAAGGATATCGTCAAAGGTCAATCGACCGATGATGGCGTCACCAATGAATCGCTGTTGAGCTTTGAGATTTCTCAGCAAGCCACGTCGGCAAAACGAAATGAGCTGCAGGCGACCATAAAATCTGTTCTCGATGATGTTCGTTTTGCGGTCGAGGATTGGCGGGCCATGCGCGAACGGGTCCTGCAAATAATCACTGAATTGAAAATTATCGATACCCAGGGGGCCGGTGGTGATATCGTTGAGGCTGAGGATTTCCTGCAATGGGCACACGACAACAACTTCACTTTTTTGGGATACCGGGACTATAATTTTAAAGGTACCGGCGCCAAGGCCAAGGTTCATGTGGATCCAAAAACTGGCCTCGGCATTCTGCGGGATTCGAAACGGCTGGTGTTGAATGAACTCAGGCATCTGGACTTCATGCCGACAGAAGTAAGAAGCTTTATCAACCGACCGGACCCGATCGTTGTCAGTAAGGCGGATATGCGCTCAACCGTTCATCGACCGGTACTTCTGGACACGATCGGTATCAAAAAGTTCAACGCAGCGGGAAAGGTCGTCGGCCAGCATCTGATAGTCGGTCTGTTTACCTCCGTTGCCTATAATTCAAGTCCCCGGGATATTCCGCTGCTGCGGCGCAAGATCGACAAAACGATTGTCCGTACCGGATTCCCACCTTCCGGTCATGACGGTAAGGCCTTAAAGAATATTCTCGAAACCTATCCACGGGATGAGCTGTTTCAAACGCGTATCGAAGATTTGATAGACATCTCCATAGGTATCCTGCATCTGCAGGAAAGGCAGCGGACGGCACTGTTTATCCGCCACGATGATTTCGGGCGCTTTGTATCCTGTTTGGTGTTTGTGCCGCGCGATCAATACAATACCGGTATTCGCCTGAAAGTTATGGAGGTCTTGGCGGATTCACTTGGTGGCGAGGTGTCTGCCTTTAGTATGGAATTCACTGAATCTCCCTTTGCCCGTCTTCACGTCACCATCACCACTCCGGGCGGTGCAAGGTCGAAAATCAAGAGCGCCGCGATTGAGCAGAAAATTGCCGATTTAGCAAAGTCCTGGCCTGACCACCTGGGGACGGAACTGACCTCTGCCCACGGCGAGGATGACGGCAATCAACTGCGCAATATTTACAACGATGCATTTCCGCCGAGCTACCGGGAAAGTTTTGATGCGGCGGCGGCAGTTGAAGACATATCTCGGCTGGAACAGGTCGTCGCGGGTGAAGATTTAAATCTGCAACTCTATCGGCCGGCCAATGCCGCTAAGAACGAAGTGCGGTTCAAGGTTTTCCATCCCCATATGCCGTTGCCGCTTTCAGATGTGCTGCCGATGCTCGAGGACATGGGTCTGCGGGTTATCGATGAAGTGCCTCACGCCATCCGGCTTGATTTGGAAACCCATCAAGTGATTATGATCCATGACTTCGGTTTGGTGAGCCGGAATGGTGTAGCTATCGATATAGAGGCCGTGCGGCAATATTTCCACGAGGTGTTCAGCCGTGTCTGGCACGGCGATATGGAAAGCGACGGCTTTAATGCGCTGGTTCTGGAGGCTGGATTGAGTTGGCGGCAAATCGTCATTCTCAGAACTTACGCCAAGTATCTGCGCCAGGCCAAGGCGCCGTTTTCGCAAGATTATATGGAGCGAACGCTGGCTAACAATCCGGCCATCACCAGGAATATTGTTAAATTTTTTGAAACCAACTTCGATCCGGCCGCCCATAAGGGGCGCAACCGTAATATCGTCCGCTTACGCCAAAAGATACTGGATAGTCTGAACAAGGTGGAAAGCGCCGACGAAGACCGCATTCTGCGGCGTTATCAAAATGCCGTTGAATCATCCTTGCGGACTAATTTTTATCAATCGGACAGTAACGGAAATAACAAACCTTATCTGGCGATAAAATTCGATAGCTGGAAACTGGAAGAGCTTCCACTTCCCAGACCGCTGCGGGAAATATTCGTTTATTCACCGCGTTTCGAAGCCATTCATCTTCGTGGCGGTCTGGTGGCCAGGGGCGGATTGCGATGGTCCGACCGGCCGGAAGATTTTCGCACCGAAATTCTCGGCTTGATGAAGGCTCAGATGGTCAAGAATGCTGTCATCGTTCCGGTGGGCTCCAAGGGCGGCTTTGTCGTTAAACAACCGCCTAAGGAAGGCGGCCGTGAAGCCTTCATCGAAGAAGGGATCACTTGTTACAAGATGTTTATGGGCGGGTTGCTGGACATCACCGACAACCTGAAAGGCCCGAAATTGATACCGCCCAAAGACGTCATTCGCCTTGATACCGACGATCCATATCTGGTGGTTGCCGCCGATAAAGGAACGGCGACATTTTCCGATATAGCCAACGGTGTTTCTAATGATTACGGGTTTTGGCTCGGCGACGCCTATGCATCAGGCGGCTCCATTGGTTACGATCACAAAAAAATGGGCATTACGGCCCGGGGCGCCTGGGAATCGGTCAAACGTCACTTCCGTGAAATCGGCAAGGATATCCAGAAAGAAGACTTCTCTGTCGTCGGTGTCGGTGATATGTCTGGCGACGTGTTCGGCAATGGTATGCTGCTGTCCAAACATATCAAGCTGCTGGGCGCCTTCAATCATCTACAAATATTTGTTGATCCCGACCCGGACCCGGCCAAGAGCTTTGCCGAACGCAAACGGATGTTCAATCTCGCCCGGTCGAGTTGGTCTGATTATAATACGGACCTGATATCCAAAGGCGGCGGTATTTTCGAACGGTCTGCCAAGTCCATAACACTGACGCCACAAATCAAAAAATGCTTCGGTATCAGCAAATCCCAGTTGACGCCGAATGAGCTGATCAAGATTATTCTGACGGCCAAGGTGGAGCTTCTTTGGTTCGGTGGTATCGGCACCTATATCAAAGCATCGACCGAAGTGGATGCGGACGCTGGCGATCGGGCCAACGATCCGGTTCGGATCAACGCCAACCAGCTAAATTGTCAGGTAATCGGCGAAGGCGCAAATCTAGGCGTGACCCAGCGGGCGCGGATCGAATTTGGTCTTCTGAAAGGTCGCCTGAATACAGATTCGGTGGATAATTCTGCCGGTGTCGACTGCTCTGACCATGAGGTAAACATCAAAATTCTGTTGAATTCGGTCGTTGCCAAAGGCAAATTAACCCAGGCCCAGCGCAATAAACTCCTGGCCAAGATGACCGGCGAAGTCGGCGACCTGGTGCTGCGGGACAACTATCTGCAGACCCAGGCGATCACCTTGGTTGAAGCGCAGGATATAGAACTGCTCGACCATCAGACGCGCTTTATGCGGTTCCTGGAGCGCGAAGGCAGGCTGGATCGGGCGATCGAGTTTTTGCCCGATGAGGAGACCCTGATCGATCGTGAAAAGGGCAGCATCGGTCTGACCAGACCGGAAATTTCAATTATTATTCCCTATGCCAAGCTGTGGCTTTACGACATGATTCTTGATTCTGATCTGCCCGATGATGCCAATCTGCGCCAGGATCTCATCGACTACTTCCCGACGCCACTGCGGGCGAAGTACCGGAATGATATATTTCAGCATCGCCTGAAAAGGGAGATTATTGCGACGGTTGTCACCAATAGCATGATCAACCGGGTCGGCGGCACCTTCGTGACCAACATGATGGAAAAATCAGGTGCTGAGCCGATCGATATTGCCCGTGCCTATATCGCCACCCGCGATGCCTTCGGCTTGGAAGACATTTGGGCAGAGATTGAAACGCTGGACAATAAAGTGGACGCCGCCATGCAGGTGACCCTGCTGAAGGATGTCAACAAGCTGATCGAAAGGTCGACCCTTTGGTTCCTGAGAAACGCCAGAAAACCAATCGATATCGGCGCTAATATCAAAGAGTTTTCCAGCGCCATAAAAATGCTGGCCGGCAAGATCGAGCGTGTTGCGCCTGAAAGCGCCACCAGCCGGGTCAATTTTCGCGTCAACCGATACGCCCGGTTGGGCGTTCCCCAGGACCTGGCAAGGCGCGTGGCCTACCTGATATTGCTGGTGTCGTCCCTGGATATCGTTCGGACGTCAGCTTCCTGCAAAATGGGTGTTGAGGATACCGCCGGTATTTATTTCGAGATCGGCGAATCGTTCGGCCTTGGTTGGCTTCGCTATAATGCGGAGAAACTGCCGGGTGATAACTATTGGCAAAAACTCGCGTCGGCAGCTGTCATTGAGGAGTTGTACGGTCACCAAAAAGGTATCACTGCCATGATCATGAGTTCGGCTGCCAATGGTTCCAATCCGTTAGTTCAATGGTCGAAAATCAATTCCGCTACCATGGACCAGACGAAGCAAATGCTGAATGAGTTGGAATCGGCCGAACAGGTTGATCTTTCCATGCTTGCCGTTGTCAGCCGTCATCTCGGTAGTATTATCGGCACCACCGATTAGAGAAAGCATGACCGATAAAAAAAGTCTCATTGCCTGGGCACTATACGATTGGGCCAATTCCGCCTTTCCGACGGTGGTGATCACCTTTGTCTTCGCCGCTTATTTTACCAAAGGCGTTGCCGCCAATGAGGTGATCGGAACCAGCCAATGGGGATATGCCATGAGTCTTTCGGCTTTCGCCGTCGCGATGGTGGCACCCGCCCTTGGGGCTATTGCTGATGTCGGTGGCAGACGCAAACCCTGGCTCGCTTTTTTTACGCTTATCGCTATTCTTGCCAGTGCCGCGCTGTGGCAGGTGCGTCCCGACGTATCGTATGTCATGCTGGCCCTGACCCTGGCGGCGGTGGGAAACTTTGCCTTTGAAACCGGCATGGTTTTCTATAACGCCATGCTGCCGGATATCAGTCCGCGCCAGATGATCGGTCGGATTTCCGGCTGGGGATGGGGGCTGGGATATGCCGGCGGTTTGTCATGCCTGGCTCTGACGTTGGTGGGATTTGCCCAAGCGGAGACGCCGTGGTTTGGTCTGGACAAAGAAGCAGCGGAACATCTCCGGGCGACGCCGGTATTGGTTGCCGCGTGGTTCGGCGTCTTTTCCCTGCCCTTGTTTGTTTGGACCCAGGATAATCCATCCCGCAATCTTTCCTATGGCGTGGCCATTACCAACGGATGGAAGACGCTTTTGCAGACCCTCCGACAGGTCAGGCAATACGGCCAGATCATGCGCTACTTGATCGCCCGGATGATCTACACCGACGGTCTCAACACACTGTTCGCCTTCGGGGGTATTTATGCGGTAGGCACATTCGGAATGAGCTTCACCGAGCTTATCATGTTTGGTATCGCTATTAATGTCACTGCCGGAATCGGAGCGGCAGTGTTTGCCTGGATGGATGATTCTCTCGGGCCCAAACGGGTTATTTATATGGCGCTTGCCGCCTTGAGCGTCTTGGGCGTCATCTTACTGTTGATCGAATCAAAGACATTGTTCTGGGTGTTCGGCGTACCATTGGGATTTTTTGTCGGTCCGGCCCAGGCCGCTAGCCGTTCCCTGATGGCGCATTTGGCTCCGGTGGAAATCCGCACCGAGATGTTCGGACTATACGCGTTCTCCGGTAAGGCAACGGCGTTCCTGGGACCGGCAGTGCTCGCCTTGGCCACCGATATATTTCAAAGCCAACGGGCCGGGATGGCTACCATTATGGTGTTTTTCATTGTCGGCGGATTGTTGCTGGTGCCGGTGGTCGATGCCCGGCGGTAACCACCAGGATCAGCCCGGTAACCTTATTGATAGTTCCAGTCAGACGGAGTAAAAGACCGACCATGACCTTTCCTGATAACAAATTTGCTGAAATCGGTGCCTATACGGACGCCTATTTCGAGGAGTACGCCAAAGCGGGGGCGAGCGTCGACCGGGCAAAATTAGCCGCTGCGGCGGCCATCCTGGTCAAAGCCTATGAAACCGGTGGCACGCTTTATGTCTGCGGCAATGGTGGATCAGCGGCGATTTCCAACCACTTGGCCTGCGATCACGGCAAGCTGCTGTCGACCGACACGGACCTGTTGCCCCAAGTGCAGTCCCTCGCCACCAATGTCGAGGTCATTACCGCCATCGCTAACGATATTTCCTATGACGAGGTTTTTATCCATCAATTACGGCTGGTCGCCCAGGCCGGCGATGTGGTGATGACGGTCAGTTCGTCGGGTGATTCGGAAAATGTTGTACGCGCCGCCACCTGGGCGCGGGAGCAGGGTATTGAGGTAATCTCAATGACCGGCTTTGAAGGCGGCCGGACGGCCCAGGCGGCCAGCGTTAATTTACATGTCACGGCTGACAACTATGGCGTTATTGAAGATGTTCATCAGTCCCTGATGCATCTGCTCGGCCAGTACATGCGACAGGCCCGCATGGAAGAAGATCTTATCAAACAACGTAAATTCTAGAAATTCTATACAGAAAATTTTTGGCTATTTAGGGCATAATTATCATCGTTCAGTATACCTTATTGCCTGCGAATCTCATATATTTTGGTAGAAAACCATAATTTTGGCCAGTTAACCGTTAAAATCGGCTATTTTCTCGTCTAAATTCCAAAAATTATGTAAAATTAAGCGAATAAAGGCAAAAACAGACTATTTTAGTCAATTATTTTCATTTGAATATTTCACCCATGTTTAAACGAGCTTAGTGACGAAAATGGCGTATTCCGGTGAAAACCATAGCCAGTCCTTGCTCGTTGGCGGCGGCGATCACTTCGTCGTCCCGGATGGAGCCGCCTGGCTGAATAACGGCGGTGACACCGGCCTCGGCGGCGGCCAGAAGGCCGTCGGCAAAAGGGAAAAAAGCATCAGAAGCAACAACTGATCCAATGGCCCGGCTTTGCGCTTCACCCGCCGAAACGGCGGCGTCCTGAGCCTTCCAACTGGCAATGCGGGATGAATTAACGCGGCTCATTTGACCGGCGCCGATGCCCACCGTAACGCCGTCCTTGGCGTATATTATGGCGTTGGATTTTACATGCTTGCACACCGTGAAGGCGAAACGGAGATCATCCAACTCTTTCTCGGTCGGCGCCCGTTCGGTTACAACTTGCAAATCGTCTTCGATGATCAGCGCGTCTCTTCCCTGCAGCAGGAAACCACCGGCCAGTGACCGGATGGTCATGTCGGAACGTTTGGTATCCGGCAGCCCGCCGGTTGCCAGCACGCGTAAGTTTTTCTTAGCTGTAAGAATTTCCTCGGCGCTATCATCGATTTCTGGAGCGATAACGACTTCAGCGAATAACTGGACGATCTCCTCGGCGGTCGCCGCATCTAGGGTGCGGTTGATGGCAACAACACCACCGAAGGCGCTTTCCGGATCGCAGGTCAGGGCCTTTTGATAGGCGTCGGCCAAATTGTCGCCGATAGCTACACCGCAGGGATTGGCGTGTTTAATAATGGCGCAGGCTGTATCCTCGAATTCAGCCACCAGTTCAAAGGCGGCGTCGGTGTCGTTGAGATTGTTGAAGCTCAACTCCTTGCCCTGCAGTTGATACGCCGTGGCCACCCCCGCGCGAGATTCACCACCGGTATAAAAAGCGGCGGTTTGATGGGGGTTTTCGCCATAACGCATTTCCTGTTTAAGCGACCCAGCGATGACAAGACGCTCCGGAAACGATATTTCCTGGACATCGGCAAACCATGACCCGATGGCGGCATCATAAGCCCCGGTGCGCCGATAGGCTTTGGCGGCGAGCTTTTTACGGAATTCAGGTGTGGTGCCGCCTTTATTGGTGGCCATTTCCTCCACCAGTTGGCCGTAGTCCCCGGTATCAACCACGACATTGACGCTGACATGATTCTTGGCGGCGGAGCGAATCATCGCCGGTCCGCCGATATCAATATTCTCGATGCAGGTTTCATAGTCGGCACCGGCGGCGACGGTCTCTTCAAACGGGTACAGATTTACAACGACGAGATCAATAGGCGCGATACCATAGTTTTCCATGGTCGCCAGATCGTCACTGCTGCCCCGGCGGCCGAGCATACCGCCGTGGATTTTCGGGTGCAGTGTTTTTACCCTGCCGTCCATCATTTCCGGAAATCCCGTATGTTGTGAAACTTCGACGACCGGGACACCGGCATCAGCAAGCATTTTGGCTGAACCGCCGGTGGATAGGATTTCAACTCCATGATCGGCCAGATAGCGGCCGAAATCGACAAGCCCGGTCTTGTCAGAAACGGAAATAAGGGCGCGGCGGATGGGCTCAGACATGCGTAAATTCCTGTCGGCAGTGAAGGCAATAATTTGTTGTTATAATGCGAAGCCCATATAGCAAATGGCGTCTAATTGAGCCAGCCGGAAAACAGAAATTCGTCTTGAGAACTATTCCGCCACTGATGCGGTTTTACGGTTGTGATCCACGGATGTGTACTCGGGAACCATTTCCTGCACGATGTTGCGCGCACTGGTTTCGTCGCCACAGTCTAACGTCGACTGCAACCTTCCGAGTTGCTCTAAAACGATGGCCAGTTTATTGGCTCTTGGCGATGCTAACAGAAGACCGCTTTGGGAGGTCGGTACCAGTTCTTCACTGCCGTGAAATATCTCCTCAAACAGCTTTTCGCCAGGCCTGAGGCCGGTATAGGTGACAGCAATATCCTCGTCGGGGATGAGTCCGGCAAGTCTGATCATTTGTTTGGCCAGATAATCGATCACGACCGGATCTCCCATCTCCAGAACGAATATTCTGCCCTCCTGTTTTTGGTCGGCCTCATCGCCGAGCGCTGCTGCCGATAACACCAGTTCGACGGCTTCCCGGACGGTCATGAAATACCGCTTCATTTCTGGATCGGTGACGGTCACCGGACCGCCTTCACTAATCTGGCGGCGGAACAGTTCGACCACCGACCCGGTAGATCCCAGGACATTACCGAATCTGACAGTGACGAAACGGGTTGATATTCCATCGCCTTCAAGATCAAGCGCCTGGCAATAACTTTCGGCTATACGTTTAGAAGCGCCCATTATATTGGTCGGATTTACCGCTTTGTCCGTCGAAATCTGGACAAAGGTTTCCACACCGGCCTGGCGCGCCGCGTCAGCGACATTGACCGTGCCGCTCACATTGGTCCTTAGCCCTTCCAAAATATTGGCTTCTACCATGGGCACATGTTTTAGAGCGGCGGCATGGAAAACTAATTGAGGGTTTTCTTCACTGAATATCCGGTCCATGCGGTTACGGTCCCGCACGTCCCCAATCAGGGAACTCCGAGAAAGTTCGGCAAAATTTTCTGACAGCTCCATATCAATGGTGTAGAGACCGTACTCGGAATTTTCGACCAGGATAATTTTGGTGGGACTCAGCGCGGCAATCTGTCTAACAAGTTCGCTACCAATGCTTCCGCCGGCGCCGGTTACCAGGACTCGCTTCCCACCGATCATTCGGTGCAGACCTTCACGATCAAGTGGCGTTTGCGGACGTCCCAACAGATCTTCTACATCAATGGGCCGTACCTCCAGTTCCTGATCATTAATACCACTTTTGAATTCGGTCAGCGTCGGCAGGCGCGCCAGACTCATACCCAACTGGTCGGCGGTATCCATCAACGTTTTAATTTGCCTGCCTTCGATTCGCTCGGAGGTGATAATGAGCCTTTGCGGGTTGTCGCCCCTTACAGCAAGATTTTCGATAATGGACGGGATTTCTTCGATTGCACCCAAAATCTCGACACCATGAATATTACGCCCCACCCGGCTGGGTGTACCAGACACAATTCCCGACACCCGATAGTTGGAATCGCTCCTCGCTAAATCCCGGATAAACAATTCGGCACTGTCACCGGCACCTACCAATACAACAGGAATGCGCTGATGGGCGGTTTGCTCCAGCTTGAACTCCAGACGGCGGTCCTTGAACAGACGGTAGAGAAACCGAGGGCCGCCCAAAAGAGCAATCAAAACAAACCAGTTAATAAACGGCAGTGATCGCGGCAAATCCTCCAACCGGGTCATCTGGAACAGCAGTACCAAAAAAATCAGAATGACGAGGGTTGAGGATTTGGTGATGTTAAGAAGATCGTTGAGGGAGGCATAGCGCCAAACGCCCCGGTACATGCGCATAAAGCGAAATACAATGGCTGCAACCAAGGTGAAAATTACGGTCCCTGCAACAAGCTGCTCAATCGGGTAGAATTCGATATCGGCCCATAACCTTAGGCATAGTGCAACCGCAAAGGAAGCGGCCGCCATGAAGACGTCGTGGAGGAAAGCTATATTGGTGCGGTTAAACAT